>NZ_JBFOFP010000004.1:0-368262 GCF_040887305.1 Enterococcus sp. C57 | reverse complement strand
ATAGAAGAGACCGAGACAAGTTTCTTTTAGAAAAGATCACTCACAAAAAAAGGAAATGAATAGCCATCCATCTCCTCTAACCGACTATTTCGTTTTTTTGCCACTGAGGTCATCCTGTATTTATTGGCTTGCAATTAATTTCTCCATTAATTCCTCATTAAACCCAACAAATAAAACATTATCAAAAATAATCAGCGGACGTCTGATTAGTTCTCCATGTGTTCTACACAAAACAATCAATTGTTGTTCATTAATAGTAGATAAATCAATTTCCAGATTTTTGAAACCTTGTGACCAAGTGGCGAACAGTCGTTCCGCGTGAACATTCTCAAACCCACACAATTCTTTTGCTTCCTTAACGGTTAGCTCTCTCTGATCTAAATCAATAAACTGATAAGAGAGATGATGTTCTTCTAACCACTGCTTTGCTTTTAGACACGTCACACAATGCGCCGACCCGTATACCTTCACAAGATTCCTCCTTTTTTAAATTTAACTGAAGATACTGTTTTGCATATAAATCATTCTTCTTGCAACTGAACGAATTTCTCTTGGAACAAACGAACGAATTTCATCTTCATTAAAACCGATCAATATTCTTTTTTCATCAATTAAGATCGGACGTCTTAGTAAAGAAGGATATTGTTTAAAAAGGACGATCATTTGCTTTAATGTGAGCTCGTTGAAGTCAATAGCTAATTTTTCGTATATTTTTGAGCGAGTAGAGATAATGTCTTCAACGCCTCCGTTAGTGGCTGCTAAAATTTCACGTATTTCATTTTCTGATATCGGCTCTGCAAAAATATTTTTTTCTTCAAAATCTAAACGATTTTCTTGCAACCATGCTCTTGCCTTTCTACAAGAAGTACAGCTAGGGGAAGTATATACTTTTATCATTCTCTCACTCCTTTTTAATTATAATCCCATTCTAACTGAAAGTTATAAAAAACACCAATTATTAGCTATTAAAATTCAGAAAATTTATTCTTCTTTGCTATTAAACCCTTTTAATCCTGTGTTTATATGAAAAAAATTAATTTATTTTGTATAAAAAAAAGAAGAAAAATACATAAAAAAAACGATATTATTAGTATTTTTTACCTAATAATATCGTTTTTTATGTGATCAAACATGTATTTTTTTAATTTTACAACCTGTTTCTCTAATAAATCTAGAAGTTTTCAATTTTCTCGTCCCCTTCATCAAAGGTATACACAAATAGAGACGATTCCTTGCTCGTGTCATTGCTACATAAAAAAGACGGCGTTCTTCTTCGACTGTTGTCACATGCTCTGCCTTGACCTTATCCAAACTAATGGCTGCTTTATCAGAGGCACCATTGTAAGGAATAGCTCCTTCATTACAACCAACTAAAAAAACATTGCGATAGCTTAAGCCTTTACTTCTATGAATACTTTGAATGCATAAAGCATCAAGTTTTCCTTGTCGGTAAGCGATTAAACGAGTTTTTAGTTGTTTCGCAACTGCTTGGATGTCTTTTTCTAAATGGTTGATTTTTTCTAATGTTGGAAATTGTTTGAGCGTTCCTAACAACCATTCACGCTCACTACCGTCTATTTCTTTAGTTGGTCGACTTAATTTAAGGTAGCTTTGAATTAAACGATCAAAACCTTTTCCGCCATTTTTATCAAAAGTATGAAGGTCCTTTACAAACCGATGAATCTCTTTTTCTTTTGTTTTTAAATGCGGCTTTACAGAAAGGATATATTCCACAATATCTGTTACTTTATTTCGTTGGGAAAAATAGTCCTCACATTCAGCTTTCTTGAAATAGCAATTAATCATTAACTGATAGAGTACTTGTTGATAACCCTGTGTCTTTTTTTGATAAGTAGTTGCATTTTGCCAGTAAAGGATCCTTTGATAGAACTGTTGAAATAGTTTTATCCCAAATATCCCTTCGTATGGGCCATCTGCTTCTAGTACAAAGGGGATATCCGTCTGTAACAAGTCTTGGACTAATTGCTGGGTTTGCGTTAACGACCGATATAAAACGATTGATTCTTTGTATTTCCCCTTATGTTTAATCAATGTTTTGATTTGCTCAATGATCCAGCGACTTTCAGCTTGTATATCATCAAAAGCTAGCGCCTGCATAATCCCTGCCTCTTTCTTAGCTGGAATCATTGCTTTTTGGATACGATCATTTTTATTAAAAGTAATTAAGCGATTTGCTCCTTGAACAATGGTCGCACGTGAACGATAGTTGGTTAATAAAAAAAGCGTCTTCGTTGCGTACTCTTGATCAAAATTTTTAATATAAGAAGGTTCCGAACCTCGAAACCCATAGATACTTTGATCATCGTCACCGACCACAATAAGTTTCATTGGTGTTTCCTTCGTGATCAGGCGAACAATTTCCCACTGTAAAGGATTCGTGTCTTGAAATTCATCAATAAATAAATAATCATATTTTTGTCCCACGAAGTTTCTGATTTCTTCGTTCTGCAAGGCTTGTTTTAAATTACTTAGAACATCATTGAATTCAAAAAGATGTTGCTCTTTCTTTTGTGCTTGCAGTTCTCGCATGAAGTGGGTCATTCTTTCGGAAATCGGCATAGTTGCATTCGGTTCAATAAAGTCAAAGTTTTCTTTTATCAATACTCGCGTTTCTTCTATTGATAAGTTCATATTCTGCCAATAATCAAGACGTGCCGCCAAATTTTTTTCTCCATATTGATCAAAAGCGTATAAATTATACTTACGAATAAGTTGTTGTATTAGTCCACTGACTTTGTATGAGGTCTCTTTTGAAAATTCTCCCTGTATCCCTTCAGTGACTACTTCTGGGAATTGGCGACAAATATCATTGTACAAACGAAAAAAGATACTATGAAAAGTTCCTATATGAACATTGGTCTTTCGTTGGCTAAAATTATCTACTCGCTTTTTCAATTCATTCGCAGCATTTCTCGTAAAAGTGATCATCAATATCCGTTGCTCATCTACCTGATTTTCAGTCATTAAATAGACAGCTTTTGCACAAATTGTTTGGGTCTTCCCACTTCCCGCTCCTGCAATGATCCTTAGATTTTTTTCCATATTGTAAGTAATCGCTGCTTTTTGCTCGTAATTAAAACGATTGTAGGAGCGCTTTTCCATCATATCGAAAAATGAATGACTATTATTCGTTTCTTTTTCTTCCTCAATCAGCCCAGGTGCTTCACCATAAGCTGCTTCATAGCTTGCAATGATCTCTTCTTGCATCCGGAAAATTTGTTGGAGCTTCTCATATCTTTTTTCCCAATGACTGATTTCTCTTTGTAAGCGAAGTATTTCTTTTTCATTCCCTTGATTGATTGTTTTCACATCTTTCTATATATAAATGGTCAATATTTTTCTTTTATACTAACAGACCTTTCTAAAAATTAAAATGACTTTAGCAAACACTGACCTTTTCTGAAAATTATCTATAAAATATCAAAAACACATAACCAATATGATAGAATAAAAAAGACAAATATATTAATTTGAAGGTGAATATAAATGAGTACTTCATTTCATGAAGGACGGACAATCGGACTTTTATTATCCTTTATCGGTGGCGCAATGGACAGTTATACATATATTCAATATAACGCATTTGCTTCAGCACAAACGGGTAATATTGTCTTAGCAATCATCCAAGCTTTCGATGGTGAATGGATTAGCGTTGGAAAAAAAATTCTTTCTACTGTCTTCTTTTTTTTAGGGATTTTACTGACAAAATTTTTGATTGATTATTTCAAAAAGAAAGAAAAACACTATTGGCGTTTGTATGTTCTTTACTACGAAGCAATTATCTTTTTCTTAGTCAGTCTGACTCCAATCAGTATCCACCCAGCCATCGTAACCATCATGATTGCATTTACAGCAGCTATTCAATGGGTCGCTTTTGATAAAATCGATGGACGAGCTTATACTAATCTTTTTACTACGGGGAATCTAAAAGGAGTTGCTACTAACTTATACGATTCTCTTGTCACAAAAGAAAAAGCAGCGTTCGATCGTTTTTTCCATTTTCTGACAGTTGTTCTAGCTTTCATCAGTGGCGCAGGCGTTCTCGTTTTTTGCCACCATTTATTTGGGCATTTTGCTATTTTATTAGTGGCTGTTTTATTTTTAATCATAGCAATTGTTCAAAGCATTCAAGTATGGAAATTTTACCAACGTCATATAGTCTTATCCAAAAAATAAGGACAAGCGTGTTCACTTTAATGGCCAACTAAAAAAATCACTATACTTCAAAACACAACAAATAGGCTGATTTACAGGATACTCGGACAGTACCTCAGCCTATTTGTTGTGTTTATGTTTATTTTTATTCATTCCATTATCGCACTTGATTTTCGAACAACAAGCTGCCAATGCAAACTGTCGGCAGTTTCATTATCTTCTACTGCACATTTGATGACCCGGATCATCACGCTGTTTTCATAAACTTTTTCAATTTCTCCTTTGATAGGCGCTTCAAATAAATCTGAAACAAAAGCACCTGTTTCACCAACTTCAAATAATTGCTCATCCATTTTCTCCATTACTTGTTCATTCCCCATGATAGTTCCTCCAATATTTTTTAAGTCAATCAATTTTTAACACACTTCTAGGCAGAGAACACATAGAAATCATAAAAAGCCCTTTTCATGTCAAAACCGTTCACTTTTTTTATCTGCCATTTATAAAATACTCAAAAAAGAAAGATCTAACTGAATTTTTTGATCTTTTTTTTACGGTTTTGATGTCAAAACAACCTTTTATGAATCGAAACACTATTTTTAACAAATTTAGAATAAAATCGTTATTGGAGGTACGTTGGATGAAAAATAAAGTTGTAAATAGAATATTAGACACATTATTCAGTGGTGAAAAAATAGAAGATGAAATGGTTTATCTCCAAGTAAAATTTGCCCTTGATGTATTAATGAATAACCTTGGCAAATTGGCCGTTGTTTTAGTATTTTCTTTAATAACCGGTTCTTGGGTCGAAACAGGATTGACCTTTCTTTCTTATATTTGTATCCGTCGCTATGCTTACGGACTTCATTCTGATTCTGAATTTGTTTGTTTACTATGGACTTTGCTTTATTTGTGGGGCGTTCCCCTCTTAATGAAACACTTTGATGTGACCATCTCTTCCCCACTGAAGGTCATTTCATTGATCATCTGTTTCTTATTGTTGCTTCGCTATGGATCAAAAGGTACAGCAATCAATCCCATTGAACCTGAAAAACGCCCACCACTGTTAAAAAAAGCAATTTTCATGTTTCTTCTATTTGCAATAACTATTTTATTTTTCGCTAATTCTTACTTTTCTACTTACTTGCTTCTCGGGATTATTTTAGAAATAGCTACGCTGCTTCCAATTACGAATTATATAATGAATCTTGGAGGAATTTTCTATGAAAAAAACAATCATTAAACAACTTACTAATTTGTCTGACTTCTTTGTGTCTGGATGCTGCTTTGGTATGAGTTCAGAGTTTAAAATCCCTGAAAAATTAAAAAAATAATTCAATAAATATGCTATAATTTGGTAAAAATCAATGGGAGCTGTACTTTATGTTTTTGTGGTCCATAGCCTTGCAATATTTAATTTACACAATTTGTGTATTACTCATTGAACACCAAATTAAAAAGAAATACTTATTCGTTACCACTATTTTAATCTCTTGTGTCTTGTTAGGTTTTATGTATCCTTTATTAGGGATATTTACTGCTTTATTTGCTATAGGTATGCTGATGCTAACATTCTTCTTCTTTTCTACTTCCCCGCAAAAACTGGTTTATGCTCTTCCTTGGGGATTGCTTACTTCGCTTTTAGGAGACCATTTGACGAGCATCAGCGATTTTTTTATTTTGAAATCTGCTGTCATTGAACCAGGAGATTCCTTGCAGTATATTCATATCGTCATTTCTGCGACGTTATCGATCTTACTTGCTTTAGCCTTTAAAAAAGCCTTAGAAAATTTCCATGGGTTGGATCGCCGAATGATTGGAACCGTTGGCGCGTTGATGTTATTTACCTATTATATCGTTATCTTTTATACACGTTTTTCTGGCGAGACTCCCCAAATTTTAACTATCAACACTGGCTTTTTCATTCTTTATCTCTGTGGCGGGCTGTTTATCCTCATTTATTATTGGAAAATTTCAAAGAGAAAAATGGCAGACCAATTGTTAGAACAGCGTATGCAAATGCAACAAGATTACATCCGTGATCTAGAAAAAAACTATCAAGACCTTAGAGAATTCAAGCATGATTATCAAAACTTGCTTTTTTCAATGAATAGTTATCTTGCTGAAGGTGACCTGGAGGGATTACGTAAGTACTACAATCAAAATATCTTACCCACTCGTCAAATGATGGATCTTTTCCCAGCAAACCTTAGTCTGTTAGATAACATAAAAATTCCTGAAATAAGAAGCTTATTGTCTTTGAAATTAATGATGGCACAAGAAAAAGGATTATCCGTGCATCTTGTTATTCCAGAAGAGATCACTTTAAAGAAAAAACATACAGTAAACATCGTCCGAATGTTAGGTATTATTTTAGATAATGCGATTGAAGGAGCTTTAATTACTAAAAAGAAGAAAATTGAACTCTTTGTTTTAAAAAAGAAAAACTCAGTGATTATTCGTGTCATCAATACAACGATGAATACAATTCCGTTAAATCAATTAAAACAAAAAGGTTTTTCAACAAAAAAAGATCCTAAAAACGAAGGACTCGGTTTATTCATTTTGGATGAGCTGTCAAAGGCCAATCCTTATATCTTTTTAGAGACATCTATTGAGAATCAACGTTTTTCTCAGACAATCTATATACAAACAAAATAAAGGAGTATTCGTATGATTCCAATTTATATTTGCGAAGATGACACGAAACAGTTGGAAGTAATTTCAGCAGTGATCAAAAATCGAATTATGATTGAGAATTTGGATAGTTATGTCCATATCGCCACTTCTGATCCAATTGAACTTCTTCAAGCAGCTAGAGTACGAACCTCATCTTTTGGTATTTATTTTTTAGACATTGAATTAAAAGATAGCGATCTAGATGGTATTATGATCGGAAAACGCGTAAGAGATCTAGATCCTTTAGGAAAAATTATTTATGTTACTTCTCATACGGATCTTTCAATGTCTATCTTAAAGAGTAATATTGAACCGACTGATTATATTATCAAAGAAGATATTTTTGATTTAAAAGAAAATGTGGAACGTATTTTAAGTAAGATCTTTGAAGATGTCAAAGCGACTCCTTTACAAAAAGATATTTTTAAAATCGAATTTAACGATGAAATAAAATTTCTGCCGATCAAAGATATCCAGTATTTCTCTACTTCCCCAGGAACGCCACATAAATTAGAGGTTCATTTGACTCATGCGCAAATGCAGTTCTATGATAAAATCAAAGAAATAGAGAAAATGAACCGTCATTTTATCCGCTGCCATAAATCATACGTGATCAATACTCAAAATGTCCGTACGATCAACAAAAAAACTCGTGAAATCACGTTAGCAAATGGCGAAGTGATTCCGGCTTCTGTACGTGGTTTAAAAAAATTGATCTCGTAAATCTCAGACTTCTCCCCAAAAACAAACAAAAAAAAATGAGCAAAACTCGTCTGTTTGTTTTGCTCATTTTTTCTTATTTATCTTTTCTTGTTCCTATTTTGTAGTTTAATGTAACAGCATTTCTTGCGCAATTTCTTGCCCACTCATCTCTACTGGATAAAAAGTTGGCCAATGATCCATTTCTGCCAGTAAACTTTCTTGACTTTCATTCCCTAAATAGATATGAAAATGTTCCGAATCTGTTGGTGCAATCGAATGATCACTGAATTGTACATATCGATAAGCGCCACTTTCTGCCTCTACTGCTTCAAATAAGTAGCGTACGCCTCGATTTCCTGCAGCGTAATTCAAAACTCTTTTACCTGCATATCGGTAAGATGATTGCTTCGTCTCACCATTTTTAAAAGTAAATGCCATTCGATCTCCGTCAATCTTGATCTTTTCGACATCCGTCTGGTATCCGACGGTATAATAATCCTTGTACTCTTTTGCTGATTTTTTTGGATCGATTTTTGCCTTATACTCAAATACGGGATCTAAGGTTCCATCAGCTAAATAGTTATCGACCGTTTGCCATTGCCCTTTCCAATCGGACAATTTGCGGTCTTTCACAGCTGAATCTTCAAAGTAACCATTATATACATTTTTTTCTTTTTCTGGTGTCAGTGTGGCTTCCAGTGGATTCACTGTATCTGTCGTTTTTTGTAATGACTTGAGGTTTTCTTTCATTATGGTTAAGTAGTTTTCACCATTTGCAAGTTGTTCTTTCGTTAAACCTTCTAGAGGATTCAAGACAGCCAAAGAAACGCCGGCTTCATTTGCTAGAGTTCTAGCGATACTGTCTTTTGCATTTTCTTCGAAATAAATATATTTGATCCCATGATCTTTTACAAACTGTTTTAATTCAGCAATTCTTGCGGCTGAAGGCTCCTCACTTGAGGATAAGCCAGCTATTGACACTTGATTCAGTCCATACTCTAATGCCAAATAGTTGAATGCGGCATGTTGGGTAACAAAAGATTTTTGTTTTGCTTTACTTAAGGTATCCTGATAACTCTGATGAAGTTCTTGTAATTTTTCTAAATAATTCTCCGCATTTTTAGTAAAGGCTTCTTTTTTATCGGGGTATTTTGTGATCAGTTGATCCCTTATACTTTTTACTTGTTTCATTGCTAAACTTGGAGCTAACCAAACATGCGGGTCTAATTCATGAGAATGCCCTGCTTCGCCATGACTATGGTCATGTCCTTCTTCACTACCCGGTAACAACAACATCCCTTCAGTCGCTTTGACTGCTAACACATTCCCCTCTTTCAATGTGTTTTGGATTGCTGGTACCCAGGTTTCCATATTTTCGTTGTTATAGACAAAGACATCCGCATTTTGAATTTTTGCCATATCTTTTGCTGACGGCTCATAGTCGTGTGAATCTGTCCCAGCAGGAATCAATAACTCAACTTCTCCTTCATCTCCCACTACTTCTTTCGTGAAATCATACATTGGATAAAAAGTCGTCATCACCTGCAATTTTTCTTTTTTGTTCGAGGCTTCTTGTTGATTGCCACAACTGGCAAGTATACAAACAGTAACTACTATCCCTAATAAATAAACCAAACGCTTCATTTGACGACACTCCTTCATCTTCTTTCATTTTACGATTAAAGTTACCAAATCGTAATCTTTACGTTTTAGCAACAGGATTTAATTTATCATATCGCTAAATAAATAGTCAAGCGTTTTCTTAAAACTATTTCTTTTTATTTTCTAGCCATTTCTGAACAGTATCATTTTCTTTTTGTCACTAGTTCCGACTATAATAAGATAAATCAGCTTGACGTTCCCGATAGGTAAAAAACAATTTCCTTTTACTTTTATCTTGAACTTAGAGCGATTTAGTACATTGAAAGGAGTAATAAATTGAAGAATAATTCTAAAGATCAGTCACGTCTGATACGTTTTCTAGGAGGAACGACTTCTTATTATGTATTAGGGTTGTTGATTATGTTAGCTTTAGTGATCTACTTTTTTCAGCAGATCGGTTTTATTTTTAAACCATTTTTTGTGATTTTTGCGACGACACTCGCCCCAGTACTATTTGCGTTAGTTTTATATTATTTACTAGACCCGTTGATCAAACGTTTGAGCCGAAAACTATCTAGAAATTTATCTGTTACTATCGTTTATGTCATTATTTTATTTTTGATCGGCTTAGGGAGTGTTTGGTTAGTTCCTTTCTTGGAGCAACAAGCCAAAACACTAATGACTAGTTTTCCTGATTTGTTCAACGATTTTATACAAACTTTGAAAAACTTCCTAGCGCAAACACCTTTTGCGGACACATTCGATCAATTCTTTTCATCGATTGATGATTGGACATCTAATTTTGCCTCGTTTATTGGCGATTATTGGGAAAGTGGCGCACAAAGTATCGGGAATATCTTTTCAGCAGTAACATCTACCTTTATTACATTGTTTACTGGTCCAATCATTGCGTTCTTCTTATTAAGAGATCCTCAGAAATTTTATCAAGCTGTGTTAGGGATCGTACCACCCAAGTTCCGTACAGATTTTCGGACATTGACTAAAATTGCCAATCAACAATTAGGTGATTTCTTAAAAGGGCAAATCATTGCTTCTTTCATCTTAGGAGCTGTCTATTGGGTCACATTTTTATTGATCGGCTTAGAATTTGCAAGCATACTAGCAATCGCAGCAGGGATTTTATGTATCATTCCTTACATTGGACCATTTATTGCCTTCTTTCCTGGATTGTTTATTGCTTTCCAAGATTCGACATTCATGGCAATTAAGTTTGTTTTGGTCTGGTTCATCGTCCAATTACTTCATGGGGACTTAGTTATCCCTCGAGTTATGGGCAATCGCCTTCAAGTCCATCCAATCACTATTTTGATTGTTTTATTAGTGATGGGTGATTTACTAGGACTCATGGGTGTAATTTTTGGGATCCCTATCTACACACTGATCAAATTATTGGTTGTCTTTACTTTTAAAAAGTTCAAACAACGCTACAACAAGTATTATGGCGATCAGGGTGTCTACCAAAAAGCAGAATTTTCGGAAAAAGACTACTTTGAAAAAGAGTAAAGAAAGTCTGGAACACCTCTCAAAAAAACGAGGTACTAGGGCGATCAAGCTTATTTTTTCTTACTGAAGAAGACTATTGTCCCAGTCTCTACTAAACAGACCTTTGTTCCTGTTTCTATGTAAAACAACAAGAGCTGCAATCCACATTTAGGAGTGCAGCTCTTCTTTTGTATGCTCATCAATCGCATAAAATGATTGGGGTTTTTAATTTATATCGATTCAATGACTAAGTGATTCCGTTTATTGAAGTGACCTGTTACTGAAATAGTATAATTGCCTTCTTCCAAAATAAGCAATTTATCCGTTATTTCTATATTGACCACTGATTGATTGGTTCAGGGCTCATTGGTAATGTAAATCGCACAAGCAATGGCTGTGTCTTGATTTCCTGAATTTTACCGAGTAAAACAATAGATTATTCCATCACGATCACCTCGCTAAAATTATAGAAAAAACAACTAAAATCGAGAATTTTTAGTCAATTTTAGATATGCTAATAATAATCAAGACAGTAAAGTTTGTGACGGTGGCTATCCGATTGAAAGTGAGGTGGTGCGTATGTGCGTACTTCCAAAATCTTACAGAAAGGAGAAGCCTTTTGCCTGTTGAAACGGCGCTAGGATTAATGATTGGTTTCGGTTCTTTAATCGCAACAATCATTTTTGGAATCTTGGCAGTTGTAAACAACAATCAAAAAAAATAACCGTCAGCTTTAGCCGGTCGACGATTATTTTTCAAAAATAATATTAAACTGGTCACCGTCTTAAACGGTGCTGTTAAGGGAGTTGTTAGCGCAACTCCTCTTTTCGTATTCATTATATCAACTTTATTGAACTTTTACAATCAGAATGGGAAATCATCATTGCTAATATCATTGTCCATCCAATGGATTTTGTGAAGCGTTAAATCCACTGTTATTAGTCATCGTTGTTTCATGTTGTTCAAAGGTGGTTGTGATTGGACTCGTGGCAGGTTGATCAGTGTGTGCGGCTTTCTTGTCGCTGCTTTACTTTCTAATGTACACATTCCGGTATTCATCATTTATCTCAACCTGTTTGAATTTTGAGCGTATCTTAAATCAAGAAAACTGAGACATTGATCAGATTTTTTCTAATCAATGCCCCAGTTTTTAGACTTACATGAATTTATTTTTCCTTAGTTTACAGAAACTGTTTGGTTTTCAGCCAATAAGTTGCCACTTCCATCATAGAAATTCATTGTCACTTGGTCATCAGCTTTGATTAGGTCTGGCTTCACATAATAACTGATTGCCCCATCCTTAAAGCTCCCACCTTTACTGATCAGTTTACCATTGACAAACAAGTGCCCTTGGTGAACTTGGGTATCAGAACCATAGGCTCCTTTGATCGTTTGTGTGCCAAGTTTATAAGTCAATTCGTTGATTTCAGCTGTTGGTGTTTGAATAGTGACATCAATCTCTGATCCTGGAATTTGCTGTCCTCGATTGTTGGCACCCATCAAGACTACTTGATCATCTTCTGACACTTTAAGGTTTCCTACATAATAACTGAACTTGCCATCTTTGAAGCTGCCGCCTTGACTAACTTTTTCGCCATTGACCAACAAGATTCCTTGGTAAACATCGCCTGTGTAGTTTCCTTCGATCACTGTACTGATTCCCACACGATGGGCTTCTGTTAATTGACCCAGTTGTTCTCCTATAGTCACTGGTTGTGGGTCCCCTAGTGGTGTATCGAATTTATCATAGCCTTGAATCGTTGCTTGATCCCCTGCTTTGATGATTTGAGAGTTCACATAATAGCTAAACTTACCATCTTTATAGGTTCCGCCCCAGCTGATTACTTCCCCATTCACTACTAGTTTTCCTTTATGGATATCCCCCGTGTAAGTTCCAGTAATGGTTGAATCACCTAGCTTATAAGTGTCCACCTGATCAATTGATCCTGAAGATTCGGAAATCACTTCAATCTCTTTGGAATCTATCAATTCCTTCTCTTTGTTGTAGCCATCTAATACGACTTTGTCGCCGACTTTTAATTTGCCAACACCGACATAATAGCTGAATTGACCATCTTTGAAGCTACCGCCCCAGCTGACAACTTTGCCATTAACGGTTAATCGGCCGAGAGACATATCCCCTGTGTAGGTTCCAGTAATATTGACATCTCCTACATGATATTCTTGTGGTTTCAACTCACTTTTAACTAGTTCTGCCACATAAGTTCCTGCCGTTAAATCCCCAGTGCCGTAATTTGTCATAAAGTCAGCAGGTGAATAGCCTTTGGACTGACCATCTTCACGAATCCAATTTCCTGTCAGCTGATCTCCATCGTTCAATGCTTTCGGTGCTGATAAACCAGTGTCTCCAACCGCTTTAAAGTGATCGCCTAGTGTTAATTTAGCAAGAGGTGTATTCTTAAACATACTTCTCATCGTTGTTACTTTGCTAGTGTCAAAGCTACTTACATCTAGACTTGTTACGCTGCTTATATTGTAAAACATATTCTCCATAGTTGTTACATTACTGGTATCAAAACCACTTACATCTAAACTTGTTACGCTACTCAGACCATAAAACATAGATTGCATAGCTGTTACGTTGCTGGTATCCAGTTGACTTAACCCTTCGATTTCAGTTACATTCATAAGGTTACCTTTACTGATACTTCCAGTAAATAATAAATTAGCATTTTCTGGAGCAACTACTTTTCCAGACAAGACAATTTTCTTGATGGCTTTAATATCTACTTTGTCGCTGTTCCATGGTGATTCTTCATAGCCACTTAACTCACCTGCTTCGATCGTCAATACTCCTGTGTTTTCATCAAAAGTATACGGACTGGTACCCCACGTGCCTGTTTCAACGGAAACATACGTGCCCGCAGTCAAGTCACCAGTGCCATAGTTTTTCATGAAATCTGCTGCTGAATAAAACGTCCCTTTGCCATCTTCTCTCATCCAAGCAGAAGTAAGACTTGCGTTTTTTCCATCTGTTTCTACAAATTTAAATGTATCTCCTAGAATTAATTTCTTAAGTGGAGTACCAGCAAACATATTACCCATATCTGTTACTTTGCTAGTGTCAAAGCTGCTTACATCTAGACTTGTTACGCTACTCATATTGCGAAACATATTACTCATATCTTTTACGTTACTGGTATCAAAGCCACTTACATCTAGACTTGTTACACTACTTAGTCCGCAAAACATCCAACTCATATTTTTTACTTTACTGGTATCCAGTTGACTTAACCCTTCGATTTCAGTTACATTCGTAAGTTCATGATTAGTGTCATTTCCACTAAATAAGATTAAAGACTCTTCTGGAGCAACTACTTTTCCAGACAAGACAATTTTCTTGATGGCTTCACTATCTACTTTATTACTGCTCCATGGCGATTCTTTATAGCCACTTAACTCACCTGCTCCGATTGTTAACGTTCCTGTATCTTCATCAAACATATACGGACTAGTACCCCACGTGTCTGTTTCAACGGAAACATACGTGCCAGCAGTCAAATCACCAGTGCCATAGTTGTTCATGAAATCTGCTGCTGAATAAAACGTCCCTTTGCCATCTTCTCTCATCCAAGCAGAAGTAAGAGCTCCTTGTCCTCCTACAAATTTAAAGGTATCTCCTAGAATTAATTTCTTAAGTGGAGTCTTATAAAACATATTACTCATAGATGTTACTTTGCTAGTGTCAAAATTGCTTAAATCTAGACTTGTTACGCTACTCAGACCGTAAAATGCAGCATTCATATTTGTTACGTTACTGGTATCCAGTTGACTTAACCCTTCAATTTCAGTTACATTCGTAAGGTCCTTACCAACGGTATTTGTAGTAAATAAGTATTTAGAATTTTCTGGAGCAACTACTTTTCCCGACAAGACAATTTTTTTGATTACTTCAAGACCCACTGTTCCGCTGTTCCATGGTGATTCTTCATAGCCACTTAACTCACCTGCTTCGATCGTCAATGTCCCTGTGTTTTTATCAAAATTATACGGACTGGTGCCCCACCATCCTGTAGCAGAAACATACGCGCCAGCAGTCAAATCACCGGTGCCATAGTTTTTTATGAAATCATCTGCTGTATAAGCCTTTCCTTTGCCATCTTCTCGCTTCCAAGCAGAAGTAAGAGCTCCAGTTCCATTTACAAATTTAAATGTATCTCCTAGAATTAATTTCTTAAGTGGAGTATCAGCAAACATATAAGACATAGATGTTACTTTGCTAGTGTCAAAATTGCTTACATCTAGACTTGTTACGCTATTCATACCTCTAAACATATAACCCATATCTTTTACTTTACTGGTATCAAAGCCACTTACATCTAAACTTGTTACACTGCTCATATTGCGAAACATATAACCCATATCTGTAGCTTTACTAGTATCAAAGCTACTTACATCTAAACTTGTTACACTGCTCATACCATAAAACATATACCTCATAGTTGTTACGTTACTGGTATCCAGTTGACTTAACCCTTCAATTTCAGTTACATTCGTAAGGTCCTTACCAGGGGTACTTGTACTAAATAAGTATCTAGAATCTTCCGGAGCAACTACTTTTCCAGACAAAACAATTTTCTTGATTGCTTCAAGATCCACTGTTCCGCTGTTCCAAGGTGATTCTTCATAGCCACTTAACTCACCTGCTCCGATCGTCAACGTTCCTGTGTTTTCATCAAAATTATACGGACTGGTACCCCACCATCCTGTAGCAGAAACATACGTGCCAGCAGTCAAGTCACCGGTGCCATAGTTGTCCATGAAATCTTCTGCTGTATAAGCCTTTCCTTTGCCATCTTCTCGCTTCCAAGCAGAAGTAAGACCTGCTTTTCCGTAAAATGCTTCTACAAATTTAAAGGTATCTCCTAGAATCAATTTCTTAAGTGGAGTATTAGCAAACATATACTCCATATCTGTTGCGTTACTGGTATCAAAGCCACTTAAATCTAAACTTGTTAAGCTGCTCATCTCGTTAAACATATACTCCATATTTGTTACGTTACTGGTATCAAAGCCACTTAAATCTAAACTTGTCATGTTTCTCATACCCTTAAACATAGACTCCATATTTGTTACGTTACTGGTATTCAGCTGACTAAACCCTTCGATTTCAGTTGCATTCATAAGGTAATAACCAGAAAATAGGCTTTTAGAATCTTCTGGAGCAACTACTTTCCCAGACAAGACTATTTTCTTGATGGCTTTAGGATCTACTTTTTTGTTTCCGTACCATGGCGATTCTTTATAGCCACTTAACTCACCTGCTCCGATTGTCAATACTCCTGTGTTTTCATCAAAAGTATACGAGCTGGTACCCCATGTGCCTGTTATCTCGGAGGCAGCTGCCACGTTCGATTTTTGCGCTACTTTTGGCGCTTCAGCAGTTGGATTGGTTGCATCCCCTTCACTTTCGGCAGTCGGTGCTGTTGCTTGTTCCTGGGTGTCGTCAGTTGTTTCATCCGTTGCTTCATCGGTTGGTGCTAATGAATCACTAGCTGTAGTGGTTGAATCCGTTGGGTTTACTAACGGATCTGTGACGTTTTGTATCGTTTGATCGATGACTTCTTTTGCTTCATTCGCCTGTGTTTGTTCAGTAGCAGTTTCAGCTGTTGGTGACAAAGTATCCGCTAATGCCATCGTTGGTGCGATCCCAGTATTTCCCATCACCCCAGCCACCGCAAACATCGTTAATAGCTGTTTTTTACGTTTTGCTGTTAATTTTTTCTTACTCATATTTACTCCTTTTTTGCTCTTATTTTTGATCATTACTTTCTCGTCAATACCACTTCATCAGCTTTAGGTGTTTCCCCTGTTTTCAATTGATGTCTCTTTCCAATGTCCATTTTGTTACCGAAGCTGACAAAATCGTATGAATCATCTCCCCTGCAACATTTATTTTACTTGTTCTAATTAAGCATAAACGCTCAATATTCCCAATTAATATTCTTGAATTTTGATCGTTTACCATAACTTTTTTTGTATATATTTCTTTCATTGATCGAGGAAATCAATCAAGCTTCTTCTACTACTTATCATCTGAAGAAATATTTCACCTACATGTTACGCTTTATGTAAAGGTTAATAGGTAAAAGAAAAAGAGAGTGAGACAATAGTCAGAAAAAAATCTGATTATTGCCCCGCTCTCTTTTTTATTACATTTTTAAAGCTACTTTCAAATGTTGTTTGCTATAATTAAAAAAAGGCCTTTAAGGAGAACTAAATAATGCTTTTAATTAAATTTATGCTTACTTTAATATATTATGGTAGTTTTATCTATACAGTCTACAAAGTCAGGCAGATCCAACAGGAGTATTCAGATATCATGGCTCTATATAAACAAGAAAGAGAGCGTACTTTTCCAAACCTAACTGAACAAGAACAAAAGAAACGAAAAAAAGCAATCTCACAATATTATGAAAAAAAGGATCCTTCTTTTGCTCTAAAAAGAAAATTTTCATTTATCATTTATGTTATTGTCTTTTTTATTTTGGAACGTGTTATTCGCTGCTTTTTCCCTATTGAAGACGTTCCTAAAAATTTGAATTATATAATTCCCTATTTGGGAATAGCCCTTACCATCAGTGCTGTTACAGGTTTTTACTTAATTAAATCCAAAAAAAAGGAACGCGAAATATTTAAACAGTATTTAATAGACCATCCCAAAAACGAATTACAATTTGTTTGGGTTTCAGAAAAACTTCAGGCAAGTTTTATGCAAAATACAAATAAAAGATTTATAGTCCATCTTACACTAGGTCTATTAATGATATTGTATCCTCTTTTTTCTTAGATAAGAGCATACATTAAATGGTTATTGCTTCCATCATATTCTTTGATTTGCGATACTCAATTTTATCATTACTCAATCGATTTTTTCATGATTCTTTCTTCTTATCTCACATTTGTTTTTAGACAAAATAAAAACGACCTTAATTCAATAAATCATGGATTAAGGGTCGAATGTTTTCCCACTAGCTGATGGTCCATTAAAAATTCAATTTTCTTTCAAAATATCTCGTATAAAATTTTATCTGCAACCGATTCATCGTTTTTTTCAAAACAGTTGCTCATAAGGACATCAGTAATTTGTTAAACTCATGAAAGTTTTTTATTACTTTAGAAACAAAGATCATGCTCAGTTACTATCGGCTCATCGTTTACCAATTTGTGTTTTTTGCTCTTGATCTTTTATTTACTGGATCAACAGGGCGATCGCTTGATAAGGCCTTAGGGTCAATTCCTCTTGGATAAGAGTATTGGCATAATTGCTGATAAGCGGTTGGGCACTAGCAAATTCTTCTGGGATCGTTATGGTCGTTTCATTTTCGTAAAAATTAGTTAAAACCAATAATTTTTGTCCGTCTAATTGTCTTAAATAACCGTATACTTGAGGATGATCGGGTTCATAAGCTTGATAGTCCCCTGATGCAATTACAGGATATTGTTTTCGCAATTGAATCAATTTTTTGTAGTATGCGAAAATCGATTGTTCAGATGTACGTTCTTGTTCTACATTGATGACCTCATGATTTGCTGCTAAACCTAACCAAGGTGTTCCTGTGGTAAAGCCAGCTGTTTCATCGCTTGTCCATTGCATCGGTGTCCGAGCGTTATCTCTGGATTTCGCCTTGATTCGCCGAAAAGCTTCTTCTTCCGAGAAGGATTGGTTCAGCATTTCTTGGTAAGCATTTAAACTTTCTACATCGACGTAATCATCGATATGCTGAAAGTCTGGATCGATCATCCCAATTTCTTCCCCCATATAAATATAAGGCGTCCCACGATTCAAATGGATCATCGTCGCTAACATTTTAGCCCCTTCTGTGCGGTATTTATCAATTGCTACAAAGCGGTTGAGGGCTCTTGGCTGGTCGTGGTTATTTAAGAACAACGCATTCCAGCCATTTCCTTTACTCATCGCTTCGCCCCATGTATGGAACAGACTTTTTAAAGCTTCAAAATCAAAAGGTGGCGTACTCCATTTGTTTCCATTTTCGTAATCAACCTTCAAATGATGAAAATTGAACACCATCGAAAGCTCATTCCGACTTGGTTCCGTATACAAAATACAATTTTCAATCGTCGTTGAACTCATTTCTCCAACTGTGATGATTTCTGGATCTTGTCCAAAAGTTTCCCGATTTAATCGTTGAAGATACGTATGAGTAATCGGCTTGTCAGTATATTCTGCTTTTCCTTGGTTCTCTGCATTATTTTTGAGTTCTTCATCTTTCCCGATCACGTTGATCACATCAAAGCGAAAGCCTTTGACCCCTTTAGACATCCAAAAACGAACAACTTTGAACAACTCTGTTTGCACTGCTTCATTTCGCCAATTTAAATCTGCTTGTGTTTGATCATAGAGATGTAAATAATACTTACCCGTATCTCCAAAAGGCGCCCATGCATTACCACCAAATTTAGATACCCAATCGGTTGGCTCATCTCTTAGAATAAAAAAATCTTGGTAAAAACGATCGCCAGCTAAAGCTTTTTGAAACCATTCGTGTTCTATTGAGACATGGTTTAAAACCATATCAAGCATAATCTCTATATTATAGCTCTTTGCTTGTGTGACTAGTTCTTCAAATTCTTCCATCGTTCCAAATAGTGGATCAATCGCTACATAATCAGAAATATCATAGCCATTATCTTTTTGTGGACTCGGATAAATGGGGTTCAACCAAATCATATCGACCCCTAGTTCATGCAGATAAGGTAATTTTTCTTTGATCCCTTTTAAATCGCCAATCCCGTCACCATTACTATCACGATAAGATTTAGGATAAATTTGATAAACTACTTTCTCATTAAACGACATCCTCATTCGCCTCCAATCAGCTATTATTCCAACTTATATATACAAGTTTACAAATCCTATTATAAAGGAAAAGGAAGCGTTTATCAAGGACTGAGCTAAGTCCTCTAATAGGAAGACCTCACCCATTATAAACTGTCGCACATCCAACAAATTGGCATAACAAAACCTGCGTATCATTTTCCCTACACCAAATTTTCTTTTCATCAACCAGTTACCTAATAAAAAAACTTCTTGCAAAAGTCTACTCAACTTTTAGCAAGAAGCTTTTTTTATTCGTTTGATTTCAAAGCATCAATCATATTGATGTGTTTTAGTTTGAAGTGGGTCACCACCATGACGATAACTGTAAAGACAATAGTCAAAACAGCAGAAAGAGCATATGCTTTCCAAGTGATCACTAATGGGAAGATCACCGTCTCCATTGAAGCCTGTTGTAAAATAAAGTCAGTTAGGACGTAGCCGATGCCAAATCCACCTACAATACCAACTAAAGTAAAAATAATATTCTCCCTCACAATATACATCGTTACTTCTTTATCAAAAAAGCCTAGTACTTTGATCGTTGATAATTCCCGCACTCGTTCAGAAATATTGATATTGGTTAAATTATACAACACGATAAACGCTAACAGCCCTGATAAAACGACAAAAATCACAACGATTGAATCGAGGTTCGCAAGTGATTCTTCTTGGGTTTCCATTTGTTTCGAAACAAAAGACGTATTTGTTACTGCATTGGTTCCCAATAGCTTTTCTGACAAAGCATTCTCTTGTTTTTTAGACATTGGGTCAGCTTGAACTAAATAAGCATTTGTAGAAGCTTCGTTTCCTGATACTTTTTGATAATAGGCAGGGCTCATATAAACAAAGTTTCCTAAATAGTTTTGAGCAATGGCTTTCACCGTAACCGATAACTCTTTTTGGTCATCCGTGTACAATGAAAGGCGGTCTCCTTCAGATACATCAAACAGTTCGGCAGCTTTTTGTGTGAGGACGATTCCTGAATCATTCAACTCCATGTTACGTCCTTTTAATGAGATCAAGTGAATAAACGGTGATAGACCTTTTGACGTTTCCGGTATGATCATCGTAACGCTTTGAGTCGCTTGTCCTTGTTGCCGAAGCTCGATCGTTTGCATGTTTACTGCTAGCAAATCAGTAATTTTCGGATCGGATTCTAACTGTTCCTTTGCTTTTGTTTCACTGTTTTCTGTTTCTCCATCTAAAGTGACAATTGCTTGGTAATTCGTAATTGGGCCAAATTGTTTATCAGAAACAGAGCTTAAAGAGTCTTTCAATCCTACGCCTGCTACCATTAAACCAGCACAACCAGCAATCCCAACGATTGCCATAAACATTCTGGATTTATAACGGAACAGATTTCGATAACTGATTTTCTGATTAAAGCTTAATCTTGACCACAGTGGTGTGATATATTCCAATAATATTCTTTTGCCTGGTTTTGGCGCTTTGGGTTGTAATAAAGCTGCCGGTCTTTCTCTTAAATCTTTGAATAAGACAATCATCGCTGCACCAAATGCAGCGATAAAAAACGCCACTGCCGCTTGTAAAATCGGAGACCAATCATAAAAAATGACTGCTGATCCGATATCATAGCGTTCATTCGATAGTTCAAAAATAATTCTTGGTAATAGATTGGTTCCTAAGACGGTTCCTAAAATAATTCCTAGACCAGAAGCTAAACTTGCATAAATAGCATATTTTTTTGCAATTTCAAATTTAGTATAGCCTAATGCTTTCAACGTACCGATTTCTCGTCGGTTTTCTTCGACCATCCGTGTCATCGTCGTAAAAGTGATCAATGCTGCAATAAAGAAGAAGAAAACAGGAAAAACATTAGCAATGGCTGCGATCCGTTCAGCTAAATCACCAAATTCTTGAAAGCCCACATTATCTGAACGCTCTTGGAAACGATAGGTTGGTTTTTCCAAACGATTGATCTTTTCTTCATTTTCGGTAATTTGGGCCTGTGCATCATTCAGTTTTTCTTGTTGTTCAGCGACTTGCTTTTCTTGCTCAGCTAGCTGTGCTTCTTGCGTAGCTAGTTCATTAGTTGCTACTGTTCGTTGTACTTCAGGCAATTGTTCGATCATTGAACGTTGTTGCTCTAGTTGGGATCTGGCAGCTGCCAATTGACTTTGTGCCAGACTAATTTGTTCTTGACCAGCACTCACCTTTTCTTTTTCTGGTTGTAAAGACTCCTTAGCTTGTTCCCTTAGTTCAGTTAAACGTGCAGCTGGTCGATCTTGGAAAAGTTTCTCCACGCTTTTTTGGTTTTGTGCCATTTTGTCCCGATATTCTTTACTATAAGTATCAAAGAATGAAACATTTTTAAACGTTAAATAAATAACCGATTGAATGTCTGTGTTAAATTCTGTTTCAGGTAAATAAACAAAATAATCGATTGTGCCGTTCCCGACATTGGCAAAACCACGTTCTAAATTATTGATGAAAAGTGGCGATCGTACAAATCCAACAATTTGATAGTCTTTCTTTTTCACGTTGTCAGAATCGATCGTATACGTTTCGCCTATTTTATAGCCTAGACTTTTTGCTTTTTCATCTAGTACGAGTTCGTCTTTATTCTTTGGTAAATGCCCCTCTACTACTTCTAAAAGGTTTTGTTTATTTGATTTTTTATAAGAAAAAACTTGCACAACTTCGTTTTTACTTGAGCTGGAATAATAAAATTGTTTTCCCGTTTCCAGTTGTGCATCAGGGATTTTTTCGGCTCTAGTTACGTCTTGTTCCGTTAAACCACCAGTTGAAATGATTTGTAAATCCGATAGATTGCCTTTTTCAACATAGTGATCCATCGTTTTTTGCATAACCGGCCCCGCCGTTTTAACGCCTACGAATAACAAGGTCCCTAGCAAAATGATCAATACAATGGCAATAAATCTGCCTTTCGATTGTTTGATTTCTCTAGCACTTGCTTTAAGATATGTTTTTGTTTTCATAGCCCCTCCTTACCACACAATCTCATCAATGGTTGAAGGATGATCGTTTGTTTCAATCGAACGGACTTTCGCATCGTTGATATGGATGACACGATCAGCAATTGGTGCTAAGGCAGAATTATGAGTAATGATCAACACCGTATTCCCATGTTCTCTACTCGCATTTTGTAATAACTTCAACACCTGTTTCCCTGTTTCAAAATCCAACGCACCTGTTGGTTCATCACATAGAAGTAATTTCGGATTTTTTGCTAATGCTCGAGCAATGGAAACACGCTGCTGTTCTCCTCCTGAAAGCTGTGAAGGAAAATTGTCCAGCCGATGTGCCAGACCTACTTGTGTCAATACCTCCACTGGATCTAACGCATCTGGTGAAACTTCTGTTGCCAACTCGACATTTTCTTTTGCTGTTAAATTCGGTACCAAATTATAAAATTGAAATACAAATCCGACATCTGTTCGACGATAGGCGGTCAATTGTTTATCGTTGAACTGAGCGATGTCTGTCTGATCAATGATGATTTGCCCTTCATCTGGCTTATCCATCCCGCCTAATATATTAAGAACAGTTGACTTCCCTGCACCACTTGGACCAAGTATAATGACTAGTTCTCCTTTTTTGATCGCAAATGAAATATTATCATTTGCGGTAATCGTTGTTTCTCCCATTTTGTACCGTTTACATTCGTTGATTACTTCTACATAGCTCATCCTTCTTCTCTCATCTCCATCTCTTTACGAATAAAGTCGCTACTTTTTATTTTACCATTGAAATGAATCAGACTAAAGATTTGATAGACGATTCATTGACAAATACAGAAATTATGTTTTACTTACATGGAAAACGATCTATTTATTGAAAGAAGGAAAACCCATGACTACTACAAAATCATCTATTCCACTCGAATTAGCAAAAACAGCTTTTTTACCGATCGATCTCCAAAAAGGAATTGTGAATTCTGGGCAATTATTCCCTTATGATGCAACCACCATCCTCTCAAACAATCAACTGATTGCTGAGCAGTTAAAGCATACACCTGCTTGGAATATACTAGTCAATGTCGATATTACCAGCTTTCAGTATTTGAGTGCTAAAAATGACCGAGCACAAGCAGGTGCTTTTTATACCCCCCCTAAAGAATTTACTGATTTATTACTTGAACCTACCACCAAAGGAACACAAAACACACTCACGATCACTAAACATAATCCAAGTGCTTTTTTTGGAACGTCTTTAGATGCCCAACTTCGTCGAAGAAAGATCGATACGCTCATTCTTTCAGGTGTAGCAACTTCAAACGGTGTCTATGCCACCGCTTTAGATGCTTTTCAACATGGTTACCATGTTATTGTTATCGAAGATGGTTGTAGTGATCGAGATCTAGATCTTCATACGCTCTTTTTTGAAAAAATGTTTCCAAAAACAGCACGAGTGCGTACAACCAAAGAAATCCTTCAAGCAATCGAAGAAGCCAGATAAAGGAACCAAACACGCCTTGTTTTTCATTTACATTGCTGGTTTTCCATGGGAAAATAAAAGTAACCGTTAGATAGGAGTATCAGAATGAAGAAAAAGAAAATAACGATTAAAGACGTGGCAAAACATTCTGGTGTTTCCATTGCCACTGTTTCATTGATTTTAAATGGTAATGAAGAAAAATTCAGCGCTAAAACAGTTGAAAAAGTGCTTGCTTCAAAAGACATTCTCGGCTATCAACCTGACTATGTCGCTCGCCAAATGATTACGAAAGAAACAAAAACGATTGGTGTCCTCGTGCCGGATATCACCAACCCTTTTTTTAATACGCTAATGCGTGGAATTGAAGATGTGTTATACAAACAAAACTTCGTGACGATTTTATGTAACGCTGATTCTGACCATCAAAAAGAAATTGAGTATTTAGCCGAATTAGCACGACGAGGCGTCGATGGGTTTATCATAGCTACTTCCGCTGTTTCGACTACAGCAATCAATGAAAATCTCAAGAAACAAAATCGACCTTTTATTGTGTTGGATCAAAAAAAGGCTGAAGGATTTAGTGATGCGATCAGCACAGATGATTTTCGTGGAGGATACTTGGCTGGTACACACTTACTTTATTTAGGTCACCAATCCATTGCGCTCGTTTATCCACAAAATCCCCCTGAAAACGTCTATCGTAGGATCGAGGGTTTTAAACATGCACTAGATTTTTATCAGCTCTCGCACGACAATTTATTGTTACTACCTACTCATTTTTCTAAAAATGGTGGGTACCAGGTCGTTCCAACGATTCTTAATTCCTCTGCGACCGCAATCTTTGCCTTAAACGACGAGCTCGCTTTTGGTATTTATCGTGGGTTGGAAGAACATGGAAAGAAAATCCCCGAAGATTATAGTGTGATTGGATACGATAATGTGGATATGTGTGAATATGTCAAACCAAAATTAACGACGATCGCTCAACCAATTTTTGAATTAGGTCAATCTGCTGCTCAATTATTATTAGCCCGTATCCAGTCGCCTGAAAAAGAATGGAGCGAAAAATTATTACCAGTAGAATTGAAAAAAAGAGCTTCAACTAAGCGTGTAAGTAGCATTTGTGAATAAATTATGAAGAAAAAAATAAAACATGATGAAGTATTTTTGTGTTTTATTTTTTTTTTGTTTTTTACGGTCGTTATTTTTACAAATATTTTGTAGAAATCTATCTCCTTTGGTACAATTTAAGTAGTATGACCATTTCCCCCAAATTTGTTCTCCCCCAACAAATTAATGGCATGCAGAATAATTAAAATGTTAAAGCGAAGCGACTTATTAGAAAAAAGAATCGTAGCTTATTAATCAAAAAAATCAGATCTTTGTTATGTATTAACAACAGTTGCATGAGCATAGAGACTCGTCACAAGCAAAAAGAAAAGGAGTACCGCATATGAACAAAAATAAAGCAATACGCCTACTTGCTGCATCTTGGCTGATTGCTCCAACGATTTTATCGACTCAAGCTGTTTTTGCAACAGAAAACCAACCAACAACTACAAGTAGCTCACTTGTTTCGGGAAGTGATTCTGTAACTTCAACAGCATCAAGTACAGACACAACTGAATCGTCCACCACAGATTCATCAGCCACAACTGGCTCAACGGGTGAATCATCAACCTCTGATTCATCAACGACTGAAACAGGCGAATCAACGGAGAAACCTGCGGAAGAAGTTGCGACACATACACTGACAGTTAATCCCGAATTACTGGGGAAAATTAAGCTGTCTGTTATCAGTAACGCCCCTCGAGAAGAAAAAGAGTTGACCATCCAACCTAATGGCACGGTCAGTGGGTTGAAAGAAGGAACGAAAGTGTTCTATGAAATCACCCCTCCTAAAGGTGAAAAATTACTTTCTTTCCAAGTAAATGGTGCCCAAGAAGTGAATTATCAAAAAAGATTCTTTGTCGTTGGTGTAATGGATCTATCATTGACTGCTTCATTCAACACACCAACTGTTCCATCTGAAGACTCTTCTACTCAGGATACGACTAATTCAGCTGGAAATACTCAAGATTCTTCTCAAACGACAAAACCTAATGATACAACGAAACCTAGCACAGACAAAAATAAACCAACTGATAGTTCAAAAGAACAATCGAAACCGTCAACGTCAACCAGTAACGATTCAGTTGTTTCAGCGAATACCAATAATTCTTCCAATCACCAAACAAATGACAAAAATAAAGGTCAACAGGCAGGAATTGAAAATCCTGTAGACGGGTCCTCCGATTTTGTCAGCAAAACACCGATTGAAACAACTTTACCAACAAACACGACAGCAGTTCAAAAAGAAATCGTGAAAGAAGCCTATAAATATTTAGGCAGACCCTACGTTTGGGGAGCAAAAGGACCAAGTACATTTGACTGTTCGGGTTTAGCTTATTATGTTTACATGAAAGCCACTGGTCATTATATCGGTGGATGGACAGGCGAACAACAATACGCTGGAACACAGATTCCAGTAGATCAAGCACAACCAGGTGACTTAGTATTCTGGGGACCTTCCTCAGGTGTCACTCACCACGTTGGGATTTATATTGGTAATGGACAATTTATTCATGCCCCTCAACCAGGTGACAAAGTTCGGATTACTTCAATTGCTGATTTCGGACCAGATTTTGCAGTACGTGTCAATATCGCAGGTCTACCAAGCGTGACTGACCAACTGAAAAACCAGTCGATTTTAGATGGTTTAAATGATTCATTCAACTTTACAAAAAATCAAACAACGGATCAGTTTTTGAAAAAAATTGCTACAAGCGCACAAGAAATTGGTCAAAAAGAAGGCATCTACGCTTCTGTTATGATGGCTCAAGCGATTTTAGAAAGTGGTTCTGGCAATAGTTTGTTGGCAAGTGAACCAAACTACAATCTGTTTGGCATCAAAGGAACTTATGAAGGAAAAAGTGTTTTGTTCAATACTTTGGAACAAGACAGCAACGGTGCAAATTACCAAATCCATGCAACCTTCCGTAAATACCCTTCTTATAAAGAAAGCTTAGAAGACTATGCGAAATTGATCAAAGGCGGGTTGTCCAATAACAAAGATTTCTACAAACCAACTTGGAAATCTGAAGCCAAAAGTTATAAAGAGGCAACGAAGTATCTGGAAGGCCGCTATGCTACAGATAAACAATACGCCAAAAAATTGAATGCGATCATTGAATCGTATGATTTAACTAAATACGATGAACCGAAAAAAGAAGATAATAAAGAAACCAAAGTTAAAAATGTTTCAAAACCTTTGGTAGTACCTGTGTCTTGGGATAAGAATGAGATGTCGCTAGTTGATGTAGACACTTGGTCTTTAAAAACAATTAAGAAAAAACCAGAATATCTTTCTACAATGAAAACACCAAATTACTGGGAATTGTACTTGCAACTATCTGCCAGAGAAATTCCAAAAACGACTGTCATTAAAGTCAAAGCCGACACCATTCCTTTATTGAAAAACTTAGCGATCATCCATCCATCATGGAGTAGATTAACTTAAAAAAAGCTATGACAGAAGTGTCTAGCTCTGAAAACAAGCCGGAGATGAGGTTGAGACAAGTTTTGTCTCAGTCTCTTCTCCGGCTTATTCATGTTTAGAGTGAACGTGTGATGTCTCAGATGTTTCTTGTTTTAGCGTACACAAAAAGCACACAACCTTGTAAGATTCAAGTAACGAACAAAAATCAAAGGAGTGTGCCTTTTGTTTAACTATTGGATCGTCCATCAAACCACTTCAGTAATCCATATGGAACAATTTATTCCTCCAGAAGCTGATATTGCCTAGTTCAATACCTCAGATGAACCAATGCTTCTTTTTCGTCTCTTTAACAAGTTCTATCGATGAAACCAACAATATCACCTATTAGAGTATTTTTATCTTTCTCTTTTCAAAACAATACTTGTATACAACCAAACAGTTACTACATAGTAAATAAAGTACATGACAAAGAAAATTCCGAATGGTATCAACACATCTCGATATGGATCATTCATTAAAAATTCAAATAATCTTAAACCAAATAAGACATGGATAGCTCCTAAAATACCAGGAGCTAAGAATAAAACACCAATTTCTCGTCGAATCGATTGTCTTAATAAGCCACGAGTCGCACCGATTTTTTCTAACATCGTATATCGACCAATATCGCTCTTACTACCTGAAAGAATCTTAAACATCAAGCAACTTGCTAACATCGCTAAGAACGCAATTCCTAGGAAGAAGCCCATAAATTCCATCCCTGAGAAAATACCATTCACTTGTTGATACATTTCATATTTTTGTCCACTCATGGCTTGGTAATCTTTCAACTCTGGATTGACTTGATTATTTTCTTTTACTAATGTTTCGATACCTGGTAAACTTGCTTCAAAATCTTTGACTGTAATTAATTGTAACGTTGTTTCTGGCAACGCTAATTGATCGAATTCACTCGCACGAACTAATTTTATTCCCTTCGCTTGTTGCGTAGGTAATTCGTTTTGTCTTAATGTCTCTTGCAACTCACTTGATTTTGCGATTTCTTCAGCAGTTGCTGTCTTTACTTTGTTATCCGCAAAAGTGTTCCCACTATATGCAATATATCTAAGCGGCTCTTTTTCCCATTCATCATAATTGTAATAAACGTATTGTTCATCTTCTTTTTGGGCATAGATGTTATTTGACGTTGGATTTAGTTCTCTGACTTTTCCTTGGTCAATCTTTTGTGCATTGTTTAGAACTAAATCATAAGCGTTTGATGAATTGGTCAATGCGGAGATTTGATTTCTGAATCCTAAACCAACCGTTAACGCTCCTAAAGCTAAAGCAAATAAGATCGCTACCATTGAAAGCATTTGCGTATAGTCCCGAATCCTAAAGCTTAATTGTGATAAGGTAAAGTTGTTCAACTTTTTCAATGAGATACCTTCTGATTTTTTCAGTAAAGACAAGAAGAAAATAATCACTGAATGGAAAATGAAATAGGTTCCCAGACAAATCGTTACGAGAGAAATCCCTAAACCAGACAATCCAATACGTGCAATTTCTGATAGAACGTAATAACCAACGCCTAATAAAACAACCCCTAATACAACTTCAAGTAAAAATAAAAATTTATTTTGTTTCATTCGTGTTGGTGTAGCTTCCGCACGAATCAATGTAAGAATTGGCTTTTTCACAATTGAAAAAGCATTGGTGATTGCTGCTAATAAAAACAAAACAGCAAAAAAGAAAAGAGTGATCAGAATACCCTTTACACTAAATGGTGTAAAATGTGTAATTGAAATGTTTAATTGTTCAACGAGTATTCGTTCCACAATACTTGTTAGCCCTACACCAATCGCAGAGCCGACGACGGTCGCTGTAGCACCCACAACAAATGTTTCGGTAAAAATCATTTGTGCAATTTTTCTGCCCTTAGCCCCTAACATCATAAACATTGCATAATCTTTCTGACGCATCGCCATTAAAAATGAATTAGCATAAAGGATGTATACAAAAGTAATGATTGCTAATAATACCGAGCCAAAATGAAAAATTAAAACAGTTGATCCAACGGTAGAATTATTTTCTAAAAACGCTTCATTGCTTGCGATTGACTCGAACATATAAAAAATAGCTGAAGTCATAACCAAACCTGAAAATAAAACAATATAATCTCTTAAACGCCCTTTAATCCCAGTAAGCGATAATTTCCAAAGCATGTTTTTTCCTCCCCTTACTGTTCTAGATTTCCTAAGATCGTTAGAATATGACGATAAAACTCATCACGGCTTTGTTCGCCACGTTTGACTTCTTCGTGGATACCGCCATCTTTGATAAATAAGATTCGTTCACAGTAGCTGGCAGAAAACGGATCATGTGTTACTAATAGAATTGAAACATCATCTTTTTGATTCAATTCTTTCATCGTATCTAGCAAATCACGCGCACTCTTAGAATCTAAAGCTCCAGTCGGTTCATCACCTAATAAGATCGTTGGTTGTGTAACCAAGGCACGAGCTGCTGCTACCCGTTGTTTTTGACCACCTGAAATTTCAGAAGGATAACTTCCCATGATATGAGAAATCGATAAACGTTCTGCTACTGCTTTGACCCGTCGCTTGATTTCTTTAGGTTTAACACCTTGTAAGGAAAGTGGTACTGCAATGTTTTCTTGTGCAGTTAAGTTTTCTAGTAAATTAAAATCTTGGAAAATAAAGCCAATCTCTTTCGCACGAAAGTCTGCTAATTGGTTTCCCTTTAACTTCGTTACATCGTTTTGATTGATTCGGATATTTCCGTCTGTGGGTTTATCTAATGTAGATAAAATATTTAGTAACGTTGATTTACCAGATCCAGATGCCCCCATGATTCCGATAAATTCTCCTTTTTCTACTGTAAAGCTAATCCCACTTAAGGCTTGTGTCTTCTTCTCATTATTCTTACCGTAGATTTTTGTTACATTTTGAACCTCAACAATTTTTTCCATTTTCATCTATCCTTTACTTAGTTTTTCTTGTGCTAACTTAGGTATATCGTTTTGTTTGACTTCTTCATAAGAAGTGACACCTTTGTTTTCATTCCATGTAATCTCTAAATAGGCTCCTTTTCTTAAAGGACGCGGTTTTTGTCCATTAAATGTTAATATTTTTTCACTTCCCTTTTCATCATATCCGGGAAGAGTATATTTATATTGGATGGTTATTTCATCACGATTATCTTTTATTTCCTCTTTTTCTCCATCTGTCGTAATTTTGACATAGTAGCTATCGCCACCCATGATCATTCGATCCGCAATTTTTAGGCCCCCAAAGATAAAAACTACCGAACCTAATACCAACGCTGCAATGGAAATGCCAATCCCGACCAGTAGTTTCTTCATTTCCTCTCCTTCTTTCACATATGATAGGGCAATTATAAAAAAAAAGACCGTATTTTACCTTTGATTTAACTGTCAAATATCTTTCAATATTGTCATTTATCTATCACAAAGCAAAAGAGTGATTCGCAAGCTTGAATCGAATCGTTTTTTATTCAGACGATGGTTCGGTAAATTTTATAAAAAGAAGTTGAGATAAAAGTGTTTAGCATCAAGAAATAAGAAGGAATTTCCGAAAACTGCTTCTCAAATTTTTTGAAGATGCTACTTTGATCTTACCGTGAACAAGAGGTCAGCTCTTTGAACGCCGTGAATCAGAGGTCGTGAAAACATCGGGTAGCTCTGATGACAATAAGAAAGAATTTTTTGAAACAGCTTCTCATGTTTTGAAAAATTCAGGCTTATTTCAAGGAGCTGATGTTTGAACACCGTTTAAAGCAAGAGGCTGTGAAAGAAGCGTTCAACTCCGAGCGAATAAGAGAGGATTTTTTAAAATAGCTCCTCATATTTTAGAAAATCATCGCTTATTGTTGAGGAGTTGCTTCTTGAACGCCGTTTATTCGTTTTTAGAGATACTAAAAAAGACTGAGTTTTGGCTCAGTCTCTGACTACTCTACTGTTCTATTATAGAAAAAATACAGTTGAAAAATTCGTTACAATCATACGATATTTACTCAATAATGGCTATTTTTCTTTCACTGTCCCTGTATTAATGACTGGTTGTGTTCCTTTATCTGTAATAATCGAAACAAGTAGGTTATTGATCAATTGGACTTTCCGATCATCTGTGAAATTGATCTCTTGTCCTGTTTCAATTTGTTCCAATGCCATTTGTGTCATCGTAACTGCTCCTTCAACGATCGTTTGCCGAGCAGATAAAATAGCTTTTGCTTGTTGTCTTTGTAACATTGCACTAGCAATTTCAGTCGCATACGCTAGATGATTCAATCTCGTTTCAATCACCTCGACCCCAGCAACAGATAACCGCTCTTGTAGCTCGTTGGCTAATTCATCAGAAATGGCAGTCGTATTGCCTCGCAAAGTCAAATCTTCTTCATTGAAAGTATCATAAGGGTATTGGCTAGCAATATGACGAATCGCTGTCTCACTTTGAATCTCAACAAAATCTTGGTAATACGCCACATCGAACAACGCCTTAGCCGTGTCAACAACTTTAAAAACTACGACGGCAGATATTTCGATGGGATTGCCATCTAAATCGTTCACCTTTAAAACCGAACTGTTAAAATTTCGTACTTTTAAAGATAAGTTGATTTTTTGTGCAAACGGAACCGTTAAGAAAAACCCACTTTCTCGTATCGTCCCAATGTACTGTCCAAAAAACAAAATAACTTTTGCCTGGTTGGGACTAACAACCGTTGCGGAGCTTAGTAGTGCAATAGCAATCAACCAACAAACAAAACCCATGACCGTCTGGAAGATCGCTCCACTTGTCATGCCAAAATAGAATAAGAAGCCGCCGATACCAACTAATAACACCAAACCGCTCAATCCAATATACCCATTTACATAAACCGCTTTCTTTTCACTCATCACTTAGTTCCTTTCTTAGACCATTCCTACATGATTGGTTTCTTTCTAATCCGTGCCATCACTCCCTCTAATTCTAATTCCTTATCTTCTGTGATATACCAACCACTCACTTGTGGTCCTCCGGAAGTTTGGGGTAGATATTCTAACCTTGTGCGTACCCAATGTTTTTCTTCAGTAAAATAATCTTCCACTAAAATCTCTAAATCAATTCCTGCAGAAAGAATCAAATTCTCTCGAACTGATTTGAACACAAAACGCTCTTTTTCTTCGTCGTACTTTAAGATCCCTGTATCTAAAATCGGCAAAGAGTAATAGTCTAATTCCCTCTTTACTTTCAATAAATGATGGAATACTTCATTGTAAACTTGTTCTAATTGCCGACCTTCTGAGTTATTCGGGTAATCGATCATCACACGTTCTTTTTTTGTATCATAATATTTATGATTAAGTTCCGTGAGATAATTATGTAATTTTGTTATTTCTAACTGTAGCTCTTCTCGTTTCGCTTCATCTATTCTCATCTATTTTTCCACCTTATTATCTCAGCTGTGTTTTCTCTATTTTCTCTTATTTTACTACAGATTTGTAAGTTAAGCGATGAAAAAAATCGTTCTTCCCCATGATACTGCCCGATGTCTTAGCATCCTAACAGTCATGTCTGTTATATTAGCTAACCTATCTGAGAAACTATCTATCAAACACCTATCCGAGATAAAAGATGTAAAATCGTTATCTAAATGTGAATAAACCGTTATTCGAAAAAACTTTTACGTGGATCATCATCCATAATCAACGACCGTCATTCAAAATCTTTTGAAAAAAATCGCTTAATCAAAAAATCGAAAAGTTCCAAAAATAGTTGCACCTATCTTTGAACCTCTTCGATTTATTTCTCTTTACTTCCTCTTAATGACAGACTTTATCCTTTTTAAACATCATATTGATGGTTTTCGTCAGCTATCACCACACTGCTATCATAACCAGTGATTTTTATATTGTTTTCTCCTTTGATCACTGTTTTGATTGGTAATTCTTCATTATTTTTTGTGACAGTTGACATCCCTAATAGATCAATATCTAATCCAATCTCTCCATTATCAAGAAAGTCTACATAGCAATTTTCTAACATAACTGTTCCTTGAGTATTTTTGAATCCATTTAAGAATAGATTCCCATACTTGGCATTCAATTCGATGTTTGAAATATCTGAATTATCAATATTTACATAACTTTGCACAGAATTTACTTTAACTTTTTTTCCATCAACTTTATTAAATGTAATGTATCCACCATTATTTGTAACGGAAACATTCTCACTCACTACGTCATTTAATAAAAGTTGTCCTTGCTCTCCTTCTAACACAAGTTGATCTAAAGGAAGTTCGCTAGGAACTGTCAGGGTGATTTTGGATGTGTTATTCATTACATGAAACAAGACGTTTTGTTCACGACCATTTCCGTTAATCGTCAAAGTATCTCCTTTAGTAGTGACTTGAGGTTTACTTGCTTTTTCATACGTAGAGTTAACTTCAAAATTTTTGCCACGTTTGATCTCAACTTGTTGGTATTGTGCATTGACCACTATTTTGTTGATTTTTTCTTTTGTCGATATCACTTGTGAGTCATGGTTCATTTCGACCAATTGAGGGCCATTTTCCCAAGCAAGGCTTCGGTGCGTCCCAAACGCATAGGTTGTCCCAGCAAGTAAGCCACCACTAACCATCAAGCCTAGACCAGCCATTAAAAAATATTTTAATTTCATCTTCACACCTCTTTTTCTTATAACTTCGACGAATGAATCGCACGTCTCGTTACAAAACGACGTCCAACCCACTTCACAAAATTCATCATCATTTTAAATATCCATTTTGTCATTTTCAGAAGGAGCGGCGCACAGAAGACGACGGTTCCAGTAGCGAATAGCCCTAATCCAACGTAAAATAATCCACTTTCTATCGACTGCCCCAACACACCAATACCCGAAACAACTGAAAATAATCCAAGTCCTAAAACAGTAATACAACCGACATAACCACCTACCAGCAAAGCGACTAATAGACATAATAACCCCACGATCACTGCAACAAAACCAATCGCCAAAGGAATCAACAGAGGGGAGGCACATAAGCCAATCACGATCATCCAAATCAAACGAATTTGTCGTTTAGAACTTCTTGGGTTGACTTCATCTGTTGCTGAATCATCTTGTTCAGAGAAATAATTGATTTTCAATTTAAGCGCAAACTGTTTAGGCGTACCATATTCTTCAATGATTTGATCAATTGTTTTGCCAGAATCTAAAAAATATTCTTCATAATATTGAATCAAATCGAATCGGTCATCTTCAGGAATCTCTTGGATTTCCTCTATTACCTCATCTAAATATTCATTCATGTTTATTATCCTCCAATAATCGATTTAAGGAATCTCGAAAGACGATCCACTCATCAATAATATCTTCTAACCGATTATACCCCGCTGGTGTTAATTGATAATATCGACGATTTCTTCCTTCAAAGGGTTCATCATAAGTATCTAAAAATCCTTCTTTTTTTAACCTTCTTAAGACGGGATACATCGTTGACTCACTTACCGACAGGCTTTCCTGTACGATTTTAGTCAACGCATAGCCATACATATCTTCTTTACTCAATGCAGCTAATACCGTGCCATCAAGTAATATCGTTGGAACTTGGATGTGCATTCCTTCACCTTCTTTTATACAATATCTTCTTTCACAACATATTATACTACATATAATATTGTTTTAAAATATAAATGTTGATTATTTTTAAATAAAACAGCATAATACTTAGATCTAAAATCTATAAATAACGCTCCGAAATCAATTGCTGCTTCAGATTATTAGAGTTGAGCCATTTGAGAAAGACAAAAACATACTAAGATGAGTGAGCAAGATATTCGACGGAATACCTTACCCACTCATCTTAGTATGTTTCTTTTATCACGTAATTGATCTGGTTTTAGTTCATAATAAAACAATTGAACAGAACAACTACTTCATTATTAAAGTTTAGCTTTTTATTTTTTCAAGCTGATCACAGCTGTGGTTCCTACCTCAGGAATGCTGTTATAGCGTATCGTACCCTCATGCAATTCAAGGATTTTTTTTACCAAAGACAATCCCAAGCCATTGCCAGCCATCTGACGGCTTGTGTCTCCTTGATAAAATTTTTCAAAAATGCGATTTTGAGTTTCTTCGTTCATTCCTACACCTGAATCCGTTACTTCCAATAAAATATCTGTAGCATTTTGAGTCAAACGAATTTCGATCTTACCATCAGGTTGATTATACTTGATCGCATTATCCATGATATTCAACCACACCTGGTATAAAAATTCTTCGTTTCCCTCATAAAAGACCGTATCCAAATCGATATGCAACTTCAACCCTTCCCATTTAGGTTGCAAAAACACGATGACTTCTCGTATTTGTTCATCTAAACGAAATTTATGCTTTTCGATTTTGACACTTTGGTTTTCTAACTTATTTAGTTTCAAGATATTTTCAGTCAACTGTGAGAGCTGAGTAATATTTTCAATCAATCGTTGCAAAAACACTTGCTTCTCTTCTTCTGGAATATCTGGTGCTTGTAACAATTGGACATAGCCTTGGATCGTCGCTAGTGGTGTTTTAAACTCATGTGAAACACTCGAAACAAAATCATTTCTTAGCGTTTCGATGCTATTGAGTTCTTGGACCATCACGTTGAAATCTTTATATAACTGTTGGACTTCTGCGACTTTGGGAGGTTCCTCCATTCGAATAGAAAAATCACCTGTAGCTACTTTACTCATATTTTTACGTAGTTCACTGATTGGCTTCAAGATCCTATGACCGACAAAGCCAGAAATTACCGTGCCGACGATCATGCTAAAAAAAGCAAAAACGAATAACGGATAGAGTGTTGGTCGTTCAGATGGCGTAACGTTTTGATGAGAAAGCAAAAAAATAAAGCCTAAGAAGCACAGTAGAGTCACTAATATTGAAACAAACACAATGCTAGCAAAGTAGATCCACAGTTGAGAGTATAATTTCTTTTTCATCTTTTGACCTCCGCTTTATACCCGAGTCCTCTAACGGTGATGAGCTGGAAATCTTCACTTGCTTCAAAACGTGTCCTTAATCGTTTGATATGTACATCGATCGTTCGTTCTTCTGTATTTGTATCCAGCCCCCAAATATCGTCCATCAATTGTTGTCTCGTAAAAATCTTATTCGGATAAGCTAACAGTTTGTAAAGCAAAAGAAATTCTTTCTGAGGCAGCACACTGACCTTTTCATTTTGTCTCACTTCATACGTTTCCTGATCTAAGGTAGTATTTCCAATATTCAATTGATTGCTATGATTGATTTTTGCTCGCCTTAATAACGCTTCCACACGTAAAACCATTTCATTGACATCTACGGGTTTCGTCATGTAATCATCCGTTCCTAACTGGAAACCACGTTTTTTATCTTCAAAATCGGCTTTAGCCGTGATCATCAGCACAGGAAGCTCTATTTTTCCATCTCGTAAACTTTCCAACAATTCATAACCATCCATCTCAGGCATCATGATATCGGTAATAATCAATTCTACATGAAAATTTTCCAATCGTGCTAGTGCTTCTGTTCCACTACTAGCTGTGACTACCGAAAAACCAGCATGTTCTAATACTGAACGATAAAGCAATTGTAAATTTTCATCATCTTCTACTACTAATATACGGTTCATTTTATTCCCTCGATTTTTTGAAAAATTTCTTGTTTCTTTCTGATTGTTCATATTGAGTTAACATTCATTGATTATACTGCGTTTATTGTTCTGATATACTTTTAAGTATACCGAATATTCTAATAAGAAAGAAGGACGAATATGCTACAACTTAAAGATATAAAGAAATATTATAAAGTTGGCGAAACAACGACTAAAGCATTAGATGGCGTATCTGTTGCCTTTAGAAAAAAAGAATTTGTTGCCATTCTTGGTCCAAGTGGTTCAGGAAAAACAACGATGTTGAATGTCATCGGTGGCTTAGACAACTATGATTCCGGAGATATGGTGATCAACGGAAAGTCCACAAAAGACTTTAAAGATAGCGATTGGGATGCTTACCGAAACAATTCGATTGGTTTTATTTTTCAAAGTTATAACTTGATTGGACATTTAGGAATCATCGAAAATGTTGAATTAGGGATGACACTTAGCGGTGTGGCCAAAGAAGAAAAACGCAAAAAGGCTGAGGAAGCCTTACGCCGTGTCGGTTTAACGGATCATATGCACAAAAAACCAAACCAATTATCTGGCGGACAAATGCAACGGGTCGCAATTGCCCGTGCTTTAGCCAACGATCCAGATATCCTCTTATGCGATGAACCAACTGGAGCTCTAGATACCGAAACAAGTATCCAAATCATGGAATTGATCCAAGAACTATCTAATGAGAAGCTAGTAATCATGGTTACCCATAACCCTGATCTTGCTCATCAATATGCAGATCGAATCATTGAATTTTCAGATGGTAAAATCTTGGCAGATTCACATCCTCATATCGAACGACCAAAAGATGATCAATTCAATTTACGTCGGACAAAAATGAGTTTCTGGACAGCCTTGAAACTTTCATTTAATAATATCCGCACGAAAAAGGGGCGAACATTTTTGACGTCCTTTGCTTCAAGTATTGGGATCATCGGGATTGCGATCGTCTTGGCATTATCTTCAGGCTTCCAAAAACAAATTGATAAAACACAGTCTGAAACGATGGCAAAATTCCCGATCACTATCTCCAAAGTGACAACCAATCGTTCAACAGATTCTGCTTCATTGGGTACTAGTAAAGCGGATTATCCAAATACAAAACAGGTAACTGCTAAAATCAGTGATGAAGATAAAGCACAGCACACCAATAAAATCGACCAATCTTATGTAGATTATGTCAAAGATATCGATCCTAATTTAAGTAATAATATTGGCTTTACTCGTGCTACTGGTATCAATATGCTTCGCCAAGTTGATGGTAAAGTGCAACCAGTAAGTTTCTCTAACCAAAACCCTGAAAACGAATCATTATCATTATCAAGCACGATGTCTGCTATGACGGGTGTCGGTGTTTCCAGTTTTCCAACACAGTTAGACAATCAAAAAGAAAACTTTTTAAAAGCGAACTATTCACTGCTTTCAGGCAGTTATCCTGCTTCTGCGAATGACGTGGTCTTGATCGTAGATGGTAACAACAATACAAATATCAATGCCTTGAAAAACCTGGGCTTTGATGTAAAAGACGGTCAAAAATTAGACTTTGATCGCATTGTTGGGACAACTTTCAAAGTGATCAACAACAATGATTACTACACGAAATTACCTACTGGCAACTTTATTCCAAATACTGATTACGATACGATGTATGCTAATTCAACGAGTGAAGTAAAGATTGCAGGGATTTTACGAGTAAAATCTTCTTCAACAATGAATCTTCTTTCCCCTGGAATCGCATATAGTGATCAATTAACGACACAAATCGTTAACGAAAATAAAGATTCTGAGATTGTAAAAGCGCAAAAAGATAGTGATACGAATGTGATGTCCAACGAAAAAGTGGATGAAACAGCTAAACAATCACTGATCAGCTATTTAGGCGGTGATAGCATTCCAACTAGCATCATGATCTATCCAAATAACTTTGGTGACAAAGAAAAAATCCTTGATTACTTAGATGCTTACAACAAAGGAAAAGCAGAAGAAGATAAAATCATTTACTCTGACTTAGCAGGAACAATGACTGAATTGACTGGTGGATTGATGGATGCCATCACTTATGTATTGGTTGCTTTTGCTGGTATCTCACTAGTGACAAGTATGATCATGATCAGTATTATCACGTATACTTCAGTCATCGAACGTACCAAAGAAATCGGGGTATTAAAAGCATTAGGGGCTCGTAAAAAAGATATCACTCGTGTCTTTGATGCAGAAACTTGTATCTTAGGAATCTCTTCGGGCTTATTAGGTGTTTTGATTGCTTGGTTAGCAACGTTCCCAATCAATCATTTACTCTATCAAATGACTGATCTAAAAAATGTGGCTCAATTGAACCCACTCCATGCACTGATCCTCGTGATCGTCTCTACGATCTTAACGATGTTAGGTGGGCACATCCCAGCAAGAATGGCTGCTAAAAAAGATGCGGCGATTGCTCTGCGTGCAGAATAAACGATTGATATTGTTTGAAAGAGATTGAGAAGTCCTTAGCAGCAAGAAATAAGAAGGAATTTCCGTCAATTGACAAGAAACACAAATACTTGTTTTCCCTGTTGATTGTCGTCTACTTGGTTCTTCTCAAATTTTTGGACAATTTCGGCTTATTGCCGAAGGTCAGACTTTGAACACTATTTATTCTTTTTTAGAGATACTAGAAGAAACTGAGACAAGTTTTAGCTCAGTTTCTTCTTTATTTTTTAGTCAGTAATATTATGTGTTAGAAACAACATAGCATGCACTGTTGACTGGATTGTAAGAATAGCAGATGTACCACTCTTGCGTGTAGCCCCCCCAGCACATATTGCTTCTCCAATTGCAACTTTAGAGCTGTAGGTATTCCCTATTTCTGTACCTATGTTTTTTACAGTTAAATGATAGAATATGCATCTTTTAGAGAACGCTTAAATAGCCAAAATTATTTTTATGTATTTGAAACTTTTTCCTATTTATTTGACTCTAATAGATGTAAGAGAAAAAATCTTTATGAAGTGGGAGGAAAATCGTGTGCCCAGTGATTTATTTTTAGTAAAAAAAGCAAAGGAGGGAGATAAAGAGGCATTTGTCCAATTGTTTAAAAGTTATGAAGCTGTTCTCTATAATACAGCGCGTAAGTTTTTGAACAATTCAGAAGATATTGCAGATTGTTTACAAGAAACAGCATTGACGGCCTACAAAAATATCCAAAGCGTGCAAAAACCAGAATATTTTAACACCTGGTTATGCAAAATTCTCATTAATAATTGCAAAAAAATTCTCAAAAAATCAAAGAAAGAAACTTTTTATGTAGAATACGAGGAAGAAAAAAATACAACGATACATTCAATGGAATTAAAACACATGCTACAAAAATTAGATTTGAAATATCGAATTCCGTTGGTGCTCTATTACTATAATGGGTTTTCCATCAAAGAAATCAGCACGATATTATCTGAACCAGTCAATACAGTGAAGACACACCTTGCTCGAGGGAAAAAACTACTAAAAATAGAGGAGAGCTAGGAGGAGAAAAAATGACTATTTCTGAAAAGAAATTTATGGAAGAACTCAAAAAAGAGGAACGCTTACCCTCAGAAGTACGAACCAAATTAGAAGCCACCTATGACTCTATACGAAAGGAGAAACAGGTTCCACTTAAAAACTACATAAAAAAACGGGTTTATTTGATAGCTGTTGCCGTATTTCTCATAAGTATCTGTTTGTATGCTTACTCACCCTTAGGCACTGCAACTGCTAATTTTTTACGGTTTGGGAAATTTACTTCTGAAACATTGAATCATGAAGGGTTTATTTCCAGCCAACAACTTACAGCTTATGATAAAAAAGCAGATATACAGTTAACAGAACTCTATGTAGACAAAAATGAACTAGGGTTACATTTTACTGTTCATCTTCCAAAAAACTCGGAGCTTTTAAACAAAAAATGGGAGAAATATGGATTAAATTTTGGGATCAAAAATGGGCAAGATCAGTATTTGATTGATTTTCGTTCAGGACTAGCAGAAGAAAAAGAAGACTTGTCGCTATTCCGTTCGATCAATGAGGAACAGAGCATTGATCGAGAAACAAACACATTGGAATTTATTTACAATCTACATCCTACAAAAACGGGCTCGGTTCCCTCTCTTGAAGAGACAACCATACAAATCAATGGCATCACAGCCTATAAAGCAAGTGACCCAAAAGTATATTCTATTTTTAAAGGCAAATGGGAACTACCTATTGATACAAGTAAGATCAACTATTTTGACGAAATAAATTTTACTCCAAAAAATAATCACCTTTTACCGATTGAGCGAGCAATGGCATATCCTACTAATTTTGTCATTCGTTTTAAAGATGAACAAGACTTTTTGAAAAAGTTGCCAAAACCAAAAAGTAATGCCGACAACAATATTCAATTAAAAATAGTAACTGAAAAGACGACAACCTATTACCCATATTCTAAATTTACTTCTGTTACTGAAGGGTCAAATAACTATTGGGATATGACTTTTGACTATTCTGGATATGATCAACAAGCCTCGATTTATCTCGAATTGAAAGGAATCGGAGAAATTGAGTTAGAAAAATAGATCGGATTGTGGCAAATCCATCATGGTAGTTAATAAAAAATGAGCAGAAGACAACTATCTTCTGCCTTCTGCTTTAATTTTTTGGAATCACTTCTACAGAAACGATATCACCGATGTCTTTCTCAATTTTTTTACGAATATCTTTACGTATCCCTAAGATGTAGCAAATTGTTCCATCTTCGTTTTTCACTCCCATATTCACAATACTTCCCTCATATGCTACTCCATCAAATGTCGCTTGAACTTTGACTCGGCCTACACCAAACTCTTCTCTGAGATCATAAGGAAAAATGATATATGCGCCACCCTTACCTATTTCAGAAGCATAAATTTTTGACTGGAAAGAATATTTTTTTTGCATTTCCCCACCCCTTTTTTGTTCAGTATAACAAAAAAAAAGACCCTCCACAGCTGATCGTTCAACTGTAGGGAGGAGCCCTTTTTGAAATTAACTGATTCTTGCACTTACTTGATTAGCTGACTATTTATTTGCTTTGACTTCTTCAACTAATTTCGTTAATGCTTGTTGTTGGAATTGCGTTGCTAATTCTTTTGACAATGTTGCTTGTTCTTCTGGCGTCATGGCTGGATTTTCAGTCATAGCTTTCATCAGACCTTCTTGTACAAAAGCCTTTGCGTCGCTTTTCATCGTACTTTGTTGTTCTTTTACTCGTTGCGCTAATGTTTTTGCTTGATCCGTACTTAATTCAATCCAATCAGCTGGAATTTTAAAGGTATTCACACGACTGGCATATTCGTGGTTATTATCCGCTAGATTGAACCAGAATTTATACATATCATTTTTATAGACCCAATAAGTTGTTTTTGCTACTTTTTGCGCTTGACTAGTCGTACGTTCTACTTTATTGGTTTCATTATCAGTACCGGTAGCTTTTGGTTTCTTTTGGTCTTCATTCGTACGATAAAGGTAGACTTTTTCAGTCCCGTCACCTAACGCTTGATATAAAAGCATATTTGCACTATCTGAATCAGCACTTGATACGATGTTAGTGGTTTTCGTTTCAGTTACTTTTTCCATACCAAAATGGTTGGATAAATTAGCCACGATCAACCCTAAGGATGCCACAAAGACTAACCCAAAAAGTAATGATACAATTGTTTGCCAAGCTTTTTTTGCAAAGATATTCATTAGGGCAAAAGCCACTAAACTAATGATCAATACGAAAATAATCATGCTTTATCCCCCGCTTTCGCTAGAACAGGTTCTTTTCTCTTCAATAAGAAGGCAATCACAAAACCAATCACACCAAAGACGATCGCCACAAAGAATGCTGCGTGGTAACCAGATAATGTCGCATTGATCGCTTGGTCTTTATAAGTTAAAGGCGTGCTTTCTAAGACTGATTTTGCAGGTAGATTATCTTTTGTTACATTGGTCAATACACTGATCAAAATAGCTGTCCCAATCGAACTAGCAATTTGTCGGAAGGTATTGTTTACTGCAGTCCCATGACTGATCAGTTTGTTTGGTAAAGCATTCATACCAGATGTTGTTACTGGCATCATAACCATAGAGATCCCAAACATCCGAATCGCATAGAGAACAACAATATATAAAACAGGCGTTGTTTTTGTTAAGAAAGCAAATGGTGCTGTTGCAGCGGTTAGCACGAACATCCCGACAATCGCTAAACGTTTTGCACCGTGTTTATCAAAGATCGCACCTGTAATCGGCATCATCGCCCCCATAATCAAGGCACCGGGTAGTAACATCAAGCCAGAATGAAAAGCTGATTCGCCACGGATATTTTGGATATATAGAGGAACAACCATTTCAGCACCGACCATCGCCATATTCGTTACACCAGCTAAAACTGCTGCAATCGTAAAGGTTGATGATTTAAATACACGCAGTTCCAAGAATGGATTTTCCAAACGAAGTTGGCGCCATGCAAATAAGGCAATAAATATTACCCCTACGATCAAGAAGCCGATCACTTTCGCACTGCCCCATCCAGCATCACCGACACTTGAAAAGCCATAAAGCAAACTACCAAATCCAATTGTTGAAAGGATCGCAGATAGAATATCGATACTTGGATTTGATAACGGAATAACGCTTCGCATCAAGAAAAAGGCTAAGACCAAAACTAAGACGACAATTGGTAAGACCATACCAAATAGATCACGCCAATGATAGTTATCAATAATATAACCTGATAATGTTGGTCCTAAAGCTGGAGCCAATCCAATAACGATCCCTGACATCCCCATGGCAGATCCTCTTTTTTCTGGTGGGAAAATCGACAACATAATATTTTGTAATAAAGGCATTGAAACACCCACACCACAGGCTTGGATCAAACGTCCAATCAATAAAGTACTAAAGTTAGGGGCAACAAAACAGGTAATTGTTCCGATTAAAAAGACTGACATTGCTGATAAATATAAACTTCTTGAACTAAATTTATTGATCAGCCAAGCAGTAATCGGGATCATGATTCCGTTAACCAATAAGAACCCTGTTGTTAGCCATTGAACACTTGATGCAGAGATATCAAAATCTTTCATCAGCGTAGGAAAAGCTGTAGTTAATAAGGTTTGATTTAATACCGTACAAAAGGTACCAATCAATAAAACGACAACTAATAGTGTCCGATTATATGGTTTGCCGTAAATATCTACGGGTTGATTTTTATTCATATTTCTCCTTCTTTCTGAATTCTTTCTGAAACCACTTGAATACTTTAGTCCTATTTCGTTCATTTGTCAACCTACTTGACACATAAGTTATCCCAAGTATAATTAAGGAAAGTTAGACAACAAAAGGAGGGACAAAAATGGTAGGAGCATCCCTGAAACGTTTATTAGAAAATGATCATTTACTGGTAGGAATCAGTGAACTAAGTGAAATTGTCGGTGTGTCTCCACGTCAGTTACGATATTGGGAACAAAAAGAATTCATTCGTTCCGTTTCTACTGGTGTGAATTGTCCTCGAAAATATCAATTACCTACTGTTATCAAGGTTGAGATTATCAAAAAATATTTAGATGAAGGCTATACGTTGAACAAATCAGCTGAAAAAGCCGAAGAACGTCTAAAAAAAATGAAGCATGTCCGCAAAGTTTTTTCCAAAGCAATCAAAGAAATCGAATTGATTGATGAAAGATATACTGTTTTATTGATCGGTGATTTCAAAGAGACAACTGAAGACTCAAAACTTTATATCATCCACGATGAAGCAACAGATGAACTCACATATAAAATTGTCCCCGTAAGCGAAAAAATTGATTTCGAACAATTATTGAAAAATCTTTAAGCAATGGAAAATAAAATGTAGTCAATTCTCCCAATTTCTCATGTGTTTTACCAAAACAGTTTAAGAAATTGACGATAATCGACTACATTTTTTGCTTCTTTTCTATCTTTTTCAATTCACTACTATCATTAAATGAAGTTATTCAATTAAGTTTATCTTATATTCTCTATTCCATTTATTATTTCTATCTTTTTTGCTCTTCTAATACGCCCGTCAACCAATTCGCATATTCTGTTTCTCGATTGATCGCATGGGATAAAATCAAATAGTGTCCATAATTTTCTTCTTGTTCTTTTCTTGTTGGAAATATCCTCTCTTGACGTGCCAATAGATGTGCTCGCTTTTCTTCATGGAGATCCCGTTGCTGCTCAATGATCTCTCTCAACATCGGATCATTCACATCTTTCACAAAATATAATTTCAACACAAACTCGTCTCGATTGACTGGTAATTCATTCGTTGGCGTCCGAATCCATTCGTTTAACAATGCCTTTCCTTCATCCGTTAATTGATAGACTTTCTTCTCCAATTTCATCCCTGTAATTTCAACTTCATGTTTGATGATCCCTCGTTCTTCCATTCTTGCTAATTCAGGATAAATTTGACTATGCTTCGCTTGCCAAAACTCACCGATTTCATTTTTGAACGATTGGTTTAATTCATAGCCTGTCATCTTTTTTTTACTCAACAATCCTAACAAAATATAGCGTAGCGTATTTTTTCTCGCCATGCTCTCTCCTCCTTGACAAATCCTTTTATTCATTCTATCATAATCACGTAATCAAAAACATGTACTTTATTACATGTTTTAATTTAAAAGGAGCTGTTGTTTCATGAAAGAATTTAAAGAACTAGAAGATTTTATCGGTACACACTTTATTTATACGTACGATAATGGTTGGGAATATGAATGGTATGCTAAAAATGACCATACTATCGACTATAGAATTCACGGCGGAATGGTCAAAGGCCGTTGGGTCAAAGATCAAGAAGCAGATATCGTTAAGTTAACAGATGGCGTCTTCAAAATTACTTGGACTGAACCAACTGGTACTGACGTGGCCTTGGATTTCATGCCCAATGAAAAAAAATTACATGGAACGATTTTCTTTCCTAAATGGGTTGAAGAACATCCTGAGATCACAGTTACTTTCCAAAATGAACATATAGCTGAGATGGAAGCAGCACGTGAAAAATATGAAACTTATCCAAAATTGTTAGTACCAGAGTTCGCTAACATTACTTATATGGGCGATGCTGGTCTCAATAATGAAGATGTCATTAGTGAAGCTCCTTATGAAGGAATGCCTAGTGATATCCGAGAAGGTCGTTATTTTGATAAAAACTATAAACGGATAAAATAAGAATCATTCGTAGATTTGACTATTAGTCTTATACGAATAGGGAAAAACAACCATAGCATCTCATACTATGGCTGTTTTTTTAATTAACTATTGATCTAAATAAAGCGAGCAACAAAGGATGTATTTTGAAAATTTCCTGTAATAATGATAATTTTTTTCATATTTTTTCGAATTTCTTGCCACTCTTTTAGGTAAGCTTTATGATTAAATAAGTTACACTATCAAAAAAGGAGTATGACAATTGAAAAAATATGTTCCGTATTTGACAATTTTACTATTTGCATTCTTATTTGTTATGCCAAATATCCTAACACATGACCTTATCATTGGAGCAGATGCACCATTTCATTATAACCGTTTTTACGATGCCGCTGAACAATTCGCTAATTGGGATTTCCATTATTTCCCTTCCATGTATGGATTTCAGCAAAGCGGGCGTATCGTCAATGCGATCTATGGTCCGTTGTTTGCTTATTTTCAAGGCTTAATCGTTTTAGTTTCAGGCAGTTGGTTCCACTATCAAATCTTATCAAACTTTATTCTCTTTGTGATTTCTGGTTGGTCGATGTTGACACTATTGAATTATGTACAGGTGAAAAAATGGGTCAGCATACCAATCTCGGTATTATTTATGACGACTTATTCCATTCAATATTGGGCAATCAATCAGGGCTTTACCAGTTGGGGCACCTGTTTTTATCCCTTATGCATGATTCCATTAGTGGACTTTGTTGTTCATAAAAGATTTCCTGTCTTGAAAGTTACCTTTTCAATTGCACTGATGACTCAGATCCACTTACTGTCCACCGTTATGTTGGTACTGATGTATATCCCTTTTTATCTTTATTATTTCTTTACTCAGACAGAAAAAGGCAAAGCAATCGGGCAACTGATCAAATCTGTCCTCTTTTATTTTGTACTAACAGCAAATATTTGGGCAGGATTAGCTATCGTCTATGGTGGAAATAAGATTTTGCCACCTTTTGTCAACCGAGAGATGAGCCAAAAAGCAATCAATCTGGATGGCAGCTATTGGCTAGCGTATCCCAAGATTTTCCCAATTTTTTTATTGATCGGACTAATACTGTATCTTCTTTTCCGCCGTCACTACGACATTTTTACAAAGTTACTTTTACGCACAAGTCTTGGATTCTTCCTACTTTCAACCAGTTTGATCCCTTGGACAACACTAGTGGAAAAAGAGGTACCTTTCGTAAGCTTGATCCAGTTTCCTTTTCGTTTCTTTGTCCCATTTACCTTGCTCTTTCTACTCTTTTTAGCGCTTGCGCTAAATCAATGGGAAAAGAAAAATTGGTATCGTGCGTTGAGTGTCCTATTTCTCTTTGTCGCTTCTGCACAAACGATCCAAAACCTCTATCAGCATCTGGATAAATGGCAAGACGAAACATTTGTCAGCCGTCACACGTATCTCTTTGATACACCAGCAGAGGCAAGAAAAACATTTTATGACCATGATATGTCGACTAGTTTATTCGTTTTTCAAAAGACAACACCCGATTATCTACCAATCTATCATGAAACTAAAGCAAATAAATATGATCGCTATAATGAAGAAATCTTGGAGGGAGAAACCACGTTCATTAAATCTCATCCTGGAGGACGTTTAACGATCAAATGGAAAAACACTGGGGAAGAAACTGTCCATTTACCAGTCATTGTCTATGACCGCACAGTGTTACTGCAACACGGCAAAAAATTGACAGATTATCAATTAACAGATATCGGTACTCCTATCGTCAAACAGCACAATGGAATCAATGAGATCACTCTCTATTATGATTTACCAATTTTCTTTTACTTTGTGATGGCATTCTTCCTGATTGGTTGGTTCGTTTTGATCGGACTCTTTGTCAAAAATCGTTACCAGGTTGGGAGGATAACTAAAAAATAAGGGACTGGCTTCTGTGGATCAAAAAGAGAATATCTCAACACGGAAGCTGTCTCTTTTTTATACCTTTTTATAAAATAGCAAACAAATCGTCAAATATAGTAGTCCTAATAAACGAATCGTGTTAGTAGCTACTTTTTTTTCTAAACATAAGAAAAAATATTTATTTACTCTCTTCTTTTATAAACTATACTAGAATACAGAAAAGAAGGAGTGATACATATGCCTCAAACAACGAATCGACAATTGACTTTGAAAAAAAAAATCGGACATGCTTTTGTTCATCAATCTACGAATACTACCCTTAATACTGAGTCTCACCTTAAAATGATACTTAAAGATCTACCTGAGGATTCGCTATCAATTAAAGAATCAACTGATGAACGGCTGTATGAGCTGCCAAATAGTAAGACTGAGCCGCTATATGTAACTGTAATCGGTGATCGATCCCCTACGCCCATTTCAAATGTTCAGTCAACGAGTAAATCAACTTGTATTAATGACCAAGATTATTCTAAAAGAAATACCATTTTAGACATTTTAAAAAAAACTGCAAACTCTCCTGAAGAGGTAAAAGAGCTGACAAGCATCATAGAGCAGTTAATTAATGAACTGCCACATCGTGAGCCTAGCGGTGAAGAGCTGCAACCTCATGAGCCTAAAATCAAAGAGTCCCTCGTTGTACTTTTGAATCTTTTAGATAACTTGCCAATTCTAACCGATTCCGATAAAGATCGATTTATAGACCATTTTGATATTTTACATGAGGAAGTACTACATAGTACCAATTTACAAAAAAATACACCGGTAACTAAAGAGTCCAACTCCTTGAAAAAAGTTCGAGACCTCATTTCTGCCCCGCGGAAAAAAAGTCCAGCCGAGTTAAAAAAACAATGCAGAGGCCAAAGAAACAGAGAATTTTATTGCCTTCCTCCTTGGTGCTTCCCATCGCACTAACAGTCATTTCATTATCTAATCAAATTTCTGCACGTAGCTGAAGCTGTTGCAATCAAAAAGACCCATGGAAAGAAAGGATTTATCCATTTTTCTTTCCACGGGTCTTTTTGATCATTTTTATTGAATGGGGCTGACCGTTATCTCTACTCCATAATGGTCACTTACAATGATTTCTTGTTTTCCATCAAAAATACTACGATAAGAAGGAACTGAGAATTCCTGTGGTACATAGATATAATCGATTCGTAACTGCTCTGTATTCGTTTCCCATCCATCGATTTTCTGTTCAATGGTTGCCTGACCATGAACTTCTTGGGCAACAGTATAGGAATCGACAATCGCAAGAGGGCTTTTTTCAACCAAGCGATAGCCTGCCTCTCCTGCTGGATTGTTAAAATCCCCCATTAAAAACAGCGGATTTGAGAGATTAGCTAAGTGTTCCATCAAGCGATGCCATTCAAAAGCAAAGCCCTTCGTTTCATCTATCCACCAAGAAAAATGACAGCTTGCTAGAGTGATTGTTTGGTCATCGATCATCGTCTGACTGATCAAAATTTTCCGAGTGTGGTAATCCTCTTTTTGCTTTGTTTCAGAAACATAGATTGCTTCACTGGTTAGTGGTGTCTTAGAAAGCAGCGCATTCCCCTCTTCATAAATCCCATAACCGACATGACTCATTTCCCAACTCCAATAATAGTCTTTCCCTTGTTTGGCTAAGTAGCGCACCAAACAATAAGCAAAATTATCGACATGGACGGGCGATTGTTCTATAACTGGACAAAATTTGTTTAATTCTTCATTCACGATACTTTCGGAAGTGATTAGTTGATTGACTTCTTGTAAAGCAATCACATCATAATCTGCTTGACAGATTTTATCTACGATCTGGCGCATCTTTTCTTCTGGTGATTCTTCTAACCAGCTATGTGTATTCAAAGTCATCATCTTCATCTTCAATTCTCCTTATTGATTAAAACTTACTTCATTTCTTTTATGATAGGACAGCCATGGATTATTAGCCGTGATTGTTTACCCGCTCGCAGATATTCAAAAAAATAAGTCTGAGAACTCAAAAACGAAGTATAGCGTTTTCGTGTTTTCAGACTTATTTGAGAAACAGAAAAACTGACTATCGGAAACCAAATAAGGAATTAAATTTGGTACTGGTCATCTTACTCATTATTGTTGGGTGTCTTTTATAATGATCACAGTTTTATTTCGCCAATTACTGTTCCTAATTCCGTTGGTCCTAAATGTTTGAGAATCATTTCATTGACTTTCCCATCCGTAAATACCACCATAATCGTTATATCTTTTCCTTCATTTTTGATTTCGGTTAGATTCATTTGTGCCAGTTTTGCTCCTGCTTCAACGGTTTGACCTTCTGTTACCAGGATTTCAAAAGCTGGTTGATCCATTTGGACTGTGTCGATTCCCATATGGATTAGTACTTCTGCACCTTCTTCTGTTTCCATTCCAATAGCATGTTTGGTTGGAAAAATACTAACTACTTTCCCAGTAATAGGTGCCACAACTTCACCAGTCGTCGGAATAACAGCAAAGCCATCCCCCATCATTTTCTTTGAAAAAACAGGATCGTTGACTGTTGCCAAGTCTATCACTTCACCAGCTGCTACAGTCTGCAACTCTTTTCGTATACCTAACGTTTGGTTATTAACTGTGTCTTTTTCAACGACCACTTCTTCTACTGGAGCAGGAATAGGCGCCCCCGATTGAAGCAAATCTTCGATATCTGATTTTAATACATCGGCTTTTGGACCATAGACAGCTTGTACACCATTATCTTTGACGATTAGCCCCATAGCGCCTGCACGTTTCCATTCTTCTTCTGAACCTACTTTCTCACGATCAGCTACACTCACACGTAAACGTGTCATACACGCATCTACATCTTTGATATTATCTTTCCCGCCTAATAAATGAATGATTTTGATGATTTGTGGATCTGACGTGCCAGCTTGGACTGTCGTTTGTTCTCCATTCCCATTGCTATCGTTACTGTCACTATCATAATTACCATTACGCCCTGGTGTAGCAAAATTGAATTTTTTAATCATGAAGTTTGCCACAAAGTACGTAACGACTCCAAACAAAATGACGCAAATGACGAAGTTAAGCAAATCGCCACCAAGTCCCGCTTTCATCGCTAGAGGAGTTCTAGTTAACAATTCGATATTTCCAAAGGAATGAACACGTAACGGTAATAAATCTGCCATTGCAAATGCTGCCCCTTGGATCACAGAATAAACAATATAAAGTGGAACTGCAGCAAACATAAACATAAATTCTAATGGTTCAGTAACCCCTGTTAGAAAAACAGCTAATGCAGCTGAGAAATACATGGAACGATAGCGTGCTTTTTTATCAAGATCAACATTTCGATACATAGCTAAAGCTAACCCCATCAAAATACCAGAAGAACCAATCATTTGCCCCACTTTAAAACGAGCTGGTGTCCAGTTGTTCAACACAAATTCATACTGTGATAAATCCCCCGCACCTTTTAAATTCACCAAATCAGTAGCCCAAGCTAACCATAAAGGATCTTGCCCAAAGACTTGCGTTCCTGCTTGTGCACCAGATAAGATTTCATACGTGCCCCCTAATTGCGTATAATTGATCGGAATCGTCAACATATGATGCAAACCAAAAGGTAACAATAATCTTTCTAAGGTACCATAAAGAAATGGCGCTAAAACCGGTGCACTTTCTTGTGACTGAGCAATCCAAAGACCAAAATTATTAATACCTGCTTGGACATTTGGCCAGACAACAGCCAATACTAAAGCTACAATCGTTGACCAAAGAATCACTACAAAAGGAACAAATCGTTTTCCATTAAAGAAAGATAACGCATCAGGCAATTTACGATAATTGTAATATTTATTATAGGCCATTGCACCAACAAAACCAGCAATAATCCCTACAAACACGCCCATATTCAACGCAGGTGCCTCTAATACACTAGTAAAAAATCCTTTGACCATGATCTTCGTGCCAAATAATGTATGGGTAAAGGCATCTTCATTTGCTAGCATCTCACTCGTCACTCCGAAAATCGCTCCCGTGATCCGGTTGATCAAAACAAATGAGATCCCTGCTGCAAAAGCACCACCCGCACGCTCTTTTGCCCAACTTCCACCTATTGCTAAAGCAAACAACAGATGTAAATTCCCGATGATCGCCCAACCAATATTTTCAATGACACCACCCGTTGTTACTAAAAAAGCTAAGTTAGGGTCAATCAACGGGATAGATTTCCCGATGCTGATCATCAAACCCGCAGCTGGCATCACTGCCACAACAACCATTAAAGCTTTCCCAAATTTTTGCCAAAACTCAAAATTAAATAATTTCTTCATAACTCCTGCTCTCCTTTATGCAATCGGTTTCGTTGTTAGTTATTATAGCCTTTGTTTCTTTTTTTGTAAATGCTTTATTTTTGATTTTATTCACTTTCTACCCAAACAGTCGCTATCAGAAGAATCATTTTCTTTTCGCATTTAATAGTAACTTATTATCAAAACAGTGAATGTTTTCCAGGAAAATTATCTTTTCATTTCTTTGTTTTAAATCCCCGCTAAAAAATTCTGCTTTATTTATATTGACTTACGCAATCGGTTGCGTTTATTATAAACGTATCAATGAAATTATCTAGGAGGAGTACAATGAAACAAATCAAGCGCCTATTTCAAATTGATCCTTGGAAGATCAGCACCAACACATTAGATCGGGAAAATCTCCGTTTACAGGAATCTTTAACTAGTATTGGTAACGGATACATGGGCATGCGAGGGAATTTTGAAGAAGCCTATTCAGGTGATCATCATCAAGGAACTTATTTAGCTGGGGTTTGGTACCCCGATAAGACTCGTGTTGGTTGGTGGAAAAATGGCTATCCCGAATATTTTGGCAAGGTGATTAATGCAATCAATTTTATTGCCATGGATGTCTATATCGATGAGCAATTATTAGACCTTGCTACAATCGAACCAGAAGACTTTTATTGGGAATTGAATATGAAAAACGGTGTGTTATCACGTAGTTATACAGTAACGACTGCAACTAACAAACTAAAGATCACCTTTGAACGTTTTTTAAGTATCGTCAAAAACGAAGCTGCTTATATTCGTTTAACAGTTACGATGCTCGAAGGAAATGGCACGGTCAAAGTCATCTCTAAATTGGATAGTAACGTTCAAAATGAAGATAGTAACTATGATGAACATTTTTGGAATGAAATCGGTCGAGGTACTTCTGATGAAACAGCCTACTTAATGACCAAAACGATTCCAAATAATTTTGCGATCGAACAATTTACCGTAACAGCTGCCATGAGACATTTCGTGAATGAAGAATTAGCGCAACCAATTTACCACGAAGATACATTAGCCGTCCTTGGGGAATTTTCTTTCGACTTAACAACGAATCAATCCGTGACACTTGATAAAGAAGTACTTGTGTTGACGAGCCGTGACATCCCCGAAGCACAGCAAGTCCAACAGATTCTCCAAGAATTTAGTGACTTACAAAGTCATTATCTGCAAGCAAAAGCAGAACAAACCACTGCTTGGAGCAAACGCTGGGCACTGGCTGATGTGGTGATCGAAGGTGACGAGGAAGCACAGCAAGGGATTCGTTTCAATCTTTTCCAACTATTTTCTACTTATTACGGCGAAGATGAACGTTTGAATATTGGACCCAAAGGCTTTACAGGAGAAAAATACGGTGGTGCTACTTATTGGGATACGGAAGCTTACGCTGTCCCCTTATATCTTGCTTTGGCAAAACCTGAAGTGACAAAAAATCTCCTTAAATATCGCCATAATCAATTGCCTCAAGCTATTCATAATGCCCAACAACAAGGGTTAAAAGGCGCCTTGTACCCAATGGTTACTTTTACAGGAGTCGAATGCCACAACGAATGGGAAATCACCTTTGAAGAAATCCATCGTAACGGTGCGATCGCTTATGCGATTTACAACTATACGAACTATACAGGTGACACCGCTTATTTGAAAAAAGAAGGGTTAGAAGTATTAGTTGAGATTGCTCGTTTTTGGGCAGATCGGGTTCATTTTTCAAAACGTCATAACAAATATATGATCCATGGCGTGACTGGTCCGAATGAATATGAAAACAACATCAATAACAACTGGTATACCAATACGATAGCTTGCTGGGTATTAACGTATACCCGGGAAAACTATTTAAAATTCCAAACAGAAACTGCTGTAACGGTCACTGACGAAGAACTAACGAATTGGCAAACCATTGCAGAAAATATGTATTTTCCTAAAGATGAAGAATTAGGTATTTTTGTCCAACATGATACATTTTTAGATAAAGAATTATTGCCGGTATCAGAGCTATCTCCTAGCGAGCTTCCATTAAACCAACATTGGTCTTGGGACAAAATTTTGCGTTCTTGTTTCATTAAGCAGGCGGATGTGCTACAAGGAATCTATTTCTTCAACGACTCGTTTAGCAAAGAAGAAAAACAACGAAACTTTGATTTTTACGAACCAATGACCGTTCATGAGTCTTCCCTTTCACCAAGCATCCATGCCATTTTAGCTGCTGAATTAGGTATGGAGGATAAGGCAGTGGAAATGTATCAACGGACAGCCCGCCTTGATTTAGATAATTATAATAACGATACCGAAGACGGATTACACATCACATCGATGACTGGTAGTTGGCTCGCAATCGTCCAAGGATTCGCTCAAATGAAAACAGATCATGAACAGTTACGTTTTGCTCCTTTCTTACCAAACACGTGGACAGCCTACTCCTTCCATGTGAATTATCGTGGTCGTTTATTATTTGTTTCGGTGTCTAGTGAACAGGTGCAATTGACCTTAGTATCAGGCGAAAGTTGCCCATTAAAGGTGTACGAAAAAGCCTATCTTTTAGAAGACCAGTTAAAAGTACCTTTGCGTAAGGAGGAATTAGATGTTTAAAGGAGTTTTGTTTGACTTAGATGGGGTGATTACAGATACTGCGGAGTTCCATTATCGCGCTTGGAAAAAATTAGGTCAGGAAATCGGTGTTCCCATTGATCGAACATTCAACGAACAATTGAAAGGGGTTAGTCGAGAAGATTCACTTCGCTTATTGCTTTCCTACGGACAAAAAGAAAGTGAGTTTTCCCCACAAGAATTCCAAGAATTAGCGCACAGAAAAAATGAGTACTATCTTGAAATGATTCAAGCAATCACACCTGCAGATGTTTTTCCAGGGATATTGCCATTACTTGAAGAATTGAGAGCAAACAAGATCAAGATTGCTCTTGCTTCAGCCAGTAAAAACGGACCTTTTCTCCTTGCTAAAATGGCATTAACGCCATTTTTCGATGCAATTGCCGATCCTGCAACGATCAAACTGGGTAAGCCGGCTCCCGATATTTTCTTATTGGCCGCAAAAGAAATTGGCTTATCCCCACAAGAATGCATCGGGATCGAAGATGCACAATCTGGGATCAAAGCAATCCGTGCTAGCGGGGCATTTCCAATTGGTGTTGGACGAATAGAAGACCTTGGAAAAGATATCCCAGTCGTACCTGATACGACTTGCCTTACACTAGACTATTTAAAAAATGAGTGGACACAGTATGTCTAAACCTTCCATCACTGTGATCCCCATTCCCAACACCAACTTGAAGCAAATCACATTGAAGAACGACGAACTCACAGTCGTTCTTCTCAACTACGGGGCAAGGCTTCATCAAATTCTAGCTCCAGATAAAAATGGTCACTTAGAAAATGTCTTATTATCTTATGATTCCTTAGAAGACGTTTTAAAAGATCAAAGCTATTTTGGGGCAACGATTGGACCAGTTGCTGGCAGAATTAAAAATGGCTCTTGGGCTGATCATCAGCTAGAAAAAAACGAAGGAAATCACCATATCCATGGTGGTTCAAACGGTTGGGCATTTCAGTATTGGGAGGTAGAAGTTTTTGAGACTCCTACAGCGATCGGTGTTGTTTTTTATTTGCAGGATACTTTTTCCGGTTATCCCGGTCCGATCACCGCAACCGTTACGTATCAGATAACCCAAAATAAATTAGAAATGATCACCAAGACAAGCAGCTCGACTGAAACTATCTGCAACCCAACGAATCATGCGTATTTCAATCTTTCTGGCAATGGCAAACGAGATATCTACGATCATGAACTAACGATCCAAACAGATGGAATATTAGCCTTAGATCACGAAAAAATACCAACTGGTGAAGTGATCGCTCTCAGCGACTTACCGCTTAATTTTAAACACTCACATTCGCTAATGGAAATTTTAACGAATGATCCAAACGGACTAGATGATGCTTTTGTTTTAAGTACGCCTAAACGAACGAAGAAAATACTTACCTTGACCGAAAAGCAAGCTGGTCGCCAGTTGTCTATAGCAACGACGAGCAAAAGTATGGTATTATTTTCTACGACTGGATTTGAAGCAGATTTTTTAATCAATGGCCAAAAAATGCACTCAAATTATGGGTTGGCAATTGAACCACAAGAACTTCCTGATGCCGTTCATTTCCCTGAATTTGGGTCAATCGCATTATATCCGGGACAAGAAAAAATTTGCTCTACCACTTATCAATTTCATCGTTTAAATGAAAAGCAAGTCTAGAAAAGAGGTGTATCGTTTATGGCGATCACAGTGAAGGATGTAGCCAAAAAAGCTGGTGTTGCGACCTCGACTGTTTCACGGGTCATCAATGACCATCCAAGCATCTCAGAGGCAACCAAAAAGAAAGTACGAAAAGTCATGGATGAACTAGGCTATGTACCAAATATCACTGCTAGAAATCTAGGGAAAAGAATTTCTAGCGCAATTGGCGTCATTCTCCCACCCCTTGATTCAAAAGAACGGATTGGGAATCCTTTTTATCTTGAGATCATGGAAGCGATCAATGAAGAAGCACGCCGTTATGATCTGACAACTGCTATAGCAACAGCCAAAAATTTTGATACTTTATTAGAAAACGTGCAACGGATGCATCTGCAAAAACAAGTCGATGGGTTTATTTTAGTTTATTCCGACAGTGAAGATCCTGTCATAGATTATCTCTATACGAATGAGATTCCTTTCACTTTAATTGGTCAGCCTTACCGACATGAGAATGAAATCATTTATGTCGATAATGATAACCAATTATTAGGTAAACAAGCCACGGATTTCTTGATTCAAAACGGTCATGAAAACATTCTTTTCGTAACCAATACAACCCACGAGAGCCTTTACTTCGAACGTTATTTTGGCTACCAAAAAGCCTTGATGCTAGCTGGACTTACAGTTCATCCTAGTGTAGTGATCGAACAACCCGAAGATTATTTAGCTTTTGATGCCATTTTGAAAAAGTCCCAAGCAACAGCGCTTGTAGTCATTGACGATATTTTTGCCTTACGAACGATGCAACTAGCACAGATGTATGGCTATCGAATTCCTGATACCCTATCGATCATCAGCTTCAATAACTCTATTTTCGCTACATTGACTCACCCTTATTTAACCAGTATCGATATCGATATTTCTGAATTAGGAAGGGTTGCGATGCAAAAATTATACGAATTGATCCACGATGAAATCAGCAGCGGTGTTCGTTTAGTCATTCCTCATCAACTCGTCAAACGAGAAACCGTCGTTCCTCGTTTATAAGAAAAAAAATAAAACAACTGTTGAACACACAAATAAACTATTTGTAGTGTCTTCAGTTGTTTTTTTACTATACAGGTTCATTTTTTAAGAATCTACACTCTTCAAATAACTTTTTCATGAAAAAGAAACTGAGTATAAAAAGCTATTTCGATTCTCGTTCTCAAACCTTGATGGTGCCTAGACTATTCACTGGTACGTTTTTTCATCTTTTGATTAAGCCAGAAACCACTCAAAATCGTAAAAATCGGTGCTAAGATCGAGAAGAAAGTAAATGGTAGATATTGTAATGCACTGACTTTCATCGTGCCCATAATAAAGGTACCACTAACTCCCCACGGAACGAGTGAATTAACGGTTGCTCCAGCATCTGCCAAAGTTCTGGTAAGATACTTTTTATTAACGCCCGCACGATCAAACGATCGCTTAAAGGTTTCGCCTGGTAAAATGATCGACAAGTACTGTTCGCCTACGATCAAATTGATCCCGATACAGCTTAATGCTGTAAAGCCAACCAAGCGAGAAGGCCGATCCATTTTTTCTCGCAATTCCTGAACAATCGTTTCCACAATCGTATATTTGATCAACAAGCCACCCAAAGCTAAAGCTAGAAGAATCAAGCTTGCTGAACCAAGCATACTAACAATTCCCCCTCTTGAAAGCAATTCATTGATTTTAGGGTCTGCTGTATGGGCAACATAGCCGTTCATTAAAATATTAGCTACTTTTGACATCGTTAAATGTGGTTGATTGATGAAGGAAAGAACAATCGCAGCAGTTGAACCAACTAGTAGTGTTGGAATCGCTGGAATTTTTTTAATCGCTCCACCAAACAAGATCACTAATGGGATCAACGTCCATGGAGAGATCCAGAAACCTGCTTTCATGTTTTGGATCATATCCGTGATCGCATGTAGATCCGCTGTGTGACTTCCATTCCCAAGAAAAACATAAAATAACATAGCAATTAAAAATGCCGGCAAATCAGTGTAACGCATTTGAGCGATATGCTCAAATAAATTTACTTCTCCGATCCCTGCCGCCAGGTTCGTAGTATCAGATAACGGCGAACAATTATTTCCTAAAAAAGCCCCCGAAACAACTGCTCCTGTCGTCATCGCATCACTAAAACCTAAAATATGACCGATTCCTAAAAAAGCAATACCGATCGTCGAAATCGTTGTAAATGAGCTTCCCACCGTAATCCCGACGATTGCACAAACAAGAAAAGCAGTCGGTAAGAAAAAGCGAACCGAGATCAATTGGAAACCATAAACCATGATCGTTGGAATTGTTCCAGATAAAATCCACGAAGCTACCAAAACACCAATCAACAGAAAAATCAAAATTGGGATGATCCCTGGAGTAATTCCTTTGACAATCCCATCATGAATCTCATCCCATGAGAAACCTCTAAATCGTCCGTAAAATAACAAACACATGAAAGCGATTAGTATAGGAATATGCGGAGACAATTGAAATCCAATAATCAGTATTCCTAATATCGCCAACAATATGAATAAAACTGCCATACTTTCTTTCACAGATATTTTTTTATTCATCGTATCTTCTCCTATTTTTTTTACAAAAAAAGCCCTACCTAAAAAAAGCGTTCTTTTGGTAGGACAACTGGTCATAGCATCATTTTTTTGTTTTAGCGGATAGACGATGCTAATGACGATTATTTTCTCAAATCCGCTGAACCTTATGATTAGCGTTATTTTCGCAAAGGTTCCCTGATTAAAAAGCATACATTTGGCAAACCATGCTGTAACAGACATGAGCTACTTCTGGAACACCGTTTGTTAGGAATAAGGGACTGTGACAAGTTTTTTGTCATAGCCCCCTTCCCTATTTACATTTTTTACTTGCTTCTTATTTATTCTATTCTTTTAAACTCTTTTCTACTTCGCTTCCCCAAGAATCATTTTTAAAACGATTGATGATCAAAGGAATGACAAACATAACAATTGCAATAATTGCTACCAATAATGCATCCGTCAAGGTAGATGTTCCTAAAGTGGATACAACTACTGCAATGATAGAGAAAATCAACATGCAGCTAACTACCCAAGCCATTCCATTTCCTTTTTTACCAATTCGATAAGGACGTTCTAAATCTGGATGGCTTTTTCTCATTTTGATCAATGAAACAGCAATCAAAATATAGACGATACAATAAATAACAGTTGTAGCATTTGTTAATGTTAAGAATACAGCACTGACGTCATCCATTACGCCATAAAGTAAAGCGAATAATGAAATAACGATTGATTGAGTTAATACGACATTACGAGAAACACCATATTCATTTTCTTTATGGAATCCAAATTTAGGTGGTAAGAAACCTTCACGTGCTACTTGGATAATCGTTTTAGATGGTCCAGTTACCCATGCAGATAATTGAAGTAACACACCGATAAACACCATAAAGCTGAAGATGTTCCCAATAATTGTTGGTAAGCCAAGGATTTGGCAATAAATCAAGATTGGTTGCGTAATGTTTGCTAATTCCATTTTTCCATTTGGTACAACATTGGCAACTAACATTGCATTGATCACGTTCAATAAAACAAGACCAATCAACGCAATAAAGACCCCTTTAGTGTAGTTTTTCGTTGCATCTTTTAAACGAGGCATGTAAACAGAACTCATTTCGATACCAACAAAAATAAATGTGATACCTGCAAGATATTTCAATGATTCACTATGTTGTAAATCTGGGAAAGCTTTTGACCAAGAAAAATCTCCTAAGTAACCATTAGATACTAGACCCACTTTGAATGCGGCGAATAAACCAAGGACAAACATGATAACCACTGGGATATACACACCTAACCAAACGCCGATGTTCCCACCAACTTTGGCCATATCAAATTTCAAGTTCAAAATTGTAATGATCCAATAAATAACTAAAATACAACCTAATACAAATAAATGATTATTGCCTAATTCTACGTTCCCGAATGTATTTCCTAATAATGGACCTAATGTTGATGCAACCATAACCATCCCTGGGAACATTTGAACCCAAAGCAACCAGGCAACAACAAATCCCCATTTACTTCCTAAGGCAGTTTTGACCCATAATTGTGGTCCACCTTCTTGTGGAAGCATCGTAGAAAGCTCACCAGAAACCATCGAAATAGGACCGGCAAAAAACAGTACGGCAAAAATTGAATAAAAAATCAATGTCCAACCAACGGCTGCTAAAGTCGGAATACTCCGAACTGTCGCACACAAAGCCATCGTCAGACCGACAAAGGTCCCAAGACCCATTTTACTTACTTGTGATTTACTCACTGTTGACACGCTCCTTGTTTTTTTTGAATAAAAAAACGTTGTCTTCAAAGTAATCCCAAGTCGCAAGACAAAAGCCAAGAGGTTGTTCCCCACAACTTTTTTAGTATAAAAACGATGCTTAGTGACTGGATTTTATTAGTTATTATTTGCTAAAAAAGAAAAATCTGAAATAGTCTTGTGTTCCATTCGCTGTATTTGTATTGAAGCTTTTCGATCTTTCTCTTCATTCATATCAAATACCTAAAAGAGCGCAAGCTATTTCATTACAACCTCGGCTGTTTTGAACGGATTACTTGTATCGCTTCAAAGACAACCTGTAAAACAAAAAACACCTGAGCAGATAACAGAAGTGCTGAGCTCAGAAAAACCAGCAGAAGAATCTAAAAAATAACTTTTTGTATTTTAAAGATCCTTCAACTGTATTTTTCGATTGAGCTACCACCGTTTATTCGGTTTTATAGCATACAATAAAAGTGACTTCTACTTCTTATACTCAGAATGTTTTTTATTTTATTATTTTTCTTCGCTTGCTAGTAATTGATTTGCGTAGATTTTTTCTAATTTTTCTTGAAGAGCTGCTTTGATTTTTCCAGCATATTCTTCGAAGTTTTCTGCTTTATTCATGTATGGTGTCATTACACTTGCACGTAAAACAGTTACTTTTCCTGCACGGTTCCATTCTTCATCTGAGAAACCTAATTGGTTCACAAATTGTAATGGGCTGTTGCCATAATCTGGAATAGCAAAGTCAGTGTGTGATGTCAAGAATTCATTACCATAGATGCTACCTTTAACGTATGAAGAGTAGTCATAAACGTCATGATTCAATTTGTTCATTGCAACTAGATCGTCGTTGCCTTTTTCTTTAAATACATAGTCAACCATATTGAAATCTGGGTAAGTTAATGGATGTACTTCGATTTCTTTATCGCCAACTTTAAATGATAAATCTTGTAAGAAGTTATAGAAACGATGTGCTCCTTCGATTGAAGCTCCCATCAATTTACCATAACCAGTTACATTAAGTGGTAAGACATGATGTGCAGCCCAAACACTAGCAGCAGTTGCCCCTGCTTTTGAACCTTCTAAAATGTATGCACCAAGTAATGCTGGGATATCTGCGCCTTTTTCAAACACGTAAGTAGCAAAGTAAGAAATAACGTCGCGCATACGTACGTCTTTGATGACGATCCCACCAGCTGAGTAAGGAACATAACCCATTTTATGTGGATCAATTGTTACAGATTCTGCTTCTTCAATTGCTTTGAAGGCACGGTGTACATCTTCTAAGATATAATCTTTGTTTTCTGTAAATACATGATGTTTTGCATGCACATCTTTTAATTCTTCAAATGGAATAAAGTTATTTTCTTCGTCTAAGAAAATGGAACGACCATAACCGCCGTAAGCAGCATCAACATGCAAGTAGAAGTAAATACCATCTTTTTCTAATACTCGACGTAATGCAACGATTTTATCGATACCGTCAATGGCTCCTTCTTCTGTCGAACCAACAACACCGACTACACCCAAGATTGGTGTTTTTTCAGCTGCTAGTTGACGAACGATTTTTTCAAGTTCGTTGATATCCATTCGATAGTTGTGATCAACTGGTACAGGGATTACTTGATCTAACCCGATACCGATGATATCAGCTGCTTTTAGCCATGAGTAATGTTTCGTTTGTGGTACTAACCATTTTCCTAATTGTTGTAAATGTTTTCCGCTACGTGCAGAATGTGCTTTGATGTCATCAATTTTTTCTGGAACACTATCTAACAAGTCCATGATTTCTTTTGTAGACATGTTCATCAATTCCCAGTCACTTTTTCCTGAGACTAATTCAGGTGCAACTTCTTTCATTGCAAGTGGAAGTGATTTGATGTTACGTGCATACCAAAGACCTTCTAAGTTAGCTAAAGAACCATCAGCAACGATGTGTCCCCAGCCATCTTTATAGCCCATTAATTTCGCAAACTCTAGTCCTACTTCTTCTTCCATTTGACTTGTTGCTGGAGAAGATTCGTAAGCAACGTTGTTACCATTCCATAGCATTGCGAAATTATATGCTAGTAAAGATGGCATTAATGTTTCAGAGTTCATATGACCCCAATAACGTCCAGCTGTATGCCATGGTACTGAGTGAGTACGCATACGAGCTGAGATTTCAGATAAAACATCTTTTGTTTTATTGACTGTGTGCTCAAAACTTGCACTACTTTGTTCTTCTGGTGTAATAACTGGCATGTCTTGTGGCATGTAGTTTTGTCGCCAGCCTAAATGTTCATCTACTAAATCGTTCAACAAATCTTTATAGAGTTGGCCGTTCTCCGCTTTGTCTCCGATAAATAGTGCATTTAGGTTTAATTCATTTGACAATGATTCCATGTGAAACCCTCCTAAAAAATATTTAAATTTTGTCGAGCCCTACATTACACCTGTTTTTTATTTCTGTAAACTAAATCACAAGTGGTTTTTTAATCATTTTATAATAATTGTCAATTGTGTAAATTGTTTACACATTTAAAAAAATTAAAAAAAACGAGGGAATTTACAAAAGTAAATTCCCTCGTAAAGATTGTATTAACGAGATCCCACGTCACCCTTTTAGGTTGGGTTTCAAAATTGGAATCTTGTAATAGAGTTGACCATTTTCAAGCCAAAAAATTACTAAATTCTAATCAACTACTTTGGCCAAAAAGTAATTTTTCTTACCCTTTCGAATAACCACAAACTTACCATCAAATTCCTTCGATGGATCTATGACAAAATTTAAATCGGTAACACGGTCACCGTTAATACTTATAGCTCCGTTTGAAACATCTTCACGCGCTTGACGTTTTGATGGTTCAATTTTTGTGGAAACCAATAATTCCACGATATTTTCAGGTTTACTTGAAATTTCAACGTTTGGCATTTTACCAAATCCTTGAGCGATCTCAGCTGCATTTAATTCTTTGATGTTTCCAGAGAACAATGCTTCTGTTATTTTTTGTGCTTCTTTCAAGTCTTCTTCACTATGAACGAATCTCGTCACTTCTTCTGCTAAACGTCGTTGTGCTTCACGTTTTTCAGGTTCAGTTTCAACTTTTTTCGCCAAATCTTCAATTTCTTCTTGTGATAAGAAAGTAAAGAATTTCAAGTATTTCACAACATCTCGGTCATCTTGGTTCAACCAGAATTGGTAGAACTCAAATGGTGATGTTTTCTCAGGATCTAACCAGATAGCGCCACCGGCAGTTTTACCAAATTTTGTCCCATCCGCTTTTAACATCAATGGGATCGTTAAACCGAATGCTTCTGCTTCTGGTCCTTCTAATTTACGGATTAAGTCTAATCCAGCTGTGATGTTCCCCCATTGATCAGCACCACCGATTTGTAGTTGAACATCATATGTTTTGTGTAAGTGTAAAAAGTCAATTGATTGCAAGATTTGGTAAGTAAATTCTGTAAATGAGATACCGACTTCCAAACGACTTGCTACGATATCTTTCGCTAACATCGTGTTAATATTGAAGTTTTTACCGTAATCACGTAAAAATTCAAGTAATGAGATTTTTGATAACCAATCATAGTTATTCACAAACGTGATGTTTGCATCTTTCCCAAATAATTTTCTCATTTGGTTAGATAAAGCATCAACATTATGTTGGACTTGTTCCATTGTTTGTAAGACACGTTCTGTCTTACGACCACTTGGGTCTCCAATTGTACCTGTTCCGCCACCAATCAGAATGTATGGATGATGTCCTGCCAATTGAAATCTTTTCATCATCATAAATGGAATCAAATGTCCGATGTGCATAGAATCCCCAGTTGGGTCAACTCCGCAATATAGTGAAATACTCTTTTCGTCAACAAGTTCACGAAGTCTTTCTTCATTCGTTTGTTGGTTAATGGCATCACGCCAAGTTAATTCGTCGATAATATTCATGTTAAATCCCTCCGTATCATTTTATTGTGAAAGCAGGAACCTGCTATCATTCATACTAATTAAAATCAATAAAAAAAATCCCTTGGTTAACTAACCAAGGGACGAAATCTCGCGGTACCACCCATTTTATATGTTTCATTCAAAACATATCACTCAAACATTTAACGCTGTCACGTGACAAATCAATGCCAAAGGCTCCTAAAATGTAATTCGTCTTAAAGCTTGTACTAGTTCTCAGCAACCACTAGCTCTCTGAAACATTGGCTTTAATAACTACTGCGTTTTGATCATTGCCTGTTATCAAGTTAATATGTGTCTATCATAGAACGCTATTTTTTCTTTGTCAATAAAAAAGATAAAAATTTCTTTCTATACTTCTTCAACAATGGAATAAAACAGTAAAATCCGAACATTCTTTTTTTTAAATTATTTGCATCCAATTACCTAAAATAACTCATTGATCCCTTTATTTCATCCGTTTTTTCTAAGATGAATGATCCATTCAATGGCGCTCATTTGACCATCAAATGAAAATTTTAAAACTTTTTGAAGCTTAAGAAAATTTTATAAACTAGTATTTATCAACGACAAATTTACTTCTTTTACTTTATTATTTTAACGTTTTCGATCATCTAAGCGATCAGATACCCCTTTCTCTCACCCTACTGAATGTTATTATTTCCCATTCAATCGAAGGTATAAAGGCATCAATTCCTGCATACCATCTAGAATCAACTTTTCAGCATCTTTTAATTCATTCGGATAAAAATAAAGCTTACCAAGTTGGAAGGTTTTATCCTCCATTGCTTTTTTTAATTCGATTTGTTTTTGCTTATCCGTCAAATAGGTGGCTAACGGCAGGTGATCCACCAGTTCATGTTCTGGTTGTGGCCAAATATAATACTCTTCAACTGGAATGTGCTTACTCCATTCCTCTAAAACCGTTAGTAGATGATTGAAGGACGAAATACTTCCTTGGCGTTCTTCACTTTTATAGTGTTGAAACATCAAATAGATTTGGAATTGTTTTTTATTTAGCAAAGTAGCTAAACAAGCATTTTCCTGTTGGCGTCCTTCACTACGGTACGCACACCAAAAATGGCTTCTGAGATTCCAACCATTCGTCCAACTTTCGATTTTTGGTTTTCTCATCTGCCATTGCAAGGGGGTTGCTTTTGCCACTTGTTCATTCATTTTTTTCCACTTTTGCCAGTGTGTTTGATACCTCACCTTAAGCTGTACTAATTCTTCAGTAGTATAACTTTCTTTTAGCTGCTTAAAGGTATACATCGAACGATCAAATAATTCATAATCACTAGTTAATAAATCCATTCCGCCACTTCTTTCTTAACGATTTCCCTATCCTACATTGTAAAGACTATCAATGAGAGAAACAATAAAAATAGCAAGAAAAGAGTGAGCATGGAATTATTTCGGTGAAAATACTCGATAATCATCTTCCTTTATCAGTTAGATCTTGTTTTGCTTGTGTAATTGGTTGTCTATTAACTGGATTCTGCTTTGTTGTAGTTTCCTGTACTTTGTCTTTTAATTGAGCTTTTTGTCGCTGTCCATTCCCTTGTTCTAATTCCATATGCTTTTCCAGAGAGGCGATCAGCTTATCTGTATATTCTATATCTTGTTTTACCAATCCTTTAAAACTATTAATCAAAGGCATCATTTTGGCAACCAGAAGTGGTGATTGACTCTGAGTAGTGTTTTCCAGTTGAACATTCAACTTTCCAAACTGCTTTCTTTCCTTGCTCGCATCTTTCTTTAACTTTTCAAGACTTTTTGTTCCTAGAAGTTTTTTCCCTAATGCTAACTCAGCTTTTTGAGCGTCAATTTCTTTTTTCAACATATATTTTTGTAACCAATTCACACCTTTTGCTAATTTTTCTTCGTTTTTGTTCATACTATCCTGCAATTTATCGATTCGTTGAGTCAAATGAACCTTCATATTTTCCTGATCTCGTGGTTCTACGTCTAATTTTTTTGCATGATTTAAATAATTTAATCGATTCATCCGTTCTTTTTTCAAATAAGAAACTCGAGCATACTGCTTTTGTCTTTGCTTATCTAACTCTAGGATCGTTTTATATGTATGTAAAAATTCCTTATCCAATAGCATGGGAATTTTCAGCTCTATTCTCTTTTTTTTATTTCCATTTACCACAGTTAATTGGTAAATCTTGATGTTTTTTTTTGATAATACATTTTTTTCAACAAGCTTAAAAAGTTGCTTTTTTGTTTTGAGCTCTTCTGCTTTTGGTAGTCTTGGCATTTTTTTACTCCTTACCATTTAATAATCGAGATATTTCGAAAACGAATGCGTTGTGCCTAAACTTAGACGAAACGCATTTGGACAAACGAAACTTTCCAAACATATTACTAATTACGTGAATCGTGTTCAGGCGTTGATCTTTGTTGTTTCCCTGGTTGGCTTTGCTGTTTCCCTGGTTGGCTTTGTGGCTGCGTAACCCCTTCTATCAGAGTATATAATTCACGTGGACCATTTGTTTTTTGTTCATCATTTCTTTTCATTTCGGCTTGTACTTTATTCTGATATTCATGTAACTCCGCATTTAGTACTTGTGGGCGATAATTCTTGATATTTTCAAATCTCTGCTGTGTCTCTAAGAAATTTTTTTCGGTCGTATAAATTGAGCGAGCAAGTTCGCCTAATAGCGGTGCCACGTACGGAAATAGACTGGCTGATACTCTATTATTTAAATCTATAAAACCTTTCTTCACCATACTAAATTGTTCATTCATATTCAAATCAGAATATTCTTTCGTTATTTTATTTATCCATTTCTTCTTTATCTTTTCACTATCAACCTCTCCACTCAAATTATAGCCTTTCCCATAAAGTGATGTTAGATCAGACTCCAGTTTACCTTTTATAAGCTTTTGTTCATCTTCCAATGAACGCTTCTCTTTTTCCAATGCTCCTATTTCACCTGTAAAATAACTTAAAAATCTTCTAAACGGTGAAGCTTTGATCTTATCGATTTCATCAGTCTTCTCCTTGATTAGTACTGGTATTGCATTTAACCGATTCAATTTGTTATCAATGTTGTTTTTTTCACTAGTGTAGCTAGTCAATTCTACGCCTATCTCTTCTTCCAACGACTGAATTTTTATTTTCATTTTGTCTTCATCACGTTCTAACTTGTTTTGCATACTAATTACTGAACTCATGTCTTTATTTAGTTCAAAACACTTTTGTACTTCTTTTTTAGGAACAACTAATGATTCCTTATATGAACCAAAAGAATATTCGCTCATTAGACGTAGATCTGATTTTCCGTGTTTTTTCAACAGGTTTTGTTTGTTTTGTTCAATTGACGCAATTTTAGCTTTGTCGTTAGTGACATACGCTGCTATACTTTCCTTTTTATATTTCTTAAATTTCTCTTCCTGTTCCATTTCTAAACTAGATACTGTCGCATTTTTATTTTTGTTATTTAAATCCCCCATATCTGCTTATCTCCTTCATTACTTTAGTGTGTTAAGGATAACACGCGCGACAACTGTTATTTCTCCGACATTTTCTCAGTTTGGAAATTTTTGTTTTAAAATTGTTTATCCTTTGTTTTTTTGATTTGAAAGCAGATTCTCATAAGTGTTCTGGAATAGAAAAAAACTGACTTTTGTTCCCATTTTTACTGGTTAAAAAGTCAGCTATATAAATATTTCGTTATTTATGATTCAATATTTGTTAATAAAGTTTCAAAGAAAATAGCACTAGAAGCTGCACCTGGATCAATATGACCAATGGCTCTTTCCCCTAGATAAGAGGCACGTCCTTTTTTGGCTACTAAATCTTTTGTATGTTCCTTCGCTTCTTCAATCACTTCTTCTGTTAATCGATTATTCTTCAAGGCTTCAGTAACAGGTAACCAGACATCTAGCATCGTTTTCTCTTCTGCTTCTGCTTTCCCCCTAGCTTGAATCCCATTTTTTCCTTCTTCAATGATTTTCCCTAATTGTTCTTGTGATGTAATCACATCAATGTCTTTTGTAGCCTTCATCATATTCATAAAGGCAGAACCATATAATGGTCCAGAAGCACCTCCAACTTTTGAGATCATTGCCATCGAAAGAACCTTGAACGTGTCACTGATCGTTTTCGGTTGTTCTTTTTGAAACGCTTCTTGATAAGCCGTCATCCCTCGCCCCATATTATTGCCATGATCGCCATCACCGATCGGCGTGTCGAGCTCACTCAGATAACTTTTATTTTCATCGATTTTCTCTGTAAAATCCGTTAACCACGCTTGAATTTCTTTAACCGTTAGTTCCATCATTCTCCCACCTTCTACCACGAAATTGTGTGAACTTCACTTTCCAATGCTTCCTGCCATTTCTTAGTTGTTAGGTCAATCATCGTCAGAGATAATCCTTGCATGTCTAAAGAAGTCATAAAATCACCGACTTTATGAAATGTCACTTTGACTGCTTCTTGATCGAGTAATGATTGGACATCATTCATAAAAACAAAGAGTTCCATCAATGGCGTGCCACCCATCCCATTAACTAGCACTCCAACTTCTTTTGGTTTCTCTGGGTAGTCAGCTAAAATTTTTGTTACTAATTCTTCAGCTAATACTTTAGCAGGTTGCAACTTTTCTCTACGATAACCAGGCTCGCCATGGATCCCTACTCCGTATTCGATCTCATCTTCGGCTAATTCAAATCCTGGCTTTCCTACTTCAGGAACCGTGGCCGCACGCAATGCCACACCAATCGTCTTGATCGCTGGAACTAGTCTATCTCCTAGTTCCTTCAATTCTTGCAAGGATGCACCTTTCCTAGCGGCATCCCCTAAGATTTTATGCACAAGAACTGTTCCAGCTACTCCACGTTTGCCAGCAGTATATGTGCTATTTTCCACCGCAATGTCATCATCCACTACAACACTTTCTACTTCAATCCCTTCCATAGCCGCCATTTCTTTAGCCATGTCAAAATTGAGTACATCTCCTGTATAATTCTTGATGATCAATAAAACGCCTTTTCCTTGATCCGCTTCTTTGATAGCTATCTGAATCTGATCAGGTGTCGGCGAAGTAAAAACATCTCCTAAAACTGCAGCACTCAACATCCCAGCACCAACAAAACCTGCATGCGCTGGTTCATGACCACTTCCTCCCCCAGAAACCAAGCCAACTTGTTCTACTTGATCATTTTTTGCTACTACTCGAGAATCAGCTACTTGGTGAATCATTTCTGGATAACTTATCACTAAACCAGACAACATTTCTTCTACGATCGTACTAGGATTATTCATGATTTTTTTCATTTCACGTCCACCCTTTCTTTCCCGCATTCTGTGCTTCCGTTAGTATTTGTTGAGGATCATCCGTGATACCTGCTGTGATCGCTCCAGCAAAAGCCCCTTCAACAAGTGGCGCATCCACAAGGTAGTATTTCTTTTGTTGGTCTTCATCCAACATTTCCTTCGCCATTTCAGCGTTCAAAACCGCACTCCCGATATCCGCAAACACAAAATACATATCGGAATCAGCTGATTGGTTGATTGCATCGATGATTTTCATCGGATCAGAACCAATTCTTCCCTCTACCCCTCCTAAGGAAAAAAGTAACACATCTTCTGATTGTTGCATCTGTTCAATCATTTCTTTGAGTCCATCCGTTAACTGTTGACTATGGGAAACAAGTAAGATACTTTTTTTCATGCCATTTCTCCTTCTTCCTTTTGTGGTCACACCAAGTTTGCGCTTTCATTCTTTTGATCATCAACTACATTCTTTTGCATAGTTCCAGTATATAATAGAATGTCCATTTTTTGGAAATGATGCGCTGTAATTGACTAGCTAATTCCAATTGCGACTTAAGAAATAAATTTTGATATACTATTTTTAAAGAAAGGAGTGATCAAATGATCATTACAACAACAAACAACGTGGAAAATAAAGAAGTAACAGCATATAAAGGCATTGTTTTTGGTGAAGTCATTACTGGAATCAATGTATTAAAAGATATCGGGGCAGGATTTCGCAATGTTTTTGGCGGACGTTCAAAAAGCTACGAGGATGAATTGCTTGCTGCACGTGAAGAGGCCTTAGCAGAAATGCAAGAGCGTGCTCGATCATTAGGTGCAGATGCAGTCATTGGGATGAAAATGGATTATGAAGTATTGGGGAGCGATAACGGAATGCTAATGGTCACCTGTAGTGGGACAGCGGTGACAATAAACTAGTTCAGACATGAGGTTGAGACAAAAGTGTTTAGCATCAAGAAATAAGAAGGAATTTCCGAAAATTGACAAGAAACACAAAAACTCGTTTTTGATGTTGATTGTTACCTACTTGGTGCTCTTTAAATTTTTGGTAAATTTTCCGAAGATGCTGCTTTTGTCTCACCGTGAATCAGAGGTCGTCAAAACATCGGGTAGCTCTGATGACAATAAGAAAGAATTTTTTGAAACAGCTCCTCATGTTTTGAAAAATTCAGGCTTATTTCAAGGAGCTGATGTTTGAACACCGTTTAGCAAGAGGCTGTGAAAGAAGCGTTTAGCTCCGAGCAAATAAGAGAGGATTTTTTAAAATAGCTCCTCATATTTTAGAAAATCATCGCTTATTGTTGAGGAGTTGCTTCTTGAACGCCGTTTATTCGTTTTTAGAGATACTAGAAGAGACTAAGATAGAACTCTCACTTAAAAAATATTCCGAACCTGTTCTACCAATACGCCGATTAAAAAAAAAGATTGATATAAAATAAGGTGTTTCCTAAAAAATATACGTAAAAACGTTAATTTTTAGGAAACACCTATGCTATTCTTCCCTAAATTTAATTGATTATCCAAGTAAGATACTGCTATCTAATTATTTATGTACGTTGCTCTTTTCATCAATGGATTATTTTCTATTCTACTATCTATGATTGCTGGCATTTCACCATCCGATTATCCTCTTGAAGTTCGATTCGTTTTATTGCTATTTTGCATTTTATCTTGTTTATCACCTCGGTTGCTGAGCTTTTCTGCTTGCTGTTGAGCATTCTCTTTAAGTTGCTGTATCTCTTGCTTTCTCACTGGAAGCTCTTCTTTAAATTTTTCATATTTTCCTTTCCAATCTTGTACATTTCTTTCTAAGTCCTCAACCTTTTGCTCCATGACGTTTAATTTTCAAGTTGTTCTCTCTGTGTTTACTAACATCTCGTAGTCCCTTTGTCTTATCTTCAACAACGTCATACTCTGCTGACAGTTCACTAAGTTTCGCTTTAGGAACGTTAATTTCACTTTTCACCTGATCACAGACAGCTATATTCTTATCTAAATTCCCAGTGACCATTTTTTCTAAGTTACCCTTCTGATTAATATCTTTAATCAGTTGATTATTCGTATTTTTAATATCCTCAGTAACTGTTTTTACATCCTGTGTTAATTTAGTTTTTTCTCCTGTAAATACGTTAAACAACTTCCGTACAAAAGAATTGTTGAAATAAGTGACGGCTTGGTTCTTAGTAACGAGATCCGTATCGAGTTTTTTTAATCTCGTATTTGCCTTTCCCAATATATGTATCTACCTCACCTATTTCAGCTATTTGTTGATCGCCTTTTTGAACAGGCGATAGCTTTTGCTCTATTTGGCTAATCTTATCTTTAAATTGGGATTCAAAATTATTTACCTTTTTCTCTAAATCATCAATTAGAGGACTATCGAGTTGTTCTGATGCTGCAGCCATTCTCTCCAGAGTTTTTTGCTATGCTGATTTTATATTGTTTACTTTTTTTATGTCTTTAGAAACTTTTTCTTTAATTCTTTTATTGTTCTCTAATGCATTATTGTATTGTTTTTGTGAACCTTCAAAAGCTTTTTAATACGGTATAGTTTTCTCATCTGTAAACTTGTTTTGCCTCTTCAAAATTTCCCTTTAGAGTTTCTAACTCCTGATCGCTGTACCGTGCGGTTGATGGTACTTGAGTAACTTTTTTATCGTGACTTTCTATATTTCATTCCACTCCTCTGTTTTTCGTACTAACATATGTAATACAAGCGTATTATGAGTTTATTCAAGTTATTTACTAATAATTTTTTTGTTTGAGAATTTTTGACGATGCCTTGCTAAGTTACTATGCCCTTGAATGTTTTTTACTATTACGCTTCTGACCATTTTGCGTGTTTAGTGAGTCCGATTGATCCAAGTATATAGTAGCTGTCTTTTGTTGTGCTTGATTAATCTTTTTACGGATTTTTTGAGGTTTCTTCGAGTTGTCGTTAATTAGTTTTCGGGCTTCAAGTTGTAGAGGTTCTATTCCATCCTTTAGCGTTGTCACCTTACTAATGATTTCAGCATATACTTTCATTGCATAAGGTTTAACTGCTTTTACTTTTTCCCTTTCTACTTTATCTAACTCTTTTTTGAACATTTTTATTTATTTTTCTAAGCCTTTTTTTACTTGTTTTGCAATTTCATCTGTAGATTCTATTGTCTTAAAACGTTCCTTAAGATCTTTCGGAAAGCGTGCCTTAAGTTCTTCTGGAAAACGTTCCCCAAGTTTTTCCTGAAAGCGTTCCTCAAGTTTTGCCTCAAAGCGTTTCTCAAATTCTGCTTCCCAATCCTTAGTTTTCAAGGTTGTTTGCTGTATGGGGTTCCTTGGTTGCTCTTTTTTTCCAGTAAAAAAATTAAGCAAGCGTTTAAAGAATGACGGTTTCTCACCAACTTTACTACTTAAGCTATCTACTAGATTGTTATTTACGGGTTCTAAGGAAGATGTCTTCAATTTACTAAGCTGATTCTTTCTTTCTTTTTTTATTTCTTTTTTTATTCCTTCTTTTATTTCTTTTATTTCTTCGATTTCTTCTTCTACTTCTTCTTCGATTTCTTCTTTTATGTCTTCTTCTGTTTCTTTTTTTATTTCTTTTAGTTCCTTAATAACATCCCTATTTGGAAACAAGTCTTTTATAATATTTTTTACTCTAGTCTCTGATTCCTTGATTTGTTGATCTATTTCCTCCTTTTGCTTCCGTGCGTTAGGACCGAACTCCTCGACTTCTGGATCTCGCTTACTATCGTCAATTTCACTTTTTGGTTTTATTTCCTGTTTTATTTCCTGTTTCTTTGGTTTGGAAGGCATCACTTTATATTCTTTTAAAAATTCATCCACCATTTCAGCGTGTTTATTTTCTGCGGCTACATGTTCAGCCTTTGCAACAACAGTCTTATCTGAAAAAGGTTGATATGTTTCCATATAATCCAATACCTGCCATGCACCATTAACTTTATTTTGTTGTCGGTCAATTTCTTTTATAGCTTTATCCATCGCTTTTTTCTTTTCAGCTTCTGCGGCTACTTCTGCAGCTGATTGCTGAGTTATTCCTTCCTGAAAAACTGGCCTTCCCATTCTTATTTCACTCCTTCGTATATTGATAAATTAAGCGTAACATGACAATAAAAACTTTATTTTTTAATAATTTCTTTGTTTGGAAATTTTTAAAATAGTTTCATTCTTCTAGAATAAAAAGACACTTCATCGCACCATTAAAAATTCTGAGAGATCAAACTAACGTTTTTTGAAACAAGTAGCATTTAGGATCCTCTATCTGTACTTACTCGTCAGCATTTACCAATCGTTGACTTCACCTCCGAAAGCAAACAAAAAAATCAAGAAGATCAAAAGCAATTTTTGCTTTTCCATTCTTGATTTTAATGCCAATCCTATATTTTTCTTATTTACAGATTCAAAAGATGCTCCTTCAATAACAGACCACTTTTTTCTTCAGTAATCTCTTGTATCACTTGATACGTATATCATATCTTAGTAAAACATCAAGCAAGATACCGCCACATATTAGAGAGTACAAAATTTTATTCTCTATAATGTATGTACTTCTCTGCCAATTGATTGATTCGTTTGGTTATGTACTTGTTGAGATTGCTGGTTGCGATTTTTGTTATTTTTTAACAACTCCTTATTCCAAGCATTCGTTACCAATATTCTATACTTTTGATAATCAACAGATTTTTTCGGTGACTGATCCACTTTTTCTGAAGGTTCCTTATCTTTAAGTTCCAGCATCACCCAAAAACCCAATTGTTCTTTTATCTTTGGTTGTTGCTCCTTAATAAATTTTAAACTTTTCTTTATTTGAGCAGCTAGTTCATCATTAATCTTTGGTTGTTCTTCTCCTGTTGGATACTTATTTTTCAGCTGTTTCAACTGGCTTTTTAAATCTGCCAATCCATTGTTAACATGATCAACTTCCTTTCTTGCCTTGATAAAAATTCTCTCAGCCTGCTCATTCTTTTCTGTTTCAATCCTTTTTCGCTCAATGAGTTCCTTTATTTTATTCTCAAAAGTTGTCGATAACCCGCTTTTTTTGGCAGTGTACTTTTCTCTAGCTTTTATATGTTTTTTAGTAAATCGACTAAGAAATCGTTTTACTCTCGGCTGATCGCTATTAGTCATTTTTTTCGTTGATTTTTCCCAATCCTTATGTATCTTCGCAATTTCTTGGATAATTTTTTTCACAGAATGACTTGCCTTATCACGCTCTTGTATCGTTAAGTCATATAATTGTTTAAAGTCACTGGAAAAGATATTTTGAACTTTCATATCTAATTCGGTGCTTTTATGGACTAAATATTGATACAAACCAGGTGCATTTAATTCTTCAATACGTACATTTTTATTTCCCAATTCAGCCGAAAGTTGATTGGTAAAAATATTTTCTCTTTCATTCAAATGTTTGCTTTTAGCATTTTGTTCCCTTCTTTCATTTGTTTGATTTACTGTTTCGATTACTGTTTGATCTATCGCTTTGCTTATCAGACGAATAAATCCTTGTTGATCTTTACTTTGTTCTTGCTTACGGTATTCGTCTATTTTTTGCAGATTTTGTGTTATACCTCCCACGGTACCTTTAACTTCTTCTAAATTCTTCTGTAAATTTTCTATTTTTTTCGTTAAAGCTTCCCTATTTACCTTTTTTGGTATATTTTCCTTTACTATTTCATAATTCTGATTTAAATCATTCAAAGTGGATCCTATATTTGCACACTTTTCTTTCCACCCCTCAAATATTTCATTACTAGAGAAAACTTCATTAAGGATATTCTCATTTCTTGTGTAACCTGTTTGTGCTTCTTCTATTTTAGAAATCATAGTATTAATTGTAGCTTTTTTTGTATCTAACTCTGTTCGCAATTCAGCCTGTTCCTTAGTAAAAAAATTAATGATTTTTCTAAAGAACGACTGATCAATCGCTTTAATTTTCGAGTCTATTTTTTTAGCATCTGATTGTAGAGATAACTTTTCAAAATAGCTATCCAAAAAATTTTCTTTGGCTTCATCACGTTCTCTTATACTATTTAAGATATTTTTAATTTCTTCGTCTAGTTTAGATAACTTTGTATGTACTTCTTCCTTTTTACTTTCTAACGGGCTTAATTTGTCGATAACTTCAGTTTCTACTGTCTCATAAAGAGAAGAATCTTTTTGTTTAAAAAATTCTCGTTCTTCATCTACTGATAATCTACCTTCTTGGACTATTGATTGAGTTTCTTGCTTACTTTCTGGTATCCTCGCTTCTGCATGATTAGGAGAATGTTTTATTTTTGCACGTTCTCTTTTATCTTGAATTTCTCTATTTGTTTCTTTCATAATATGTAAATCCCACTTTGCTTTTAAGTAGTCATTCTCTGCTTTTCTTGCTTTATCATTATGAGGATGGATGGAATAAGCATCATAAGTTGAGAAGAGCTGTGCTACCAATTTTTTTTGCGCCTTCAATTCTTCACGACTATATTCCATATCTGTTGCTTTAATTGGGCGTCTTAGCATCGTTGCTAACTTTTCCTCTTCTTTCTCATGAATACGAGTTGCGTTTTTATAATTTTCTCCGTGAGGATAGGTAGCGTGACTATCCATTGTTTTATAGGCGTTCTCTACTATTTTTTTTTGCTTATCAATCACTGCTTTTGTAAATCCTCTACCTTCTGCTATTTCTGTCATTAGATCCCCTTCTCTTATTTGATTAATAATCTGAATGTAACACAAATGTAGAGTTTTTTTAGCCAAAAATTTCTAAATAACAGATTTTTTGTTCTATGCTAATGATATTTATTCCTAGCGACTTTCTTTATTGATGAGAATCGCTGAACCAATAACTGTTTTTTGTCTTTATCTCCTCATCATTAACTACAAATATTATTTTTTCCTTCATAAAAAATATCACTCGTTTGTTTTTTGGAACAATCTTCGATGTTGAATATTTAGAATATTATTTAGCAAGTAAAAAGGATGTGATTTTTCGCCTCATCAAGCAAAAAATCACATCCATATCATGTTAGAACATCTTTTTCATTCACTTTTCCAACGATCCTTTTCAAAAATTATCTTTTAGAACAAGGATAGTCGCTGAATCAGCATGAGTTTCGTTCACTATTACTTCGCCAAACGGTAGATAGCATCTGCATAAATGGCAGTTGCTCTGAAAAGGTCATCCAGACTCATAAATTCGTTGGCTTGGTGCATTGTATCTGTATAGCCTGGGAACATTGCGCCGTAAGCTACACCACGTTTCAATAGTCGGCCATAGGTTCCGCCACCAATGATTTGTTCATAGCCTTTTTCGCCTGTATGGTCTTCATAAACTTGCAATAAAGTTGCTACCAATGGATCTTCCATTGGTACATAGTGAGGTTCCATGACGCGTGCGCCACGAGTAACTGTTGCTCCTTCTGCTTTCATCGTTGTTGCAATGTCATTTTCTAAGCCGTCAACGGTAACCCCTTTTGGAAAACGGAAGTTCATGTTGATATAGTTATCTTCTTCTGACCCATTTTCTTTAAAGGCAAACAATCCAGCGTTCATGGTTAATTTACCCATTTTTTCGTCTTCATGGGCAACCCCTAATTTTTCTCCATAAAAATCTTCATGGACATAGGCTGCTGCTACATGGATGAATTGTTTAGCAGAACCGATAAATTCATAATCGTCTAAGAATAATGCTAAGAATGAACCGGCATTGATCCCTGATTGAGGACTTGCACCATGTGCGCCCTTTCCGATCAATTCGATTTTCACATAGGTATTATCCGCTTCGATCGAACCACTTACTGGGTTTGCTTCAACAAAACGATAAAAAGCTTCTTCCATTTGGATCGCAGCTTCTACATTTGGTACTTCAAGAGTCGCTGTTGCTGTTCCAGGCACCATGTTTTCACGTAAACCTGAAGTAAATGTCTTCAAGACATAATCTCCTGCGTTATCTCCTTGGAAACGTAGTGCGAAAGAAACATTTCCTTTTTCACCATTGATGATTGGAAATTCTGCATCTGGAGAAAATCCAAAGTCAGGTTCTTCTTCATGTTCAAAGTAGTAAGCCATGTCTGCCCAACCACTTTCTTCATCGCTACCAACTACAAAACGAACTTTTTTGGATAATTCCAAGTCAAGATCTTTGATGATCTTCATGGCATAGTAAGCAGCCATGCTCGGTCCTTTATCATCACTAGAACCACGAGCAAAGATTTTCCCATCTTTGATTACTGGTTCATAAGGATCTGTATCCCAACCATCCCCTGCTGGTACTACGTCCATATGACCAAAAATCCCTAAAGTTTCATCGCCTTCACCAAGATCAATATGTCCTGCATAGTTGTCAACATTTTTTACGACAAACCCATCACGTTCGCCATAAGCCAACATATGTTTTAGCGCATCTCGAGGTCCAGGTCCAAAAGGTGCATCAGGAGTTACTTTTAAATCATCCCGTTCACTGTTCACACGTAAAAGATTTTTTAAATCTTCAAGTAGTTCTTCTTTACGTGCTTCTACTTCTTTTTGCCAATCGATTGTCATAAAATCAATCCTCCACTCATTAAGTCTACCTGTCCATCATACCATAAATCCTGCCAAAAAAACGTGCAAAAAAATTTGTGGTTCCTTATCCAAACGGTATTTTATTTAAAAATACTCAGTTATAATACAAGAAAGGAGGCGGAAAAATTGTTAATAGATAGCGATTTATTACAAAAAGTAATTCAACCACGCCCAGAAAAGTCACATAAAGGAACATTCGGTCGTACTGTCTTGATTGGCGGTAACCATCAATTTGGTGGTGCGATCATCATGAGTGCACTAGCGGCTGTACACAGTGGCGCAGGATTAACGACTGTTGCTACGGACCAGTGGAATCAAGCACCACTTCACACGCATTTACCTGAAGCCATGTGCATCGACTGGCAAGAAAAAGAACAACTGTTAGCAGTGATGGACACGGCAGACGTTCTATTGATTGGTCCAGGATTAGGGGACTCCTCATTGAGTTTAGAATTATTAGCATTCACTTTAGCACATCAAAAAAGCCATCAGTGGTTAGTGATGGACGGTTCAGCATTAACATTATTCGCTAAAGAAAATCTAACCCTCCATTTTCCCGAGCAAACTGTTATGACTCCTCATCAAATGGAATGGCAAAGAGTAAGCTCACTTAAGATCGAGGAACAAACACCTGAGAACAACCGCAAGCAGCAAGCCAAATTAGGCGCAACGATTGTTTTAAAAAGTCATCGAACCACGATCTACGGGCAACAAGAATGTTATCAAAATACCACGGGCTCTGCCGCAATGGCCACTGGAGGTACTGGTGATACATTAGCTGGTATGATCACTGGATTCTTGGCACAATTTCCTAAAAACGATGAAACGATCGCAGCAGCTGTCTACCTGCATAGTTTTATTGGAGATCAACTGGCAAAAAAACAATATGTTGTTTTACCGACACAAATCAGTCAAGCAATCCCTCAATGGATGCACTATTTTAGTCAGAAAAATGATGGAAACAAGGAGTTCTAATGATGGAAAAATTTACTGGGTACATTCGTGAGCCGTTTTACTATGAAACCGATCAAATGGGGATCATCCACCACAGCAACTATATCCGTTGGATGGAAGAATCTCGTGTTGCTTTATTGGATCATTTAGGTTTCAGCTATACAAAAATTGAAAAACTAGGGGTGATCATCCCTGTTTTAGAAGTCACTTGCCAGTACAAAGAAATGATTCGTTATGGTGAAACTGTTCGTATTTTGCCTAAAATCGAACAATATAGTGGCACAAGATTAAATTTTAGTTATGAAATCTACGGTTTAGATGACGGAAAATTACGAACAACTGGCTCTAGCAAACATTGTTTTTTACTCGCTGACAATCAGAAGTTAACCAAACTTGAACGGGTAACTCCTGCATTAGATCGCTTATTCCACGAGTATGCACAGTTGGATAGCTGAAGAATAGTATTTAACTCTTGTATTTTTTAGGATTTCCATTACGGATTTTCTTAAAAAAAATCAAAAAAGCTGCCTTTTTTCTTGTGTTGGCTTGATTCATCCGTATAATAAAATAAAAAGCAGGTGATCATCATGTATGTTGTGAAAGTATTGCACGGTTACATTGATAAAACAGGCTGCCGCACAAGAGAAAAAAATCCAGATAACTTATTGATTTTCAAAGAAAAAAAAGCATCAGAAGCTTTTGCTAAATCGATCGGAGGGCGTGTCAAACAACTGCACGAAGTACGCCCTGATTGAAATAAAACCTCAATCATTAGTTAGTCAACATGATTGAGGTTTTTGCTTGTCCAAAAAATTTCTTTAAAAAACGAGCTTACCAAAAAGAGTGATCCTTTTGGTAGGCTCGTTTTTCTTACTATTTTCTCTCTTCTATCTTGAGAGGGTTAGTTTGTCACCAGTTAATTGAATATTAACAGCATCTACTATTTTTCCTTCTTTTGACAAAACAGCAATATTTATGCCCGCTTTATTTCTTGCAACATTTATATCGCCCACTTTTATCGCAGCAAACTGTTGGTCAGCATACGGTGTAAAACTTGAAGATACTGAGATCTCTTTCCCATTGATTTCTTGGCTAACAGAATTATAGTTCTTTGTCTGTGAAAATTCAGGATTTTTTCCTAACAGACGGATACCCGAAAAATTCCAAGAACTTTCTGAATCCCCATTTTTAAACTCAGGGAACAGCTTACGGATCTCTTCAGCTAACTGCTGGTTCATTTGTGCCTTATCTCCTGCACCTGCCATCACAACCAAATGATCAGTTTGACTTAATGCTTCAAAATAGGTGTTAGCATTCCAAATACTCATCCATTTTGGATCTCCCTGTTGATAGATTGTTTCCCAAGCCTCTTTTGGTACTGAATGAATGGACTCTAAACCAAAATATTTTGCATTCGCTCGATTGACTTGTTTCGTTATATCCGTTTTTACGTGGGATAGTCCTCCCGAGTAAGCAGTATGACCAGTTTGATTATAAATCGTAAAGTTGGCAATCACCGGATTCAAATTTCCTTGTTTTTTTTGCTCTCTGACGTAATGGTATTGTTGATTGATCTCTCTATAAGAAAGTGCTATGTCATTGACTCCTAAAGCAAAAGTAAATAGAAATTGGGTAATCAATACGCCACTAATCACCCCATAAAACGCTCCCTGGGTAGATTTCAACACTTTATCTGGCCATTCAAACGCCATCGCCATAATGATAAATAAAACACCACCAAAAAATGATCTTCCCCAATCAAGTCCAGCTGGTGAAAGAGATAATACATAGATCGTGGCTATCCCTGCAAAGAGATAGATATAGGATAGTCTCAACCATTCTTTGTGTTTACTAAAGAAAATTCCCAACACGATCAGAACCGCCATCAACACAAAAAGAGCTAAACTATTTTCATATAGCGTTTTTGTGATTGAAAAAACGCCCGAATACAATTTCCGAGGTAAAGACCACTGGCTACGAGCAAAATAAGTAGCTCGAACAGCATTTCCAGGGGCTGTTACCATCATGTATAAGCCAAAAATTGCTCCTAACAATCCTGTGAACATCCATGGTCGTAAAGGCTTTTTCTTTTGATAATAAAAATAGAGGTAGCCAAGAACGATCAAGATCATCCCACCAGAAGTGTTTTCATTACACCAGCCAGCTAAGATTCCTAAAATGAGTAGCAATATGCTATTTACTATAGGATTAAAAGACAATTCTTGCTCTTTCTCATAATAGCGGTGGTAAAGAAATAGGAAACTGACAACGATGATACCTCCCCATAAATAGTTAGCAGCACCAGTTTCCCATAAAATTGTTTGACCGAAAGCTGGGACAAATAACCATAAAAATACATTAATTAAAAAATATTTGAAGGAATAAAACGTAGTATTATCTTTTGTGGTCATTTTATAAATCAATAATGTCAATAAAACATAGATCAGTGGATTGACCAAATTAAATACTGTTTTAGGCATCAACAAAAATAAACGTGCAATGATATGGACAACGGATCTTCCCGTCCAAGTCATATATTGTGTGTATTCATCATGTAAAATAGACGAAAAACTACTTGTTTTATACATATACTCAATATCATCCGCAATTAACGGTGTCAAAAAATTTAAAACAACCATGATAACATAGGCAGAAATAAGAACTAAAATTTTTTTATTATTGCGGATAGTCTCTTTTATTTGTTTCACTTCGCTCCTACTTTCTTCTTAAATTTTGCTATAAAAAGGGTTCCTGTGATTCACAAAGAAAATTATAGCATTTTTTGATTCAACTTACATTCTTACTTTTGTATTCGACTGCCACATAGATCAAATAAGGAAACAACCATCAGTAATCATGAATGCGTGTTATGTACGAATAATCAAAGGACTAACCCTATTCTCCGCCCCTGAAAAAGGGAGATAAAGACCAAGCACCTGACCTGTTCGTTATTCGAAAAAAGACATCATAAGCAAGATTATCGTAATAGCAAGAGGTCGTGAAAGAAGCGTTCAGCTCCGAGCGAATAAGAGAGGATTTTTTAAAATAGCTACTCATATTTTAGAAAATCATCGCTTATTGTTGAGGAGTTGCTTCTTGAACGCCGTTTAGCAAGAGGTCGTGAAAACATCGGGTAGCTCTGATGACAATAAGAAAGAATTTTTTGAAACAGCTTCTCATGTTTTGAAAAATTCAGGCTTATTTCAAGGAGCTGATGTTTGAACACCGTTTAGCAAAAGGCTGTGAAAGAAACGACTAACTCCGAGCAAATAAGAGAGGATTTTTTTAAATAGCTCCTCATATTTTAGAAAATCATCGCTTATTGTTGAGGAGTTGCTTTTTAAACACCGTTTATTCACTTTTAGAGACACCCGAAGAGACTGAGGGGATTTTTGGACTCCGAGGAAAATAAGAAAATACTTTTCGAAATACTTTCTCATTTTTTGAAACATTAAGGTTTATTTCAATTTGCCTATGTATAAACACCTTCTAGAACAAGAAATCGTGAAAGAATCTTTTCTTCTTTCTGTTCAAATTATTCTAAGATTTCTCTTCACCCACATCATTTTTCATAGCGCACAAATTTTTAGAACATAAATAAATCCCTTATGCTAAAAGCACAAGGGATAAAAAATCTTTTACACTTCATTCGTGTAAGGGTCCCATCAAAATTAAATTGATGCACCGAAAAATAGTATTATTTGTATACGGTTAATTCTTATTTACAAATTAATTGTATTTTCTAAATTCTTTTTTGTCAAGCCACTTATAAACCTTCTTGGCTTCTTCTATTTAATTCTTTTAATCTAAAATTTTCTTCTTGTAAGAGTTTGATTTGCTCATTCAACTTCTCCACATCTTCTTTAGCTTTTTGTTTACTTTCTGCTATATCCTCTTCCATCTGTTTCAATAAAAAAGGAGTAAGATACTGAGATATTTTTAAAGATATTTCGTCTAACTTTGCTCCATCAGATATCAGTCCGTGTCTTTTCAATATTCTACTACGACTTATATATCTTAGTTGGTCTATTCTAATAGTAGAGTTATACAATAAATTACCTTGATTGTTAGTTTTTTGTTTTATTTGTACTAACAATGGATTATTTATATCTTGATAATATCTAGGAGATGAGGTTATAGGAGCGACTACTAATCCTTTAATTCCAGCTTGTAACACTACAGCATTATGGTCAAAAGTTAATTCTTCCCCGAATCCTCCAAAAAAATCAACAAAAACTATTTGTCCTCTTTGAAATTTTTGTCGCTGAATACCTTTTAAAACGGGTATTCCTTGATGATTAATATAGTTTGAATATCCATAACACCATTTTATTCCATCTTTCATCTTCATATTTTCTACTTGCTTGGTCAATTTATAATGTCTGAAAGAGATATCGCTCATTAATTTTTTATCAGAACCTACTTTTAATTCTGCTTGGTATTGATTTGAAGCTACTTGTTTATAATACTGTCTATCCATAAACATATTCACAACCTTTTAATATCTTAATTAATATTTTGGGTTTCACATATGCAAGCCTGTTCTCTACATAGGCATACTCTTTTTCGAGAAATTTTCAAAAAATAACGGTATATTTTTTATTCAATCGCTTGTAAAATCCAGTCACTTAACTCCTGAATCTCCAATTTTTATCTTAGAATCTAATTATTTACACGATTTTCCGCCAGTCAATATTTCCATCTTATTTCTTTTATTCTTTACTTTGTATTGAAACTTTATAGATTGATTTCATAATTTACAATGTTTATTAACGATTCGTCAGTTGTATGTATTGGATTATTCTTGTTATACATCCATCCTTCACTTGAAAATTAGACCACACAGGAACGCTCTGCTTTATTTTTTCATCAATCCTCCCATTATTTAATAATTTTTTCGTATACTAAACATCTCTTTAGAAGCAATAAAACAAACAAACGTTCCTATAAATTTTATCATAAGAGCGCATTCATTTCTATGTTTAAATGTGAATAAATTATCAATCTACGGTTTAGTTAGAACTCTTTATTCTATGAGGTTGAGACAAAAGTGTTTAGCAACAAGAAATAAGAAGGAGATTCCGAGAATTGACAAGAAACACAAACACTAGCTTTTGCTGTTGATTGTTACTACTTGATGCTTCTCATATTTCCAGTAAATTTCGGACTTGTTTTTTGAAGATGCTACTTTTGTCTCACCGTGAACAAGAGGTCATGAAAAGAGCAACTTAACCTAGGTAATAAGGATGAAACTTACAGCTCCCTATCTTTTACGTTTCATCCTTATTGCCGAAGGTCAGCTCTTTGAACGCCATTTAGCAAGCGACTGTGAAAGAAACGACTAGCTCCTCTCTTATTGTTGAGGAGTTGTTTCTTGAACGCCGTTTATTCACTTTTAGAGCCACCAGAAGCGACTGAGGGGAGTTTTGGTTCAGTCTCCTGTCGTTAAAGATACTAAAGAAAAGATGACCTTCTATTTTTGAAAAAGTCTGGGTCAATTCTGTGACAAAAGAAAAACCCCGCTCGATAAAAGCGGGGTATACGTTGGTTTAACAACGTTTATTTGATTATTTAGCTAAAGCATCTTTAGCTTGGTCAGCTAATGCAGTAAATGCTGCTGCATCGTGGACAGCTAAGTCGGCTAACATTTTACGGTTGATGTCGATTTCAGCTAATTTCAAACCGTGCATCAATTTTGAGTAGCTCAAGCCATTCATACGTGCTGCTGCGTTGATACGAGCAATCCACAATTTACGGAAGTCGCGTTTCTTTTGACGACGATCGCGATATGCGTAGTTGTATGAATTCATTACTTGTTCTTTTGCTGTTTTAAATAAAGTGTGTTTTGAACCGTAGTAACCTTTTGCTAATTTTAGCATTCTTTTACGACGTTTACGAGTGACTGTTCCACCTTTAACACGTGCCATGTTTAATTCCTCCTAATAAAAATAAATCTTCAAATTTCGATCTTTTTGTTTTTTTTATTTCATTTTTGCTAGTTGTTGGCGAATACGTTTGAAGTCGCCACTAGAAACCATGCTTGCTTTACGCAATTGACGGCGTTGTTTTTTAGTTTTACCGTGGAAACGGTGACTTGTAAACGCGCGGAAACGTTTTAATCCGCCTTTACCAGTACGTTTGAAACGTTTTGCTGATCCGCGGTGTGTTTTTTGTTTTGGCATGACTATATTTCCTCCTCAAAATCTTTCGTTATCCGACTATCGACTGTCCAACAGTCAGTGAGTCATTCAAATTACTTACTGTCGTTTTTCGGTGCCAGCGTCAAGAACATGCTGCGTCCGTCCATTTTCGCTTTTTGCTCAACTGTCGCAATATCAGCAGTTTCTTCAGCTAAGCGATCCAAGACTTTTTGACCAATTTCTTTGTGGGTAATGGCACGGCCTTTGAAGCGGATAGAAGCTTTCACTTTATCGCCCTTCTCTAAGAACTTACGTGCATTACGAAGTTTTGTATTGAAGTCATTCACGTCAATTGTTGGACTTAAACGAACTTCTTTAACATTGATCACTTTTTGTTTTTTACGCGCCTCGCGGTCTTTCTTTTGTTGCTCGAAACGGTATTTTCCGTAGTCCATGATTCGCGCAACTGGTGGCTTCGCACTTGGGGCAACTAACACAAGATCTAAATTTGCTTGTTCTGCAATTTTCAATGCTTCTGCTTTTGTCTTAACTCCTAATTGCTCACCATCTGAACCGATCAATCGTAACTCACGTGCACGAATGCCGTCGTTAACCATCATATCCTTTGCTATGGTCATTCACCTCCAAATATTATGAGAGAAAGAAAAGCGTGCCGAATATTCGGCAATAAAAAAAACGAGTTCTCTTCCAGAACCCGCACGTACTTCACCTAATTCAATAGATGAAAACTATCTAGCCCAGTGACTGAATCAACTAAGGCGAGAAGCGGGTGCTTCTGCTTTTATTTCTCAACTTCAATAGTATAGCAAATCTATATTTTTTTGTCAATCTTTTTCACTAGAGACTCTCGAAACATTCCCTAATCAGTTAATTACTTTAGTTATATACTTGTCCAAATAAAAAACTTTTAGCTATCGAAACACACCCTTCATCAGACACTCAACTTTTTTGGTGACCGTCTTCCTTGAAACTACCGAATCCTACGCCACAATGCGATCAGCATCCAAACTGACAATATCAGACTGATGAATAAGGCGATCCCCCAACCAAAGACAGAATGTGTAAAAGGCAATTGTAGATTCATACCGAAAAAGCCTGTCACAATGGTAGGAACGGTCAGAATCAATGACCAGACTGTCAAAAATTTCATCGTGTCATTTAAGTTGTTGTTCAACAAATTATTATACGTTCCCGAAAGTTGATCAAGGATCTGGGAGGCCAAATTGGTCATTTCCACTGCCTGTTTTGCTTCAATCAATGCATCATCCAATTGTTCCTTCTCTTTTTCAGTGAGCTTTCGATAAATCGCTAATGCTTTGATTTGTTCTAATAATACGACATTTTGTTTTGTACCAGTCACTAGATAAACTAAACCAACTTCGAGGTCAGATAAAGCTAGTAAATTGCGGTTCGTAGTTTTTTCTCGCAACTTTTGGTTTAAGCGTTGTCGTTCACTATTCACTTCTTCGATCAACGGGAAGAAGGAATCTGAAATCAGAAAGAGCGTACGAAAAAGTAAACTGTATACATTTATCTCGGAATCCCGATCTAAGATTGAACGAATCAGGCGAATCACATATTCTGTATTTTGAGTCGTAAATGTAAATAGACCATTTTCTTTTAGAATAAATGCTACTGGACTTGTTTCATAGTGGTTTTCGATTTTTTGTTGATGAGGAACATTAGTGACCAAAAGTAAAATATCATCAAGAGTATCATATTCCACACGAGCTCGTTCATTTTTATCTAAAGAATAGGTAAGCATCTCATCACTAATGCCATACTCTTCCTTAAGATTTTTGATTCCCATTACATCATCTCTAGGCACATTCAGCCAAAAATTTTGATCAAAATTAAAAAAATGTTTTTCTCTCATACCGTCCCCTTCTTCCTGTGCTGATAGATTCATTAGGTATCTCACGACGATTCTTCTAAGTATTCTTGGCGAATTTACAAATCGTTAGCACTTCTGACCGCTGTCTCGCTTTTAAAAATAAATAAGCCGATGAAAAGCGAAAATAGCTCTCCTATTTTCAATTTCTTCGGCTTAGATATCGAAGTTAGATCCTGTCTTCTTTATACTATCATTTTTTATTGGACTCAAGAAACAAAGACTTCTTGACGAATTTCTGCTAACTTTGCTTCAATCATGTTCAGCACTTCTACTTTTGCTTGGGGATCTTCCACAAAATTGAATCGATCGCCATCAATTTGGATTTTGGGACTTTCATTGTACTCGTCATACCATTGATCATAGCGACGATTCAATTCTTTGTAATAATCATATAAGCTTGGATCGAAGGAAAGTTGTTCATATGATCGTCCTCTTTTTTCGATCCGTTCAAGCATCGTATCAAATGAAACACGAATATGAACCAATAAATCCGGATGTTTTTTATGTGCGGCATACGGCAACTCTTCCATCATATTTGCTAATAGCTCGTCATATACTCGAACTTCTGTTTCAGTTGCCCGACCCAAATCAGCATTCAAATGAAAAAGCAAAGAATCTTCATAGATCGAACGATCTAAAACATTGTTGTCTTCTTTCATTGCCTGCTTGATACTTTCAAAACGTTTATTCAAAAAATAGATTTGTAACAAAAACGCATACTGCTCAGGATTGGCATAAAATAAAGGCAATACCTCATTATCCTCGATTGACTCATAAAAAGCTCGACTTCCAAAGTGTTCAGCCATCATTTCTGTTAAACTTGATTTTCCAGCGCCAATGGTACCTGCTAAAACAATCACACTCATTAACCTCCAACTCACTTTATCACTAAATGTTGTGTCTTTTTCCAATTCTTTTTAAATATACCCCCAATATCTGGTGGTGTCAATTAGGAATAACAGGATATTTCCATTCATAAAATTCAATAAAATCTTAAGAAAAAAGAGGTTTTTCAACAGAAAACGTATTCTTTATTTTACTTCTGGGAAGGTTTTAGTAAAATAAAGATGAATTGTTTTTTGAACTTCTATGTTATACAATCTGTTCGTTAGCGCAAAGGATCCAAGGCGCTTTATTTTTTGCTCAAAAAAGTTATGGGAATAAAAGAAGGAGTTAGATTATGGCAAATTATGGCCAAGGGGAATCAAATGGTAAAATTATTCTGATGGGCGAACATGCAGTTGTCTACGGCGAACCGGCAATCGCTTTTCCTTTTCAGGCAGCAAAAGTAGTTGCTTCCTTGAATGAACACATCACTTCGTCAGGAGATCAGCTTGTTTCTTCCTACTATACAGGAATACTGCCTGATGCCCCACATTCGTTAAAAAACATCAAGCAGTTAGTATTCAACTTAAAAAAGGAACTGCAAATTGAGCAATCATTAGAGTTAACTATTCACAGCACTATCCCTGCCGAACGTGGAATGGGCTCAAGCGCTGCAGTAGCTACGGCAGTTACTCGTGCCTTTTACGATTATCTCGAACAACCACTTTCTCGCGAACAGCTCTTGACAAATGTCCAAATTTCAGAAAAAATTGCCCATGGTAATCCTAGCGGTATCGATGCTGCGGCAACAAGCAGTTTAGAACCAATCTACTTTGTGAAAGGACACCCGTTTGATTATTTCTCTTTAAATATCGACGCTTTTTTGATTGTCGCTGATACCGGAATCAAAGGTCAGACGCGAGCAGTGGTCAAAGACGTTGCTCATTTATTTGAAAAAGATCAGCAGAAAGTTGGACAAAAAATCCAACAACTAGGATACTTAACAAGGCAAGCAAAAAAAGCCATTGTTAAAAATAACCCCGAGCATTTAGCCCAAGCGATGAATGAAGCCCAACTAATTTTAAAAAATTTAACGATCAGCAACGATTTTCTTGATGTATTGATCGAAACCGCTAGAGATTCAGGCGCTTTGGGAGCAAAACTAACTGGTGGTGGTCGAGGTGGCTGCATGATTGCGCTAGCTCAAACAAAAACAAAAGCCCAAGAAATCAGCGAAGCCCTCTTACAAGCGGGAGCAGCTGCAACTTGGATTCAAGGATTAGGAGTACATACCTATGTTTAAAGGCAAAGCACGAGCATATACGAATATCGCCCTTATCAAGTACTGGGGTAAAAAAAATGAATCGTTAATTCTCCCGATGAATAACAGCTTATCACTCACATTAGATGCATTTTATACGGAAACTGAAGTCAGCTTTTCAGAAGCTTACACAGAAGACCAATTTTATTTAGATAATCAATTGCAAGATGAAAAAGCAACCAAAAAAATCAGTACTTTTTTGGATATTGTGAGAGAAAAAGCGGGTACCACGAAAAAAGCAAAAGTGATCAGCCAGAATTTCGTTCCGACTGCTGCGGGTTTAGCTTCTTCTGCCAGCGGCTTAGCGGCTTTAGCCGGAGCATGCAACGAGGCATTGAAATTAGGATTAGATGATCAAGCTTTATCAAGACTGGCTCGTAGAGGATCAGGTTCCGCTTGTCGGAGTATTTTTGGTGGATTTGTTGAATGGGAAAAAGGACACGATGATCAAAGCTCGTATGCTCATCCAATTTCCTCAGACGGTTTTGAAGATCACTTAGCGATGGTCTTTCTATTGTTGAATGAGCAAAAAAAAGATGTCTCAAGTCGTGATGGTATGCGCCGAACGGTTGAAACTTCAAGTTTTTATCAAGGATGGTTAGATTCTGTCGAAGCCGATCTTTATCAACTAAAACAAGCAATCAAAACTAAGAACTTTCAACTTCTAGGTGAAACTATGGAACAAAATGGGTTAAAAATGCATGGAACGACATTAGCTGCACGTCCGCCATTTACCTACTGGTCTCCTGATAGTTTAAAAGCCATGCAAGCGGTACGGGATTTAAGAAATCAGGGGATTCCTTGTTACTTTACTATGGATGCTGGCCCAAATGTGAAAGTGCTAGTTCAAAAAGACCATCTAGATAAGGTCAAAACAACATTTAGTGACTTATTTAGTAGCCAACAAGTCATTTCGGCTTTTGCAGGTCCAGGAATGACGATTATTGAATAAAGGGAGATTTTTATGATTGAAGTATCTGCACCAGGAAAACTTTATATTGCTGGAGAATACGCAGTTGTTGAAACCGGACATCCGGCTATCATCGTAGCCATTGATCAGTTTGTTACTGTAACAGTTGAAACCGCACGAAAAGTCGGCAGCATCCAATCTGAGCAATATAGTGGCATGCCGATTCGTTGGACTCGGCGTGATGGTGAACTTGTCTTGGATATTCGTGAAAATCCATTTCATTATATCCTTGCTGCCATTCGTTTGACTGAAAAATACGCACGAGAAAAAAATATTTTACTTTCTTTTTATGACCTAAAAGTGACAAGTGAATTGGATAGTTCTAACGGACGCAAATACGGTCTAGGCTCAAGTGGCGCCGTAACTGTCGCAACAGTCAAGGCATTGAATATGTTTTATGCGTTAAATCTTACACAGATTGAAATTTTCAAAATTGCTGCACTAGCAAATTTAACGGTTCAAGATAATGGCTCTTGTGGAGATATTGCAGCTAGTTGTTATGGTGGTTGGATTGCTTTTTCAACCTTTGATCACCAGTGGCTCCAAGAACAAGAAAAACAACATACAATCGTTGAACTCATCGAAATGGATTGGCCTGGTTTATCCATTGAGTCTCTTCCGACACCGAAAGATCTGCGTTTACTGATTGGTTGGACTGGCAGTCCTGCATCAACTTCTGATTTAGTCGATCAAGTCCATCGCTCACGTAAGGAAAAAATGGTAGCCTATCAAAAATTTTTACAAGATAGTACCTTATGCGTTCATGAAATGATTAAAGGATTCAAAGAAAATAACATTGATTTGATCCAAGCCATGATCAGGAAAAACCGACAACTACTCCATGAGCTATCGTCAATTACGGGCGTATTGATCGAAACCCCTGCTTTAAATAAATTATGTAGCTTAGCAGAAGAATACGAGGGCGCAGCAAAATCATCTGGAGCAGGTGGTGGCGATTGTGGTATCGTAATCGTGGATCAAAAATCCGGTATCTTGCCTTTGATGAGCGCTTGGGAATTAGCAGAAATTACACCCTTGCCATTACACGTCTATAGTAACCAACGAAAGGAAAAAGGATGAATCGAAAAGATGAACATGTCTCATTAGCTAAAGCTTTTCATAGTAAACAAAAAAATGAATTTGATACGGTTCGAATCGTTCATAACCCCTTACCTGAAGTTTCCATGTCAGAGATTGATCTACATACGACTGTTGCTGGCTTAACTTTAGACTATCCTTTATATATCAATGCTATGACTGGTGGAAGTGAAAAAACTAAAAAAATCAACCATGATCTAGCGATGATCGCAAAAGAAACAAATTTAATGATTGCCACGGGTTCAGTCAGTGCAGCTTTAAAAGATCCTGCTTTAAGCGATTCTTACACGATCATGCGTGACGTTTATCCAGAAGGAAAGATCCTTGCCAACGTAGGAGCCGGCACCTCTTTAGCACGAGCAAAAGAGGCGATTGAACTATTTCAAGCCGATGCTTTACAACTCCATCTCAATGCACCACAAGAATTGGTGATGCCTGAAGGGGATCGTGATTTTTCCAATTGGAAAAAATTGATCAAAGAAATCAGCGAAGGCATTTCGGTTCCTTTGATCGTGAAAGAAGTCGGTTTTGGTATGACCAGAGAAACGATTGATGAACTAGCCGAGTTGGGGGTTCAGACAATCGATATCAGTGGCCGAAGCGGAACCAGCTTCACTCAAATCGAAAATGCTCGTCGCAAAAAAAGAGAGTTAGATTATTTAGTCGATTGGGGACAATCAACGGTTACTTCTCTGCTAGAGGCAAACGAAGCCCAACACCAAGTAGAGATTCTTGCTTCTGGTGGTATTCGCAATGCCTTCGACCTCTTCAAAGCACTTTGTCTTGGTGCCAATGCAGTAGGCGTTTCTGGAACGATCTTAACGCATCTCATGACACACGGCGTGGCAGAAACGATCCAACTAGTCCAACAATGGCAAGCAGAACTTCAACGGCTATTGACCATGGTAGGAGCTAAAACTATCCAAGAACTTCATCACCAACCCTTGATTTTATCTGGAACTACTAAAGATTGGTGCGAAGCCCGAGGAATCCCTCTGACCAAATATGGCACACGAAAGAAATAAACAAATCGATTCAACTCAAAAAGGTTGTCCAATCATCGAAAAGATGAATGACGACCTTTTTTGTCTACAAAAATACAAAGTTTTCTTAAAATGAGATTTTCTTATGGCGTTGACTCTATTTTATCCTTCACCAATCGCCTCATACGTTTGTTCTAGTTTTCATGCGATAAATAATAGGATACCAACTCTTTTGCATCTGATAAACAAAAATAAAACCTATGTATCTTTGACAAACGGCTATAATTCCATTCCTGGCATCATTGGCGGAGCGCTAGGTTTTATTATACCCATCCCCTTCCCTATCTCAGGATTACTCGTTTCACATACTTTCCCTAGTTCTTTGCTTATTAGATCAGTCAATTGTTTTTTCCCCTGCTGTTTTTCCTGAACTGCTGTTTCACGCTTAAAGTTATCTGGATTGGTTAGTAGATAACTATAAATATCTCTCCAACTCATCTGAAGATCTCGTTCTATTTTTTTTCGTTTTTTATCCACTTTACCACCACTAAATAGATTGAGCGTTTTTCCGCCAGGGTTAATCCTGAATCGTATAATTTTTTCTAGCTGCATAGATCTTTTAAGATATAAACGTATTATGACATAATAGTCTATTTTATTTTGATTAAAACAAGGACTCTTTACATTCCCTAATTTTTTTAACGTTTGATCTAGCTCCTTAAGATTGTGGAGATTATTTTTTAATTGTTGCTTTCGTTGTTTTTCAGTCAATTCTTTAGTAACCAGTTTTAGTTCTTTTGTTGTTACTTTTTCTTTTGCTGCTATATTTTTTTCGGTTGCTGCTTCCTCTTCTGTTACTACATTATTTTTTGTTGCTGCTTCCTCTTTTAGTTTGTCATCCTCCGGTGTATTTTTTTCATCTGCGACAACTTTAGTGTTCACCACGTACTTTAATAAAGAATGATCGATCCATTTTTCACCTCTCCTACCAGTTAAATACTTCATTTCCTTCGTCAGTTTTTTTATCTCAGACTTGCAATTTTTGATTTCTTTTGCTATTTCGTTAAGCTCTTTTTTTTTGCTCTTGATCGTTTCACCATGTACTCGCTTGGTGCTTTTATATAATGCATTTTTTTTTGCTTTCACTGCGTTTTGAAGTTCCTGCTCACAATCTTCCTTTTTTTTAATTTGAGAATGCTTTTTCTTATACCAATCCTCTCTTTTCTTAGCCCGTTCTTCAATTTCTCTCTTTAGTTCATTTTTCAACTCTATGTATAGCTCAGTGCATTTGTGTACGTTTTCAAGTGGTTCTAAGTTTTCCCGCAATTTGACTTCTAATGAATCAACGATTGACATCAATTGTTCTTTTCCCATATTTTCTTGATTTTTTGTTTTCTCAAATAATGGTTTTGTCATCCTAACAACTTCCTTTCTTTTTTCATTTTTACTTATCTAAAGTAACATGGTTCATCGGTCTTGATAAAACTACTTTTTCTAAAAAAGCGAATTAATCGTTTTTTTCTAACAAAAGAAATTCCTACGCTAGTTCTAACGATATTGATCCCCTTTCCGACAAAAAAAGCCCCTCTTTCCAGATTATCTTTATCTGGAAAAGGGGCTTGATTAACTATACTTGTATTGAATTAACCATTATAAGCATCAATAATGATTTGTTTTAGCTCACTGATCAATGGCTCTTTTGGATTTGCTGTTGTACATTGATCTTCATAAGCAAGTTCTGCCATACGGTCAACCGTTGAATCTAAGGTCTCTTGTGTTACACCTTGCGCCTTCAAGCTCATATTGATTCCAACTGATTGTCCTAATTCATAAACTGCTGTTGCTAAAGCTTCAACTAATTCCGCTGTTGTTTGTCCTTTTAACCCTAAGAACTTAGCAATATCTGCATAGTCTGTATCTGCACGGAAGTAATCATATTTAGGGAACATTGCATGTTTTTGTGGATCTTTTGCATTATAGCGGATGATATGTGGTAATAAAATGGCATTTGTACGACCATGTGGGATACCATATTCTCCACCAATTTTATGCGCAACTGAGTGACAAATTCCTAAGAAGGCGTTCGCAAATGCCATCCCTGCCATTGTAGAAGCGTTGTGCATTTTTTCTCGTGATTCCATATCAGGAGTTTTCACTGATTTTTCTAGGTAATCGAAGACTAATTTGATTGCTTGTAAGCTCAAGCCTCTTGTATAATCAGAAGCCATAACAGAAACATAAGACTCAATCGCATGAGTTAATACGTCCATCCCTGTATCTGCCGTGACAGAAGCTGGTACTGACATGACAAATTGTGGGTCGACGATTGCTACATCTGGTGTTAATGCATAATCTGCCAATGGATATTTCACATGTGTATCACTATCTGTGATAACGGCAAAAGGTGTTACTTCAGAACCCGTTCCTGAAGTTGTCGGAATACACACAAATTGTGTTTTTTCTGGTTTATCGATCTTATATGTCCGTTTACGGATATCTAAGAATTTTTGTTTTGCTCCAAAGAATGAAGTATCTGGGTGTTCATAGAACATCCACATTCCTTTAGCAGCATCCATTGCAGAACCGCCACCTAATGCAATCACTGTGTCTGGTTTGAAATCAGCCATCAATTTCGTTCCTGCATAGACTGTGTTTGTTGAAGGATTTGGCTCAACTTCTGAGAAGACTTCGATTTTCACATCATTCTTACGTCTTGATAGTACTTCACGAACCGTATCACAGTAACCAAACTGCACCATACCAGGATCACAAACGATCATGACACGCTCTACGTTTTCCATTTTTTCTAAATAAAGCAAAGAGTTCTTTTCAAAGAAGATTTTTGGTGGTAATTTGAACCATTGCATATTATTTCTCCGTTTCGCTACAGTTTTGACATTGATCAAGTTGATGGCACTTACATTTCTAGAAACAGAATTTTTACCATATGAACCACAACCTAAAGTTAGTGAAGGGATCATTTCGTTGTAGATATTTCCGATTCCACCTTCTGCTGAAGGAGTATTTACTAAGATACGGCAAGCTTTCATCCGTAGACCAAACTTCACATGCAGCTCTTCATCCTCTGAGTGAATCACTGCAGTATGGCCTAATCCGCCTAAGTTCAACATTCCTTCGCATAATTCAAAGGCATGTTCTGTATTGTTTGCTTTAACCATTGCAAGTACTGGAGAAAGTTTTTCACGTGAAAGAGGGTAATCCGCTCCGACACCTTCTAATTCAGCTACTAACATTTTTGTCCCTTCTGGAACTTTGATGCCAGCTAGTTTTGCAATGTCCATTGCAGAATGTCCAACGATTGCTGGATTTACTGCGTATTTACCTTCATTCATCACTGCATCTTCTAATTTTGAAAGTTCAGCTGGTTTCACAAAATAGACTTGATGTGCTTGGAATTCTGCTTTAACTGCAGCATAGACTTCTTTGTCAACGATTACTGCTTGCTCAGAAGCACAAATCATTCCGTTATCGAACGTTTTAGAAACGATCAAGTCATTCACTGCTCGTTTGATTTTTGCTGTTTTTTCAATATATGCTGGTACATTACCTGGTCCAACACCTAAAGCTGGCTTTCCTGTTGAATAAGCAGATTTTACCATTCCTGCCCCACCAGTAGCTAAAACAATTGCGATCCCTGGATGATTCATCAACATTGAAGTCGCTTCAATCGATGGATGTTCAATCCATTGAATACAATTTTCAGGTGCGCCAGCTGCGATCGCTGCGTCACGAACGACACGTGCTGCTTCAGCAGAAGATTTTTGAGCACTTGGATGGAATGCAAAAACGATTGGGTTTCTTGTTTTCAACGCGATCATTGATTTAAAAATTGTCGTTGATGTTGGGTTAGTTGTTGGAGTTACCCCACAAACCACACCAACTGGTTCAGCAATTTCAATCAAGCCTTTTTGAACATCTTCATTGATGACACCAACTGTTTTATCGTGCTTGATGTTATTCCAAATATATTCAGAAGCATACATATTTTTGATCGCTTTATCTTCATAGATTCCACGACCAGTTTCTTCAACTGCCATTTTAGCTAACGGCATATGTTGATCTAATGCTGCCATTGCCATTTCATGCACAATATGATCTACTTTTTCTTGATCAAAGTTTTCCATCTCTTTTAATGCGACATTTGCTTTCGTTGCTAATTCATCAATCATTCCTTGAACATCAATAGTTTTTGGTTGTTCTTTCTCCATTACTTTAGCCATTGTCTTCCTCCTAATGGGTCATGGTTGTTTGTTAATTAATTCACATTCTCATCATACAACAAACCTTTTCAGATGTAAACCTTTATTGTGATTTTTTTCACAGTTTTTTAAATTTCGATTAATTCCTTTATTTATCAGTGTTTTTATTTATCATCCTAATTACCCAAAGTATTTTATCAAAAAAACCGTTTATTCAAAACTTAACAAAGTCAGAGATTTAGGATAAAAAAAGAGCCCGAGACACCGTCTCAGACTCAACTACTAAGCTTTACCTATTTGTTTTCTTTACTATCTTCAGGTGTTTCAACAGTTTCAGTAGCTTCTTCTTTCACTTCTACTGTTTCAGCAACTTTTGGTTCTGTTTTTTCTACCGTATTTACTGTCGAATCATTGGTTACGACAGTTCCAGGTTTAACCGTTTTGATGGCTGCTCGATCGTATTCTAGAAAAATCCCTTCACAATCTATAACGACTGTGCGTTTTTCATTGTCGATCTCTGAAACAACACCATGTAATCCGCCGATTGTAACTACTTCATCGCCTGATTTCATACTGTCTAGTAAATTTTGTCGTTCTTGTTGTTGTTTCTTTTGTGAACGTGACATAAAATACCACATTGCTAAAAGAGCAACGAACATGACTAACATTGGTAATGATCCCATTTTTTTCACCTCACTAACATGTATCTACACACTCAACTTTAGCAGAAAAAGGCGTGAGACACTAGTTTTTTACATAAATTTAGTGAAAAAGATTAGAAACTTTTGGCATTCTCTTTATTAAACCCATATTCCTCAAAAAAGGCTGCTCGAAATTCTAATAAATTGTCATCCATGATCGCTTGACGCACTTGTTTCATCAAGTTTAATAAGAAGTACAAGTTATGGTAAGACGTTAACCGTATCCCAAATGTTTCATCACATTTGATCAAATGACGAATATACGCACGTGTATAATTTTTACATGTGTAGCAGTCACATTTCTCATCGATTGGGCGGAAGTCATGTGCGTATTGTGCATTTTTCACGACTAAGCGTCCTTGTGAAGTCATACAAGTACCATTTCTTGCGATACGTGTAGGCAAGACACAGTCAAACATATCGACTCCTCTAATCACGCCATCAATCAATGAATCTGCTGCACCAACACCCATTAAATAACGTGGTTTATCCTCAGGGATCAATGGTGTTGTAAACTCTAACACACGGTTCATTTCTGATTTAGGTTCGCCAACAGACAAACCACCGATTGAATAGCCAGGGAAATCCATTGAGATCAAATCTTTTGCACTTTGGCGACGTAAATCTTCAAACCCAGCTCCTTGAATGATACCAAATAATCCTTGACGATCAGGATTCAGATGGGCTTTTAAGCCTCGCTCAGCCCAACGTGAGGTTCTTTCCACTGATTTTTTGACATAATCATAGCTTTCATCAAAAGGAGGACATTCATCAAAGCTCATCATGATGTCTGATCCTAATTTATTTTGGATATTAATTGCTTTTTCTGGTGATAAAAACATCCGAGAACCATTTAAATGATTTTTAAAATGGACACCCTCTTCTTCGATGTTACGCATATCGCTTAGCGAGAACACTTGAAAACCACCTGAATCTGTCAAAATCGGTTGATCCCAATTCATGAACTTGTGTAAGCCGCCTGCTTCTTCTACCAAGTCTTCTCCAGGTCGTAACCATAAATGGTACGTATTACTTAAAATGACTCCCGCACCCATTGCTTTTAATTCTTCAGGTGACATGGTTTTGACAGTTGCTAGTGTTCCCACAGGCATAAACATTGGTGTGGGAAATGTCCCATGAGGAGTGATCAATTCACCAAGACGGGCACCGGTATGTTTTTCTTTTTTGATTAAACGATAACGAATGGCAGGTTGTGTCATTCAATTCCCTACTTTCTCTATAATAATCGCATTGACAACTCCCATCATCATAATCGTTCTAACTCTTTTTTGCAAGGGTTCATTGGGTAACAGGTGTTTATTTAACCTTCATTTTTTAAAGAAATTATAATAACAGATAAAAGATAAAGAAAGCCAAATTGTTTCTTCTTTGTTATACTTATGGCATAAATAAAAAGGAGTGAAACTCATGCTATCTTCAAAAGAACTGAAACAACAAGCAAAAGACAGTTTAAAAGGACGCTGGGGACAAGCTGTATTATTGAATTTAGTCCCAACGTTAATCACAATTGCACTCATTATGATCATTGCTATCCCGACTGCTTTATTATTTGCTCATTCTTATAATGATCCTGCAGCTGTCCAAGATATGGCAAACAATACCAACGGAGGTGCTGCTTCTAGCGGTGGTGGTATTGTGTCTGGTATTATCAGCGCACTATTTATGAGTGGGATTTCATGGACCTATCTAGATATCCTGCGTGGAACCAAATCGACCATCGAACCATTTAAAGATGCCTTTCGTGGTTTTACAGGATTATTTCTTGGTGGTGTGATTTTACTAGCTATTTTGATTTCGATCTTTACTACTTTATGGGCGTTATTATTCGTTATACCTGGTATCATCAAAAGTTATTCTTATTCCCAAAGTTACTTCATTTACTATGATGTTATCACTGAAACAGGGGAAAAACCGAGTGTTCTCAATACGATCACTGCTAGTCGTAAATTAATGGATGGCTACAAAGGTAAATTGTTCTGGCTTGATCTATCCTTTATTGGCTGGCATATCTTAGCCATGCTAACTGCTGGAATTGGTTATTTATGGTTAAATCCTTATATTACAGCAACTAAAGCAGCTTTTTATGAACAATTGCCAAAAAACGTATAAAAATCAATGTCCAATGAAACGACCCTCAAAAGTTAGACCAAAAATCTAACTTTTGAGGGTCGTTTCACATGCTTCAGCCGCAGTCGCTTTTTTCATTTCGCTCACTTCTGCTCAGCTTTTAGAACTTCGCCAGTATACGCATCAACTTTGACTGTCACTTTTTTTATTTTTTCTTTAATAGTAATTGTCCAATACGATTTCCCTGATTGTCTTTCAAGGAACCACTTTACCGCTTTTCCTGTCCCATTCGTTTTTTCAGCTACTTTTTCAGCTACTTCAGTAACTTCCGATAAACTTTTTAAGTTTTTGATATTGAACAGATCTGCGGATTGCTCGGTAGTGGCTTGTTCGTGTTTGTTTCGTATGCGATATACTTTTTTTTTTGATGTTCGCTGTTTTAGTTGAAATTCTTACGCTGCATTCTTTAGTTGCATCTCTACCAGTAATTTCGTAATAGTAAGGACCAACAGTCTGACTAACTTTCACAGAAGTAATCGCTTGATTAGGATAACAAGTCTGATAAGTTTCAAGTGCTTCTTTTAATGATACATTGAATTTTTCCGGCTCCTCAATTTCATCCGCAGATGTGGACGAACTAGAAACATTGGCAACCTTGATTTCTTTCGTTTCATTCCCATAATTTTCATAAGGATAATTAAAAACAAACATCACCAACATCCCCAAACTAAAACTAGTTAATACCGTTAAACACCATACAAACAACTTCATCTTTTCCGCTCCTTCACAATCAATTGTTAGATTCTTGAAATGAACGATTAATCGTTCTTTTTTTAGGAGTTTGAGGCTGGATGAATTGAATCCTCCAGCCTCATTGAGAGAATATAAGAGATAAAGCAAATAATATATCCCTATGTCTTTATTCTACTTAAATCTTTCATCTTATTTTTTTTATTTTTTTACCATCTAGTCATGAACAAATAAAAAAAAAACATATTAGAAAAGCTCCCCCATGGCTTTTCTAATATGTTTCATCATTACTTTTGATGGAAAGGAACGATTTTAGAAGTCAGTGTCACTGATTTCTAAATTTACTGTTACATTTCCACGCAAAGCTTTTGAGTAAGGGCAAACTTGATCTGCTTCTTCAACAAAACGTATTGCTTCATCTTTCGGCATATCTTTGATAAAGACTGTCAAAAGAACTTCTATTGTAAAATCTGCCTCTCCATGATTCAGCAAGGCAACGTTTGCTTTTACTGAACTAGGTTGATTGATGTTCTTTCTAGATAAAACTAATTCTAAGGCACCGTTAAAACAGGCACTATAAGCTGCTGCAAAGAGCTCTTCGGGATTTGTTGCATCCGTGTTTTGGGTTCCAGGTGCTGCGACATCATACAAAAATTTTTTCTCTTGTGAATAAATTTTACCACTACGACCACCTGTATTAATAGTAGCTACCTCATAAATTTTGCTCATAAATTTCGCCCTCCAAAGTTGATTGTAAATATAGTAGTTGGCATCTAGGTAATTGGGTATCACATAAAAGGTTAGTGTATAGGAATGATTGGGTTGTTTACAAGAATAGTAAATTTTACCTGAAACCAAACTGCGTCTATTTACTTCTTTACTCTAAAGGATTATTCAACGTCATTTTTTCTTAAAAAAAATACGAATCTACTCTTTATTGAAATTATTAAAAAATTTTGAGCAAGGAAACTACTCGTGTTCAATTTTCTTTTTTCCATTTCCCTAAACCACTCAAAATAGGGTTATAGCCAAACAAAGACGTTAGTAAAAAATAGATAGGGACGGCTATAGAAACTTGGATTAGATTAGTCAAAAAGGTAGGTGACATGCCATTTGTAATTATTCTTGTAACGAACCACATAATAATGGATGAACAAAAAATAACCAGTAAGTTTTTTTTCTTAAAGCTAAAATTTGTTTGATTCAAGAATGATTTTGTACGTACCACTGTTACAAAAATTTCTGCTAAAAGGTTTGAAAAAACCACTCCAAAAAAACCGATCCACGGTAACAAGATTAAATTAGATAAAATATTGATAACCGCACCAATTAATACAGATTTATTGTAGATTTTTACTTTGCCAATCGGTATCAAATATTGTCTAGAAATGGACATACCTAAGGGCATCACAACGATCAAAATAGAAAAAAGTGGAATAACTTTATTGATGAATAAGAATTCTTTCCCAAAAAACCAGGGAACTAATTTATCGTAAACCGTAAGCATCCCGAACATCGCTGGAACACTAAAATATAATTGTAAATGAATCGTCTTATCAATGATGTCCACCATCTTATTAATGTTTCCTTTGGCATATAACCCACTCATGTGCGGTAATAGCACCATATCAAGCGTTGTAATAACCGTGATAAATACCGTATTGATTGTTAATGAATTAGTGTAATAACCAACAGCTGTACTACCAATAAAAACACCCAATAAAGTCTTGTTTAGATTCGTATAAAGTAAAATAGCAACCTGTGGGATAAAAAATTCAAAAGATGATCGGATATGTCTAAAGCTATCTAAGAATGCTACCTTTTTAAAATTTATATGTTTATGAATAAATAGCCATGTCAATAGTTGAGATAATAAGGTTCCTACTGACTGTAGTAAAACATATAAAATCGTATCAGAAGAATCTTTAATCAGAAAGATAATTAAAATGAAAGTAACAAATTGAATTCCCAGATTGATCATGCTCGTTTTTCTGAAATCCTCGATTCCCATAAAAAACCACGAAATGTCAAACATAACAGCTATAATAGTGAGACTTTGTATATAGAAATAGATCTTATTACCTAAAAAAGTAGTAAATAACAAAAAAACTAAAAGTGTAATACATGTTAAAACTGCTTTTAATAAACAGATTTCCCAAAACGTTTTTGAAATATTTTCTTTACGATTATAAACTAATGCGATTTCTCGATTCCCATACATCGAGATCCCTAAACTAGCGACTAACACAAAATATTGAGTAATCGAATTGGTGTAATTAAAAATCCCTAATCCTCCAGGACCTAATGCTTTTGAAACAATTGGGACTGTAATGATTGGCATGATAATCTTTGTCAGTTGAAATAATGACTGATACCCAAAATTTTTAAGCACATGTTTCAATTCTATTAGTCCCTTCCAAATATATCTCGCGTATAGACTTTCATTTCTACATCTTTGAGTAACGGATCAAATCGATTGGCTAATATCACATCTGAATGCTTCTTGAACTCATCAATGTCCTTTATTACTTTAAATGTCGAAAAATGCTCCTTCTTCACTGTCGGTTCATAAATGACTACGTTAATGCCTTGATCTTTCAAAAGACGCATGATACTTAAAATAGATGAATATCTGAAATTATCAGAGCCCGCCTTCATTGTTAAACGATAAATCCCTACTATATCTGGATTTTTTTCCATGATACGATCTGCAATAAATGTTTTTCTTGTATCATTTGACTGAACGATGGCTTGGATCAGATCATTTGGCACGTGCTGGTAATTCGCTAGTAATTGTTTCGTATCCTTCGGTAAACAATATCCGCCATAACCAAAAGAGGGATTATTATAATAGTCCCCTATTCTTGGGTCCATTGAAACCCCCGAGATAATTTGAGCTGTATCTAATCCATTCATTTCAGCATAAGTATCAAGTTCATTGAAATAAGCAATCCTTAATGCTAAATAGGTATTAGAAAACAGTTTGATCGCTTCTGCTTCTGTTGAATCAGTTAAAATAACAGGAACATCTTTTATTCGAGTATTTTTTTTAAACATCGAAGCAATTTTTTGTCCTCTTTTCGTGTTTTCGCCTACAACGATACGAGAAGGATAGAGATTATCATACAATGCTTTTCCTTCCCGCAAAAATTCTGGTGAAAAAATAAAATCCTCTGATTGATATTTCTTTTTTAAATACTTAATATAACCTAAAGGAATCGTTGACTTAATGATAAATACAGCATCCGTACGTACTGCCTTTACCTTTTCGATTACTTCTTCTATGGAGGAAGTATCGAATAGGTTTTTTTCTTCATCATAATCGGTTGGAGTAGCAATCAAAATAAATTCTCCCCATGATGCTGCACTTTTGAAGTCTTGTGTAAAAGTTATTCCCAATTCTCTATTATTCAAAAATTCTTGGATCTCTTTATCTTCGATTGGGGAACAACCTTTTATTAGTTTCTCGATTTTTTTCTGATCGATATCATAAGCAACCACATCATTATTTTGGGCAAGCAACAATGAATTTGCTAGCCCTACATAGCCCATACCGAAAACAGATAGTCTCATTTCTTACACCTTACTTATTTTTTTATTTTTTGCTTGTTTTAAAATTTTTTGTATTTTTTTATTATCCCCCCATACAGCCTTAGAATCATATTTTCTATCGGGATAGGCACCATAATCCAAATGAATATTCAAGTGATTATCTGCAATGAATTGTTCGACACGTTCTTTTAATTTAACAGGATAACCTGAACAAATATTAATGATTCCTGAGATTTCGTCTTGTTCAACAGCTGCTGCTACTTGAAAACAAAAATCATCATAGTCTAAAAAATCGTATTGGTTTTCCCCCATTGTAAAAGGAAAGTTTACCTCTTCTTCCTTGGCTTTCTCAATGATTTTTGAAAAAACCGAACTACCACCCGGTTGATTCGATACAATGTAATAAGCACGCAACCATTGAAATTTTTTATTGGTTTCTTTAGCCATAAACGAACTGAAATTTCTCAATGAATCTTTTGCAATGCCATAGTAACTCATTGGGTGTGTACTAGTGAATTCGTTAATGCAGCCTTCATAAAATCCAACTTCATGCATCGATCCCATCACTACGATTTTATCGATTCCTGATAAGAAAAATTTTTTTAAAAATAGTGCATGATCGGATAAGTTTCTAATATGACTTTCTGCATTATGGATAAATCCATCTTGCCATGCAAGATGGACTAATACGTTCGGTTCACCAAAATAATGATACGGATCAGAAATATCAAAAAGATTTTCTTGATAGATAGTGGCTTCTTTATTTATTCGATTCGTTCTGACATCTGTCGCAATAACTTCATTTCCATCATTGATCAGTTGGTCTACAATTCCAGTTCCTAAATAACCGTTTGCTCCAGTTACTAATATTTTCATCAATTCTCACTCCCAAAATTTACTATTTTTTCTATTATTTTTTCCCATGAGAAGAGGTCGAGTAACACCTGATCCCCAACAGGGATACGTTTTTTTCCCAAAAATTGAAGCATTTCGTTGATTGAGATCGGTGAATCATCATCCTTTACTTGATAAATATTTTGTTTTACTGCACTAAAAAATGGTGTTTCGCCTGATGTAATCACTGGAATTCCTTGATAAAGTGCTTCGGATACTTTGATAGCTGTCTCAATATTGGCACCTCGTAGATGTAACTTTAATGTACCGATAGCCATTGAAGCTTCACCATAAAGCTGTTCTAATTCTTGACGATCTTTATACCCATGAAATATAACGTATCCTTGTAATCGGTAAGATGCTACCAGTTGTTTTAACTCTTCAATTGCTGGTCCCCCACCAACAATGTCAAAGAAGACCTCTGGTGCTATCTCATCTTTTGTCCGATAATAATATTCAAGTCCTTCAATTAAACGATCCAGCCCATGATAAGGATAAAAATTTCCAACAGCAACTACCCGATGTGTAGGCTGTTCTTCATTTTTCTGATATAAATTGACTGGCAAATTATCCGGATCTACACCATTGTAAAAAGAAACCATCTTCGCCTTTTTTTTATTACTTGTCTTCGCCTCAATTACTGCAATCTTATTGCATTTTTTTTCATACAATCGATCACCTAAGTAATTCCATACTAGACTCAATCCACCCTTTAACTTATTGGGTGCTACATTCAATTGTTCTTTATAATAAGGATAAGTAGGAATTTCCATAATCGTTTGAATTGTTTTTTGCTGAGAGATACTTAACAGTTCACTCATTATTTTTGTATAATATTGATCCCGAAAATAGAAATGAGTCCATTCTCTCGACAACAATAATTTTTTTGTTGCTATTTGGATATCTTTTATTTTTTGACGGTGATTCGTTGCATCACTCTTTGTTAATAGACTGTCGTGAATCATCTGCTTGTCATAAAACTCACGTACTCTTATTTCTTGTTTTTTAAAATAAAGTAACCAACATTGCTTTTTATGATTGCTCATATACTTTGCTTGGGAACAGTTCTTTTTAAAAATACCTTTATTTTCTTCTGCAGAAATCCCACTCAAAAATAAGATGCTCATTGTATTTTGTCCTTTCTTATAGCCATTCATTCTGATAAAATAGCGGATTAAAAATCCTTTCAGGTATAGAGATCGAAAAATAAGAAACATAAAACCAAGCCAGAAGGTGAATAACTAACATCCCCCACAAAACGAGTTGATAATAGGTGACTTTTTTGTATTTATAACTAGCATTGATCACAGAAATATAAATCAAAGGCAATATACCTCTGGCTAAACGGTAAAATTCCACAGAATACCAAAGCAAAGGAATAAACATCAATAAAATCACCGAAGCATAAAACACATATTGTGAGAATAGTTTATTTTTTTGACTGATTGTACTTTTAGGAAATCCTAAATGTGCCCAGTATGCTAACCCCACATTCAGCAAGAAAAGAAAAATAACTTGTATCGAACCATTTGTTATTTTTTCAGTATATTGTTGGATTCTTCCGGAATTTGTTGAGAACTCTTCGATTAAATAATTCAAATAGGGAGGAGTTCCACTATAGATTACATAGATCAACTCCAGAAAAATTGCACCACCAACCATTAGTTGAATAAAAAACTTTTTGTTTTTTGAAGATAAAAATAAAAACGGTAGATAAAATAAACTGATCGTATGAAATAAGCTAGCGCTAATTATGCCAAAAAAATATTTTATTTTTTTATTTTCTACTAAATATGGAAATGAATAAATCACAAGAGATATCGCCACTAAATTCCTTAGTTGAATAGCATCAATAAAAAATAAAAATAACGTATAAATAATTATAAATAGATGAGTATTTACGCAATATTTTTTAACTGTCGCACCGATTAATAGGGTTGCAAATAAAAAGACCAACCCACGCATACCAAAGAGTCCTAAATTTAATTGTCGGCAAAACTGTGCAAAATAGTAAAAGCCGAATTCTGTCGCTTTATATTTGATACGTGCATCATCAAAATAAGTTGCTTTATAGTAGACCATGTCTGTATTTTCAGTACCACCTGCAAAAATCAATCCAAGGATCAAAACACTTAATAAGAGTAAATATTTATTGCGTTTATTTCTGAAAACTTCAATAAAATTAAGTATCAGTACAGCAAAATAAGCAACGATGATCATCCAGCAGACACCCTATTCAACATTTTTTTTATAAAACTGGTTCCATAAATCAACTGATTCAAGGTTCGATATCTCCGTTTTTCCATTAAACGACTCACCAGACATAAATAGTTTCTATAATACCGTGATGATTCTATGATTAAAGGTTTCTGTATTTTCTCTTTGGACAATAGTTGTTGGATATCTTGTAGCATCTTTTTTTGATTCGCTGTATTCATGCCGAATTGGGTATAGATATTCAACCCATGTCGTAAAAAATAAGTATAGCGATATTTTTGATAGTAGGGATAAACGCGTTCATTCCATTCAATTTCTCCAATTGTTTCTATAAATATTTGAAAATCTTTCACAGCTGAGGGATTATTTTTTAAAGAAGTACTCGTCAATTCACGTTGACTATATTGATAAACTACTTCGGGGACCAGCTGAATCGTTTGACATTTAGAAACATAGTTAAAATTGAATAAAGTATCTTCTTGCCCATAACGAAATCTTTCATCGAATTTCAAATCATACTCATCTATTATTTTTTTTCGGTACAAACAATTCCATAAATGGAGAAACGTCATTCGATGATCTAAATTAAACAAAGCATAAGCAATCTCTTTTTGATCCTTTAATTGCTTTTCTTCATAGGAGTAATCTATTTCAGACAAAAGCAGTTGTTTCTTATCAATCAACTGCATCGATTTGCCGCCTACGATCATATCTGCATCTCCGATTTTGTTAGACAAATAGACATAGATATTGGGATCAATTGCATCGTCTTGATCGATAAAACTAACAAATTCGCCTGTCGCATAAGCTAAACCTGTATTACGGGCTGCACAGATCCCCGCGTTTGTTTGATGAATCAATAATATACGTTCATCTTGTTGTGCAAATTTTTGGCAAATTTGATAACTATCATCTTGTGAACCATCATCAATCAAAATCAACTCGATATTTTTGTAGGGCTGATTCAATAACGCTTGGAGTGTATTTTCTAAATACAAGCTTCCGTTATAGATTGGAACAATCACGCTAATTCTCTTCAATTTTCTTACTCCTTTCCACTGAAGATCCGATCGAGCCAAGTGGATAATTGATAGTTTTTGTAAAGTTGATCATTTAGTAAATGGTAGTCTGTCTCAATAAAACGTTGTGGAATAACTGGCTTTTTTCGGTCAACTACGCAAATGTTATCAGGATGGTAAAAATCATAATTTTTCACTTCTGGATTTGTTGTAATCAGTTTTCTTCTCATTCCATGTGTCTCAATCGTACGCATCGTGAGACCTGATTGATTTGCTAGCTCTAGATCCAAAATAATTTTGCTCTCTTTAACCACTTCATTAACGAGTGTTTGCGGAAGTGGTTGATAGATGAATTCTTCTTTTTTGGCTGTTGCGAGTGTCTTAGTTCCATATTTGTAATAATAAAAATGCCAGATAGAAGGAAGATATAGTTTGAAATAGTAGCTATATTGTTTTTTCTCACAAAGTTCTTTTACTTGATTGATAAATGAGTAACGCATGCTATGACCGAATCCCACAAAAGAAAAAAGATAGGTTGGCTCTTTTTTGTTTTTCTCATCGGAATTTATGTAGAATAATGGCAAAAAATTTAATTCTGCGTATTTCTTGCAGTCTTTCGCATCAAAACTATATAAATAATTAAAATAATCAAAGTATCTAGTCACTTGTGAAAATGTAGCAATTGAATCCCACAAATAGGCTAATTTAGGGATCGGTCCAACAATATCGGTCACCTCTTTGATGAACTTTTCAGGAAACAGTACTGGATTGATAACGAAAAAGTAATCATAATTTTCTTGTCCTATCGCTAATAAAATTTGCTTCAGATAACTCTCTCTTAAGGTATTGAACTTTGTAGAAAGTTTCATTTTGAGGTGTGAGTCCGAAGGGATCGCATTATAATACGTCACTTTTGCGCCTTTTCTTTCTAATTCTTCGATGATCAGCTGTGGATAATCGTAAAATTTCCATGCAATAAACAATATTTTTTTATCCTTTAAGCGTTTGTCCATACTATGCCTTCTCTCAATTTTCTCCGTTGTACTGTTTTGTAATCTCTCGAATCATTTGATTTAATGAATAATTTTTTTGATAGATCGCTATTATTTGTTGTTTGTCACAGCTATGCTCTGCATTTAGGATTGCTCGTGCAAATGAGTGAGGACTATCTGTATTTAATAAGCAACCACCTGTTTGTTCAATAATTTCTTCTACTCCTGTCACCTTTTTGCCAATAATCGGAACACCAGCGCGAATCGCTTCGATCAAAGAATAAGGCAACCCTTCATATCTCGAAGTGATCAAATAATGATCATACCCTGCAACGATTCGTTCACTATCCGTTCTTTCTCCTAATAAATGGACATTTCCCGTCAAATCGTGCTTGATTAAAAATGCTTTGACTTCTTTGAATAGTGGTCCATCCCCTGCCCAGACAAAATGATAATTAGGGTCTTGTTGAATGACTTCTTTTGCTACTTCCATAAATAAAAAAGGGTCTTTTTGAAAAGAAAGACGTGCGTTGTTACCAATAACAATATTCGATTCCTTCAACCCTAGAGATTCTTTGATCGTTTTTTTAGAAGGAAAGCCTATTGTAGGCAATCCATTGCGGATGACTATAAATTTGGATGGGTTATCAAGGTGTAATTTTATACCTGCCATTCGTTCTTCTTCAGATACATTAAACGTCTTCTTCGTTGCATACCTACTTAGCATCTTCTCTATCCAAATAAATAGTGTCTTCTTAGATTGCTTAAATTCCGAAGATAAGAAAGAATACGCATGTGGTGTATAAAAAACTTGCTCAATACGATTTCTTTTAGCAGCTATTCGCCCTAGCGCACCGGCTTTCGAACTATGACAATGCACAATATCCGGTTGAATTTCTTTCATTTGTTGTTTCAAGAAGCGGTAAGTAACATAATCATTTTTCACATCTACATTTCTAGTAAAGGTAGGACAGGGAATAAAGGTAGCTCGATCTTTTAACTGCATATATTGATCAGAAAAACAGTGATCCATTTTTTTTGTTCCATGAATAAAGTAAAGATCAAATTCTTCTTGGTCTAATTGTTCAATCAATTGAACGATATGTTTTCTTAAGCCGCCTTCCATTGATTCACTCAAGAGCAAAACTTTTTTTTTCATTTCCCTATCAACACGCTCCTTCAGGACGCAAAATAACAAAAAATGTACGATAGATGATTTTGAAATCAATATAAATACTTCGCTTTTCGATATATTCTAAATCTAGCATCACCATTTCAGAAAAACCGATATTGCTACGCCCGTTAATTTGCCATAAACCGGTACAACCTGGTTTGACCAATAGTCTTTGCTCATCATATTTCGTATATTGCGAAACCTCTCTTTGTAAAGATGGACGAGGACCAACTAAACTCATTTCACCTTTCAAAACATTCCATAGTTGTGGTAATTCATCTAAGCTTGTTTTACGAATGAATCGTCCAAATTTTGTTACACGTGGGTCATCTTTCATCTTGAACATCGCCCCTTCTACTTCATTCTTGCTCAGTAGCGTTGGGAGCTTTTTTTCTGCATCGACACACATCGAACGAAATTTATACATTTTGAATAACTGCTTATTTTTGCCTACTCGGTATTGGGAAAAAATGATTGGTTTTCCCGGCTCTTCCAGATATATCCTAAGAGCAATCCAAAGTAAGAGAGGTGATAAAACCACAAGGCCAATAAAGCTAAAAACAATATCAATGATTCTTTTAGAAAGTTCATATAATTTTTTGCGTTTCAGCTTCACACGATAAAATTGGACTCTCGAGCCAAAGCCCTCTTGAAATTTTTTCGTAACCTCGATATTTTCACTCATCCCATTGCCACCTTTCTTTATCGAATGGATCAAATCAACGAAAGAAACTAAATCGACGATGTTTCACTCTTTGATAAGTAAACGGCTCAATTTTGTTTTCGTATAGGATATCCATCGGCATTTTCTTTAATGATTTAACTTTTTCATTACCATAATCTTTTTGAATAATGTGATATGCTTCTTTTAAATAAAAATTCCTTTTTTCTAAACTATGGGCATCGGAAGCAATCATTTGAACCATATTTAATTGAATCATTGTTTTGGCAGTCTTTTGGATTTTTCGTCCAAACAAACCAACGATACTTGGTGCCGTTCCTTGAGCTAGCGCCCCCATATCTAAGAAAGGTAACAGTTTATTCGGATCATTAATGAATATCCTATTTCTTTCTGGGTGGACGATGATTGGTATATAGCCTTTAGCAATTAATTCAAAAAAGAGCTTTGTTGCATAAAGGGGAACGTCATTCGTCGGGAACTCTATTAGTAGAAACTGTTTTTGCTGCCCAAAACCAATAATTTCTCTTTTTTCTAAATCTTCTATCAACGTACCAGTAATACGATTTTCTTGACCTACGAGCAATTTCAGCTCAATATTGTTACGATCAAATTCAGTTTGTAATTTTGCTACTTCATTGGCTACATTCGTAGCGGGATTCAAAAATCGCCCATTCTTATGATGGGGGGTACACATCAAATGTGTGATTCCTTGTTCTCTGGCTTTCAACGCCATTTTGAGACTTTCATCGATGGTTTTCGGCCCATCGTCAACTCCTGGTAAAATATGACAATGTAAATCGATCATTTTTGAGCCCCACCTTTATTGATAACGACCTTTCTTTTTATCTCACTGATTACATACATTCCAATAGCCATAACCACAGCAAGTATCCCTGCATATATAAATGTTTGGACGAAAGACAATAAGTACCCCCGTACAAAGTAATAAACACTTTCCGTTAAAATACCGATACGATCAATCACACCACTAAAATAGATCCATGTGGGTAATAATAGGAGTGTTCCGCCAGCGCCTAAAAACATCAAAGCGACAAATCGGAATTTTTGATGTGACCAATGAATGGTGTGGAGTAATAGCAGAAGTAGGCAAACCAAGATCACACCATTTCCAATAATCAATTGATTCAGCAACGGCTTAAATTGCTTCACTTTATTCACATAGTTAGCTAAAAATGGAATTTCTAACGATTTTTCGGTTGCTTCGATCGAAGAATCCACTAGCCTATTGATTACTTGTTCTTTGTCTTTCGTTACTTGTATGTTTTTTGTTTGAATATAGTGATTTAAATGTTGTTGGATTTTCTCTTTGATTTCTTCTTCTCCAGATAAATCGTATGTTTTCCTCATATAAAGGCTAGTTACATACTTTTTGACATTAGTTTGGACAAATGATAACGAGACAATCTCTTTTAACTGATTCGCCGGGACATTGCTACCTCTTCCAATATCTTGAATTTTCTCGTTAATTTCTTGTTGAACTAATTTTGTATATCGAGAATTTTCCATTTGCTTGCTCATGAAATTAGGATTTGCTAAGGTTACTCTGATACAAAGCAAAGACAAAAAGCAAAGACATGCAACCGAGCAAATATAGGTCAAAAATAAGCGTGCTGTTTTCTTTCTTAAACCTTTCTTCATGCCGACTATCCTTTGTTTATTTATTTTCATTGATCATCGGTCCTGCATGTAATTTTGCAGTTACAAATAATCGTTGATCCGTTAAGCCAATGCTGTCGATCGGATAACAGGTATATAGTATTAATTTGGCATTATTTCTTTGACGAACCTCCTGCTTTATCTGAGCATCATGTTTATTGGCTACTCTTACTTCTTCTACCTCATATTGATAGCTACCGTAATTCGTTTGGATTGTTATAATCTCTTGCGCTTTGATGTTAATTAACTTGCCAAATGAATCACTATTATGCCCAGCAATCAATGTAGTTCCTATTTCTCCTGGAAAAGTGGAACCCATATATTGTCCCGCGCCTTTTCTTAAAATAGTTGCTGAATCGCCAAAATATAATGGTGTTTTTAATTGGATCGAAGGGACAGATATCTCTCCATACAATTGACCATAATGAGGAAATTGAATTTTACTAGAAGAAATCTCGCTTTCTCCATTCGTAGAGAGTTGTTTGATAGCTTCTTTATGATTGTTCTCTTTAAATGTGGGTGCCTCTGCAAGTAACAATGTCTGGATAGAGGAGGTGACAAAGTGAATGACTGGTTTGCCAATCACATAAATCAAAGAATAATTGATGACCAAAAAAAGAAACGCCAACAGACATCCGTTAACTATTCGATTTAGCCCTCCCTTGATTCCTCTCTTACTCACTTCTACGTGCCACCCAATATGCGCCTCCAGCCAACATCAATACAGCACCTAAAGCCACATAGCTCGTGGTATAATCTGCACCGGTTTGTTTGATTTCATCTTCTGTAGAATAAATAGGAGTACCTGAAGGATCGACAACCGAAACGCCATCTCGATAAAAAGTCACTCTCAGATTTAAAATTTCTCCAATTTTTAAGACAATCGTTTTTAATTGCTCAATCACTGGACGTGGTAAAGCTTTGATCAGATTTTTTAGTGAATGGATCGAACGAACATCGACATTTTGTGAATTATCTAAGATCAATTGACGTGCTTCTCTTAAGTAATTTGCTACCTTTAACGCATTTTCATCTGACACCTGATGGACCTTCAGATAATTTTCTGCTTTTGTGATATCTGTAATATCAAAATCATATTTTTTCCCTTTCACCGTTACACCGGTATAAAGCTCATTTAAAATATCTCTTTCTGCGTTGGTGATTGCCCCTTGTGTTTCAGCATGAACTGCTGTCGGCAACAATAAACAGATAACTGACACCAATGTAAACAATATCCCTTTAAAATTTTTCATGATCTCTCCGCCTTTCATTAATAAATCCTGTAAATTTAGGATTAACTATGTCTTTTATTCTACTGAGAACCCTCACTTGATTTTTTTTGTTTTTTTAGCCTTCAAACGAATTACTTAAAAAAATAAAAAATGATTTGTATACATAAAAAGAGTTTGAGACAAAAAATTTTTGTCTCAAACTCTTTCATAATTATAAAAGGAAATAAATGAGAGACCTCAGTGTCAGCCTCTTACGACAAATGATTTTTTTCAAAACTTAGGGTCTTCTTTGAAAAAGTTCTTTTGTTTTGTCATTCGTGTACTTTGATGCTTTTCTCTTTAGCAAAGAGTTTCATTTGGAACATGATAGCAGGTCACGATCCATAGTAGTAATAGCCTTGATTTTCATCCTCTTTAGAAGCATTGTAAACTACTCCTAAAATATTGGCATTTACTAATTCCAGTAGATGTTTAGCTATTCGAAAATTCGCTTTTTTTGTTAACTTTTCACTGACTACCATAATCGTTCCATCCACTTTTGAAGACAGTATTTGTGCATCTGTCACGGCAGTCAAGGGAGGGGTATCGAATATGATCATGTCATAGGTTGCTTCCAACTCCTCAATCACTTCTTCTAAGCGAGAAGAACCTAACAATTCAGCCGGATTAGGAGGTTTCGGTCCACTTGTCATAACAGAAAGATTTTTTTCAAAACTTTCTTGTATACATTCTTTAGCCTTGATGTTTGTACCTAATAATGTGCTAAGACCTACATGTTTCTCTAAAGAAAAAATTTTGTCTAGGGTTGGCTTCCGCATATCTGCATCTATGATCAATACTTTTTGCCCTAGATTTGCGTAAACCACTGCTAAATTAGCTGCTGTAGTTGATTTACCTTCACCTACACCTGGCGAAGTAACCACTAATGTTTGCACTTTTTTACCATAAGGAAAACTATATTGGATATTGGTCCGAATCGTTCGATAGCGTTCTGTAATCGGTGAAGTTTTATCCATGATTGTAATTAAATTTTTTCTGACTGTGGCATTTCTTCCTCTTCTTGTCTTTCTCATTGATTACACCCTTACTTCTTTTTTCGATTTTTTTTCTCATTGTCATCCATATAAGGGATACTTCCCAGTACCACCATATTAAATTCATTTTGAATCGTCTCACTATCACTGATTGTTCGATCCATGAATTCTAATATCATAATGATCATCAAACCAATAAATAAACCAATGAGCAATCCTTTGGCCAAAACTATTTTTTTATGTGGCTCTGTTGGTGTTGCACTAAGCGTAGCTTTTGAAATAATCGAAATGCGATCTACATTGAGTAATTTTTTTGCATTCTTCTGAAATTTTTCGGCTGTAACGTTAGCAATGTATTGGGCAAGTTTTGGATCAGGATCCGTTGCGACAATCGAAAACATTTGAGAATTTTCCTTTTGTTTGATACTTATAAGGTTTCGTAATTGCTCAATTGTTAAATGGACACCAAAATTTTTCGCTAAGTCTTGAGACACCTCATCCATTATCAAGTCTCCAGTAATAATGTCTTTATAGGTGGTAATCATTTGCAAGTTGCTGTTGACATCATTAATGTCTGCCGTTTCGTTTTTAGGTAAAGTAACGATTAATTGGGCTTGTGATTCATACTTTGGGACTAAGACAAATGCAATCAAAAGCATGGACATAATTAAACCTAATAAAGCAGAAATCACAATCGCAAATTTTCTTTTTTTTATGATACGCCAAAATTTCTCTATGTTTACTGTTTGCTCCATCCTTATCTCTGATTCTCCTAAATAAAATTATTTATAAACTATTTTTGCTCGTTAATTGACGATGTTCACTTTGAAAGAAAATAATACTTTTTTTATCTTTCTTAGTTGCTATCAATTATCTAAGGGATACTACAGTCAACTATTGACTTAATCAATCTTATTGAAATTAGTTTTTTCATTATCCGTTACATATTTGATGACTGTATATTGCTTGAATGAATCTGGTTTTTCAAATGAAATCACTAGATCAAAATCAGACTCTTTACCTTCATAACTATATTTCCCATAAATTTCTTTGACATTTTTATATTCTTGGCCTTTTCCTTTAACTGTCTTTAAATCAGCTGTTGATAATGTTTCTTTAATAAACTTCAATTTTTTTGGGTCCAATTTATTATTTTGGGTAATCGTTTTTTCAGCAATTTTTGTTAATTGCTTTACTTCTATATCTTGCTTATCGGCCCATGTCATTTCACTACTTGTCTGCGTTGGTTGACTGGAAGAAGCTGTACTATCAGTGCTAGTTGTATTAGTAGTTTTAGTTGTTTTACCTGCCGAGCAGCCTGCCAATGCGAAGACAACCATACTTGCTAAAATTATTTTTTTCATTTGTTCATCTCTCCTTAAAATCATTTATCTCATTCTTCCTAAATTAGTACAAAAAAATTTAGTTGCTATATTAGTATAGTATTTTCGTTCATAATACTTTCCTAATTTTTTTATAGAACCCCACAAAAAAATTAATAATAAAAAAAATCCCTTTTAAAATTGCTTATAGAATAACTATAGTTACCTTTATTTATATTGGTTCTCCCAAAATTTAACGAACAAAAAATGGATATTTTGCGTTATAAAGTGATATTTACCAAGCGAAGGAAACTTCAAATGGAAGAGAATCAAATCTGTTTAGGAGAATTTAAAATGATTGAAGATTATATAGAAAAAGACATTATTAGAAAAGTAAAGTTAGTTGAATTTTTATTTGAATTAAAAGAACTGAACGTAAGCGAAACTGCAGAAAGATTGGGTGTGACATTCAACACAATCAAAGCGGATTTCCAAAAATTAGTCATTCGACTCGAAGATGATATCGACTATTATAAAATGACTAGTAGTCATCTACTGATATTTTTCAAACCATCTATTAGGCGCTATGATCTCATCAAACAAATTTACCAAGATTCTAATTTTTTAAGAGTTTGTTCCCGATATATCATGGGAGAAAATGATTATTTAACACTTGTGGATGAAGAGTTTTTATCTGTGACAAAAGTATTCAAAATAAAAAAAGATGTAGAGAACTATTTTGCAGAAGCACTCACCCCACTTACGAAGGAACCCGAAGAATCGCATGAGTTACAGTATCGCTTTTTGATCCTTTCAGTTTGGATGCGGTGTGACTATTTAGATACACAAATTGATCCCATAACAATGGAAAAAGCTGAAAAATATGCAGACAAACTACTTCATATCCTGTCTAATCGTTTAAATAAAACTCAATATACTTTCTTCAAATCCGCCATCTATCTTTCATTGGAACGGCGAAAAAGCAATCCAATTGTCTTTCCAAACGACACTATGAACATTTTTAAAGATGGTATCATTTTCAATATGTTTAGAGAGATTTTCATACAAATCGAGGAACCTTTAACAGATGAAGAGATAGCCTATCTAGCCCTTATTTACCGTACACTTCCTTACAATTCACCAAATTATTTCATGATCGAGATCGATTATCATTATGTAAGAAATCGCTTGATCACCAAGTTTAAAGAAATCGATTTATTGATCGAAATGTTTGAAAAAGAATTTGGTGTGAATTTATTTGGCAATATTTTGTTTGAAGTCCCCCTCTTTAACCTGCTATACACGTGTGCTTTGAACGTTGGTAATTTCTTAGTTACCAAACATATTTTCTTAAGTGCAGAGCAACTAGATTTATTAAATAAAGTCAAGTTTATTTTAAATAAATGGATTGAAGAACTTGATACTCCTATTCATCATATTCCTTATTTTCATCTGCAAGAATTTTGTCAGTTGACCTTTTTCATCTTGACCCATGGGAACCAATCAAAAATAGGTGTGGTCATCGTAGCAGAAAGTGAAACTTCGCATATCGTATTTCGGAATTCATTAGAAAAGAAAATGTCTACAAGTGATTTATTGATTGACACTACCCTTTATTATTCCATGGACGATGTGCCTAAATATATCAAAAAAACCGGTCATCTAATTATTTGTGAGCGAACGCTTTTGAATAAGGAAACCTTTAACACCGAGAATATTTTCCCAATCTCATTGAATTCCATCTCTAAGGATATCAATAAGATTGCGACACGTATCATGAACTTTGATTGATCTTCACTTGATACTGAAAAGAATTAGCAAGCAAGATCCAATTTGCTTGCTAATTCTTTTTTCTTTTCTATCACTAATAAAAAAGCTAGTTCAGTACCAATGATTTCACTCTGTTTGTTCGAATAAGCAATATTTCTTTTTTCCACTCAGTAAACTAGTTTGAACAAACTAAGAGCAAGTATGGGACAAAGATTATTTCTCTTCAAATCGCTACTATATAATCTTTATAATCTTTTGCTAATTCTTCTTCTGGCTCTTCGATGATATATCCTTGTTCCTTCAGCACTTTCTTAGTAACAACATAGTGTTTGACACCTGCTTCTACAATAACGACATTCGTTAAAATATTACTAATCTTCCCTGTAGCTAATTCCCCAGAGACAGCACAGGCCGAAACAGTGATTCCACGTTCTAATTTCATGATCATTTCTCCTAACTTCCTAAAATTACTTACTGTTATCATTATAAAAATTTACTTCTGCTCATTTTACAATTATTTTGGTAAAAATTTCTTCTAAGTTACTAAAAATGAAAAACATTCGTTCAAAGACCTTAAAGAATACTTTTTGCAATGAACTAGCAGAAAAAGAGAGCCGCTTTCCTCTTTTCTTAATTTATATTTTAGCAAAACATACAGATAACATTTTTTTATCTATTTCACCTCAGCCTATTTTTTTATCAATAAAATTAACTATCCATTCTTTTTCATTTTTAAACATACTGCTATATTCATACTAAAAACTTAAATGAATCTAGTTGAAAGATAGGATAGAAATAATACATTTCTTTAGCTTCCTTCGGTCAATGACTCTATTTAGTTGCACAAAGTATTAATTTTAACTATTTCTTCCTTTTTTTAGAACAGCCTCAATAATTGAAAAAAAATCAAAGTCAGTTGGAATTTTTTACTTTTATATCAAATAGACGAACTTTAACAAAAAAACGCTCAAAGCGTTCTCTATGCTTTGAGCGTCTTTCATACCTTTTATTTAACAGGTACATTTACAGAAACAAGTTGTTTTCCATCGAAACTTAGACTTTCAATTGTAAAACTATTTGCTGAAGCTGGAATCTTATTACCAATATAAACTTCAAATTGGTTGCCTTCTTTTAATTTAAAGCCTGGTTTGTATTCCTTATTATCAACAGTTAATTTGATAGAACGGATATCTCCTTTGTAAGTCCCTGTTAGATACTCTGAATTACGTGTATATTCATTTGGAACTAATTCTGGTTGGGAAACTGAAACTTCTTGACTTACTAAGACATTTCCAGATTTATCTAGGCCTTCTAATTTTATAGATTTTGAATCAGCCGTGATTTTATTACCAATATAAACTTCAAATTGGTTTTCACCAGTGATTTTAAAACCAGGATTGCTTTCTTGTCCATCTACTACTAATTTGAATTTCTTAATGCCGTCACCGTTGAATGTACCTCTCATATATTCATCGCCACGGACATATTCATTGATACTTAAAGTTGGGGATTGCACAGTGATTTCTTTTGAAGTCAATTGTTGTCCTGATTTATCTAATCCAATCAGCGTAAATGTCGTTGTTCCTACTGGTACTTTGTTACCAATATATACTTCAAATTTATTACCTTCAGTGATTTTAAATCCTGGGTAATTTTCTTGTCCATTAACTACTAATTTGAATTTTTTAATTGCTTGACCTGTGAACGTCCCTGTTACATACTCATTGCCAGCTAGGTATTCATTTGGTTGTAACTCAGGATTTTGTACATTCACATCTTGAGAAACAATTTCTTGACCTGTTTTATCTATTCCCACTACTTTAATAGAATTAACATTTGCTGGTACTTTATTACCAACGTAAATCTCAAATTTACCGTCAGTTAATTTGAATCCTGGGAAGCTTTCTTGTCCATTAATAATCAATTTGAATTTTTTAACGCCTTCCCCTGCAACAGTACCTGTTAAGTATTCATTACCACGAATGTACTCATTAATTGTCAATTGCGGTGCTTCTACTGTTACATTTTGTTCGACAATTGTTTTACCGGCTTTATCTAATGCTTCAAGCTTAATAACTTTTGAACTTCCAGTAATTTTACTTCCGATATAAACTTCAAATTTACCATTTTCTAATTTAAAGCCTGGTTCATATACTTTACCATCAACAGTTAGTCGGAATTTATTAATGCTGTTGCCTTGGTAAGAGCCTGTCATGTATTCACTACCTAAAACAAATTTATCGACAGACAATGATGGTGCTTGAACTTGTACTGTTTGAGAAGCAACTTGTGTGCCTGCTGGGTTAAATGCTTTTAATGTAAACTCAGTTGTTCCTTCTGGGACACGATTTCCTACATATACTTCAAGTTTTCCATTTTTTAATTTAAAACCAGGTTCATAGGTTTGTCCATTGACAATCAATTGGAATTTTTTGATGTTCCCAGTAATTGTACCCGTTACATATTGATCTCCTAATGTATATGGATTAAGTGTTAATGTTTGTTTCGATTTTTCTTCAAGTGCTTCTTGTGCTTTTTGGATTTTGGCTAATAATTCTGTTTTTGTTTCGCTTGCTTTTAAAGCATCCACTTTTGCTTTGGCTGCATTGATTTGCTCTTGCGTATTTTCTGGTTTTGGTGTATCTCCATTGAATAACGCATTTACTGCTTCTGTGGCTGCTTGTACTTTCGCAGCTTCTTCAGTTGCTTCATCCAATGCTTGTTGTGCAGCAGTGATTTTTGCTAGTAAAGCTGTTTTTACTGTCTCATTTGTTAATGCATCTACTTTTGCTTTGGCTGCATCAATTTGTTCTTGTGTATTTTCTGGTTTTGGTGTATCTCCATTGAATAACGCATTTACTGCTTCTGTGGCTGCATTTTCTTTTTCTACTTCTGCATTTAAAGCATTTTGAGCTGTCGTAATTTTTGCTAATAAAGCTGTTTTTGCATCACTATTTGCTAATGCATCTACTTTAGCTTTAGCTGCATCAATTTGTTCTTGTGTATTTTCTGGTTTTGGTGTATCTCCATTGAATAACGCATTTACTGCTTCTGTGGCTGCATTTACTTGTATTTCGTCTAAAGCATTCTGAGCTTTTGCAACCTTTGCAAGCAAGTCTTCTTTTGCTTGACTATATGGCAGAGCATTTACTAATGCTTTGGCAGCGTTAACCTGTTCACTTGTATTATTAGGTTTAGGTACTTGATTATCATTGAATAAGTTATTCACTGCTACCGTAGCTTTATTTATTTGATCTACTTCAGCGGATGCTTTATCTAGAAACGGTGTAAGGAAATTAGCCCAGTATGCTGAGATATAGCTACTACTAATATCTCTTGGAATATAATTATTCATTTCTTGACGAACATTATCAATTCTACTTTGAGTAACACCTGGAGCTAAGACACCACTCGTTGAATAAATTGAGTCAAGCAATGTACTGATTCTGTTTCTACTTGTGATTGCACTTTGTGGGACATCGGTGAATTTACGATAGTTACTTGTATTCCAACGAGCAATATCTCCCTTACCAGTAGCCACATTAATAGAAAAATTAGTTGATGTTCCTTCAGCTTGGAATGTCACTTGAACATTTATTGTATTTGAATATTGCGAAGTAGAAAACTTCACATTTTTCCCTTGAACATTAACCTTTATGTCATTCGCTGTTAATGTGGAACTAGGTTGTTTGAAGATTGAAAAAGTAATTTGAAAAGTAGCTCCTCGCACAGTATTTGGTAGTGTCCCAGAATAATTATTCGTCGGTGTTGATGGTAATACTTCTCCAATATTCCAATCAAAATTGGAAGGATTCACTGTTTTTCTTTCTGTAGCTGTTAGATTTTGTTTTTGAGTCAACGTGTTCTCGTTTGAAATAGCCTCCGAATTTTTTGTATTTTTTTCAGCAGTAGTTGCTGTTTGATTTTTTTCTGCTGCATAAACCAATGAGGTTCCTGCACTAGCTGCACTTGAAACAAGCACTAAACCTGCAGCTGACGCAGCAAGTAGTTGTTTTCTAAGTTTTTTGCTTTTTGATAGATTTTTCTTTCCCATTTTACATTAAAACCTCCTATTAAATTGTCAATAAATTTTTATTGATAGACAAATTATAGGCGACCTCCAAAAAAAAATTTTTCACGTTTTTTCAATTTCAAGAATACTTATGTTAAAAAATAAAAATCTCCAATCGAATAAACGTCTATCCTTTTTCCAATAAAAAATGATTGCTCTCCTAAAGTTATCCACATCAAATATTGTTATATCAATGTCTTAACCTATTTCTAGCAAAATAAATTTCTTCTATCTTTTTTGAAATATAAAAAAAAATTATCTGAGCCACTAATAATATGCTTAGGTCCTAAACAGAAATCTTTATTTGGATAGGAGAAAGGATGAAATACAATGAAAAAGAAAATAATTGTTACTTCAGCTACTGGTATCATGCTATTTTCAAATTTACTTTTACCAAGTGCCCAAGTACTAGCTACCCAAGAAAATCTCTCATCAACTAATACTCAAGTTATTCCTAAAGCCTCAACGCAAAGTTTTACATTAAAAGGCTACGATAATACAACTTTTGCTCAAATCAGTGTTGCTAACAGTAACCTTCACTTGCAAACCTTCGCTGTTCAACCACATTGGGGCTTCTATGGAGATACTTACGCAAGTTTACAAATTAAGCGTGGAACACAAGACGTCTACAAAAAAAGCTTTGTCGGCAACCAAAAATTGACAGCTGAACAAAAAGATATTCCTTTGCAGGATGGAGATATCGTAACAATCACTCATCGTGAAGCGAATGATACTCGTTTTGCTGTCAATGACCCATCATTAAAAGGTAATACTTCTGGCGATTACACTTATGTCGTTAAAAATGGCAAATTAAGCAATATTACTTTACAACTAGCAGAAGCGACAAAAGCAGTCAATGATTTATTCAATGGCGACACACCTAAACTGGGCATCACCCAAGAACAAGCAGATGCAGCAGCGGCTAAACTTAACGCACTACCAAATTATCTGCCCCAACTTGGTCAATTATGGAATAAGCTAGAAAAAGCTTACAATGCCATCAGTGTCCATGCTGAGACACAAGGTTTCACCCTAAAAGGTTACTATGATCGAACATTTGCTCAAATTAGTGTAGTGAATAGTACTCTTCACTTACAAACAATGGCCGTTGAACCACACTCAAGATTTTATAGTGATATTTACGCAAGTTTACAAGTTAAACGTAGAACACAAGTGGTTTATCAAAAGGACTTTGTCGGCAATCAAAAATTGACAGCTGAACAAAAAGATATTCCTTTGCAGGATGGAGATATCGTAACGATCACTCATCGTGAAGCGAATGATACTCGTTTTGTTGCTACAGATCCTTCTTTAAAGGGCAATACTGCCGGCACTTACACCTATTTTGTTAAAAATGGCAAATTAGAAAACATCACTTTGCAACTGGCAGAAGCAACGAAAGCTGTCAACGAGTTGTTCAATGGCGACACACCTAAACTGGGCATTACCCAAGAGCAAGCAGATGCAGCAGCAGCTAAACTTAATGCACTACCGGATTATCTAACTCAACGCGATCAGTTATGGAATAAGCTGGAAAAGGCCTACAATGCCATCAGTGTTCAAGCTGAAACACAAGGATTTACCTTAAAAGGTTATGATAATACAACCTTTGCTCAAATCAGTGTTGCTAGAAGTAACCTCCACTTACAAACCCTCGCTGTCCAACCACATTGGGGCTTCTATGGAGATACTTACGCAAGTTTACAAATTAAACGTGGGACACAAGTGGTTTATCAAAAAAACTTTGTCGGCAACCAAAAATTGACAGCCGAACAAAAAGATATTCCTTTACAAAATGGGGATATCGTAACGATCACACATCGTGAAGCGAATGATACTCGTTTTGTTGCTACAGATCCTTCTTTAAAGGGCAATACTGCCGGCAATTACACCTATCTTGTTAAAAATGGCAAATTAGAAAACCTCACTTCGCAACTGGCAGAAGCGACGAAAGCCGTCAATGATTTATTCGATGGCGAAACACCTAAAGCTGAAAATACACAAGAACAATTAAACACAGCTTTAGAAAAAATCAATGCTTTACCTAACGGATTAGCTGAACGAACAGCTTTACAAAAAAAATATGACCAAGCTTATCTTGCATTAAAAACCTATAAAAAAACAATGTTCACCACAGCATATCCAGGAAATACTGCTGCTGCAGGAATTTTAATGGGGAAAGATCATGATCGTCAAGATTTAGGTATCCAATTAACAAAAGGTGCAAAAATTACCATTAGACAAACGAATCCAAAATTCACTTCAAAAATGACGTTGCGTTTATTAACCAATAATTCAAGTACTGAATCTGCTATTGATTTCACAACAAACAATGTCACACTAACTGCTAAAGCTTTAGCAGTACCATTTGTTTATACGCCATATAATCAAGAAAATGGGGAAAAACCACAATTAGAATTTACTGTAGAAGGACAAAAAATCCTATTACCAGTCTTTAGTAAAAATGGGGATATCGAAGCATTTAAAGATACTTGGAATCAAACAAAAGGTTATGGATTGATCAAAGGTAAGAGATTTCAAACTTTCTTACCTGAACAAAATCGCAATCAAGCTTTAAAAGTGGACCTCAACCGTCTAATTGATAAATATGATAATGATATTATCGGATCCTATAATGAATTATTAGGTTTATCTGACAATGACCCAAATCCATTGAACCGTTCTTCAGAACGTAGATATTTCTATAAAGCAGATGCTTCAGGTGCGGGTGCTCTTTATTATGGTGGCCTTTGGGCAGCACAAACTAGTACGTCTGGCGACGCTTGGTTAGGCGATGGTTGGGGAGTGCTTCATGAAACTGGTCACGGCTATCAAGGAAGCTTTATGAACAAAGGAATGGATGTCGGTGAAGTTTGGAATAATCTATATGGTGTAATTTATAATTACAAACACATGGGTAAAACTGCTGCCGATAAAAATTCTTGGCTTTATGATTATGGACACAAACAATCCATTGAAAATGCATTAAAGAATACAATCAATAGTGCTGATCCAAAATTCAATAGTCAAGATTTACGTAAAAAATTAGTCATTCTTTCAAACATCGTTGATAAAGCAGGAAATGAAGGCTTTACAAATTTCTATACAAACTACCGAAAATTTGCTAGTCAGTCAGGATTCAATGCCAATAACTATCCATTACCAGATTTGATCACAACTGAAATGGGTGCACCGAAGAAAGTGGACTTTTCTGCTGTCTTAAACGCTTGGGGCTTATCAGTATCAGAAAAAGCGAAAAAAGCAGCCGCAGATAATGGCTACCAACAAGTGGCTCATTTGGCACAAGTGGTTCCTGATAATCGATTAGATGCAGCGATTCAACAATTGACACAAAATAATCGTCTAAGTTCCGTTTTATCTTTAGTTACAAATGAAGAATTAAAACCATTGAATCTAACAAGCAACGTTACATTGAAGTTTAAAGATGGCAACTTGTTCGAAGGTATGAAATTGCGTATTTTAGATGGAAATAAACTTTATAAAGAAATTACTTTAGGTAGCGATCCAGTTACGATCAACAACATGCCAAATGGTGTATACTCTCTTGAATTGGGAACAGACACTGGTTATATCCAAAAACCATATCTTTTTGTGAAAGACAATGGTACAGTAACTATTTCATTAAATAACTATCTCAAAGAAGCCACAGAAGCTGTTGACCACTTATTCCAAGACAATGATCATTCGAAAATCAAGACAAATCTGATGCAAAAAGATATTGATCAAGCCAAGAAAAAAGTAACGGCTTTACCAAACAGTAGCCAAAAAGATAACTTATTGACACGATTAAATAATGCTTTTGATCAATTGCAAGAGTTTACTTTCAAAGGATTAGGAAACTTCCATTTTGCTTCCTTTGACGTAGCAAATGGCGTAGCAACCGTACGTACAATAGCTGGTACTCCGCATAGTTACTTCAATGATCGCTATGCAAGTATCACTATTTCACGTAATAATGAAACGCTCTATCAAAAAGAATACATTGGAGATCGTCATTATGATGCTAAAACGGATACGATCAATTTGAAGGAGGGCGACACAGTTACTGTGACACACCGAGAAGCAAATGCAACTCGTTTAGCCATCAATCATGAGAACTTGAAACACAATACAAGAGGAACATACCATTACGATGTACGTAACGGACAATTAGTTCTAAGAAAGTAAAAAATGTTATTAAAAATTCTATACTAACTATTTAACTGAAGCTGGAGCAACGATTGCGGCTCTTTGTCAATCATGAAGAGACTGGGACAAAACTTGTCTCAGTCTCTTCTAGTATTTCTAAATACGAATAAACGGTGAGATAAAACTAGTATCTTCGGAAAATTTGAGGAGCACCAAGCAGGTAACAATCAACATCAAAAACTAGTGTTTGTATTTCTTGTCAATTTTCGGAAATTCTTTCTTATTTCTTGATACTGAACAATTTTGTCTCAACCTCAAATTATAGAGTCACTATTGCCCCAGCCACTTTATTAAGGATGATTATTTTATGAAACGATCACGCAATCAAAAAATTGATCACTTGAGAGCATTAGCAATTTTGTGTATCATTCTTGCTCATACAGGATTACAAGGAATCCTATTCAATTTGCGTTGTTTTGATGTGCCATTAATGGCCTTTTGTTTAGCTATTTCTTATTACTATAGCAGCAAGAATCTCTCCTATATTTCCTATGTCAAAAAAAGATTCACTCGTTTAATGGTTCCAACTTATATATTTCTGGCGTTATTATTTACATCACTTTTTTTCATTGCTCAGATTACCGATACTCCTTATCAATTTAATATTTTTTATATTTTGCACGCTTTTTTCATGGATACAGGTTATGGTTATGCTTGGATTATGCGAACGTTTTTTCTTGTATCTTTACTCATGCCCTTCCTGTATAAATTGAGCAAAAAATATCAGCACTTTGTGGAAATACTTGGTATTTTCACTTTATTATTAATCCTCCAAATCTTTTTAGTTTATTTGATTCCTTATGTTCCAAGCTCATGGCAAATCCTTTATACTCAACTCGTTCCTTTAGCTTTTGGCTATTGTCCGATTGCTTTACTAGGATTACTTGTTTTTCAATTAGATCGAAAAAAACTATTACACTTATCAATTGTTATCTTATGTTACTTAAGCATTAGTTTCTATCTCTACGGACTCCATGGATTAACTTACTTTAAATACCCACCACAGGTTCCTTTTATTTTATATGGGTGTTTCTGTGGCTGTTTCTTATGGTATATGTTAGCTAAATATGAAGGGAATTTCTTCGCCCCTATCAGTAATTATCTTTCTCTTCATTCACAAGAACTTTATTTTATTCATATTTTCTATATTTATATTTATGAGTTTTATTTACCAAAGGAAGGAAGTCTGTTAAACAATTGGTTCTTTAATTTTATCTATTTACTTTCTATGTCATTACTTACGTTGTTTTTGATCAATCAAGGCAAAAAGAAAGTAAAACAAATTAAGAACAAAACACGCCAAGTAGAATGTGACGAGTAACCGCAGAAGCAGGAAAGAGAAATCTCTCGCATCAACTTTCCCTACTGAAAGTCAGCTGTTTAAACGTCTTTTAGCCATTTTTTACATGCGAAAGAGCTTGGGCTGTTCGTTTTTGTCCCAAGCTCTTTTGATTTATTCTTCTTCTGCTTCAGGCAATTGATGAAATTTGATCAACTCATTCACAGCCACAGGTACGACTGATAAAAAGCCTACTAACAACCAATGGTTTAAGCTAACATGCACTAAGCCAAAGAGTTCTTGGGTAAACGGTAAAAGTGCAATGACCGTAGTGATGACCAATGAAAGTACCGCCATTTCCAATAACGATTTATTCGTTGCTAAGTTCACTTTGAAAATTGACTGACTGCTACGCACATTGAATACATGGAGGATTGACGAGTATGCTAACACTAAAAAGGCAACTGTCTGTCCAACTTCTTGTCCTGCATCGACCCAAGGGCTAATGGTATCGACATAGCTTCCCAAATAATAACCAAACAAAGTCACGATAGTAAATGTAGTCGCATTGATCGCAATTTTTTGTAGTAATCCTCGAGCAAAAATCCCTTCATTCTTAGGAATCGGTGCTTCGTCCATGATCCCTTTTTCTGCTGGTTCACGCCCCAAAGCAAATCCAGGCAACCCATCAGCAACCACGTTGACAAACAACAATTGAACTGCTGTAAATGGTGCTCCCCAGCCCACTAGCATCGCAATCAACACAATAAAAATTTCTGAGACATTACAACTCAACAAAAAGTTGATCGCTTTACGAATGTTTTGATAGACGGAACGTCCTTGACTAACCGCATCGACGATCGTTGCAAAGTTGTCATCGGTCAGGATCATATCTGATGCACTCTGTGCCACGTCAGTTCCAGTGATTCCCATTGCACACCCTACGTCACTTGCCTTCAAGGCGGGTGCATCGTTGACGCCATCTCCAGTCATAGCCACCACTGCACCAGTTCGTTGCCATGATTTAACGATCCGGATCTTGTCTTCCGGCGTAACACGAGCATAGACAGAAAGGTCTTTGACACGTTCGTCTAATTCATCATCAGATAGTGCTTGTAGTTCTGAGCCCGACAGTGCTTCGGTTGGATTCGTTAAAATACCTAATTCTTTGGCAATTGCGCTAGCCGTTACCACATGGTCTCCGGTGATCATCACTGTTTTGATTCCTGCTTTTTTCGCTCGTTTGATTGCTCCTTTACTTTCAGGACGAGGCGGATCAATCATGCCGATCAAACCAATCAAACGTAAATCTTTTTCTAATGCTTCTGACGTGATTTCTTGCGGTTCTTCTTCATAGGTAGCATAACCTACCGCAATGACCCTTAAAGCTTTTTTCCCAAAACTGTCATTGACGATCGTGGCCTGTTCAATGTCTCCTGAAGTAAAACGCGAAGCTAGGACGTCAAAAGCGCCTTTCGTAATTGAAATATATTTTTCACCCATTTGATGAACCGTTGTCATCATCTTACGGTCTGAATCAAAGGGTAGTTCTGCCACTCTCGGGTACTTTTCTTCTAATTCCTCTTTTGTGTGATAATTTTCTTCAACCGCTCGTACGATCGCGGCTTCTGTAGGGTTTCCTTTGACAATCAATTCATCATTTTCTTTTTCGACCGTCACATCGGTACAAAGAGCAGCCATCTTCAAGATTTCCATCGCACTGTTGGTCATTGAGTCCTCTACATCAGTCACTTCATCTTCTTTGCTCCAAACTCGGCGGACACGCATTTTATTTTGTGTCAGCGTTCCCGTTTTATCTGAACAAATCACATTGGCTGTTCCTAAAGTCTCAACTGCGGGGAGCTGACGAATAATGGCATGTTTCTTCGCCATTTTTTGGACACCATATGCTAAAGTCAATGTAACGATAACTGTCAATGTTTCTGGCACCGCAGCGACGGCTAAAGAAATGGATGTCATAAACATTTCCAGTAAGGGTTCTCCTTGGAGTTCACCAATAATAAACACTAACGCTGCAGCAGCTAATGCGATAAAACTGATGCGTTTGCCTAGTTGATTCAGTCGAATTTGTAATGGTGTTTTTTGAGCAGTGTTGTCATTTAAAAGTCCAGCAATCTTACCCATTTCGGTTTTCATCCCGATAGCGGTCACAATCGCTTTCCCACGACCAGCTGCGACTGTACACCCTTTAAACACCATATTGATTTGATCACCTAAGGCATCATCTTCTTGACTCACATAATCTGCATCTTTTTCGACCGCTTCACTTTCACCAGTCAGTGCCGATTCCTCTACTCTTAATTGCGAGGTTTCAACTAATCGAGCATCCGCCGCAATGGCTGAGCCAGATTCCAAGACCAGAACATCTCCCACAACTAGGTGTTCAGCATCCACTTTTTCAACTTTGCCATCTCGGATGACTGTGGCAGTTTGCTTGTTCATATCCTGAAGAGATTCCAACGCTTTTTCGGCATTTCCTTCTTGTACGATAGCTAATACTGAATTAATGATTACGATCGCAATAATCAACAGTCCTTCAAATAAATCCCCATGTTCGGTGGCAAAGGCAGTATAAAAAGAAATGACTGCTGCTACAAGTAAAATAATCGTAGTAAAATCAGATAAACTTCGTAAAAACTTTTTTGCCAATGACTCTTTAGGCGCTTCCTCAAATTTGTTTTTCCCTTGTTCTTGACTTCTTTTTTCTGCTTCTTGGGTCGTTAACCCCTGTTCAATTGTTGTTTTTGTTTCATTCTCCACTTCTTTCACTGTTTTCTTAAAATCATCCATCCTATTCCTCCTTTATTTTAAGCACACAAAAAAGGTACTTATTTTACTATACCATTGTTAAATTGCCTTATTCAACTATACCGCTTGTTGCTTCTCTAAAATAAGCATATCTCGTGAGCTTCTTTTTTGCAACCGCTAACAAAGTGTGCTATATTATAAGTGTAAGGAAGGAGGATACCATCAAATAAACAAAAGAATTTCTCGATAGATTAGTATAAGCAAACAAAGTTGTTAAAAGGTACAGGTTTCACCAATGAGGTCATGTGAAGTATAATCTTTTACAAATAGTGAATGCGTATGAGGCGTTAGATCGTGCAGTATCTAAACCAGAAGTAACATGATACGTAAAAAAGAAGAACATGAATATCTGAAAACTGAATAGAATCAAGAGATGTTTCAACTGTTGAAGATGTAACAAAAACAAGATTTTTTGTTTATCAAGAAGAAATTCAACACGGTACTTTGCATGGGTCATGGAAAGTTACACTTATTTTGTTTATTTGATTCCTTCCGCATACGAAGAGCTGGGCTTATCGAGAGCCCAGCTTTTTTTGTCGCCTGAGTTTATTTATCTTCTGTAAGAAACGAATCCATGTCTCCTACACTTTTTAATTTCAACTAAAACAAAGAATAGAAAAAAATCAGTCAAAGAACCCATTTTTCTAGTTGAGGATTCTTTGACTGATAATTTAAAATGAACAATTGCTGCCATTTTATTTAATCGTATTGAAACAGCTTTTTTATCTTTATTTGACAAACATTGCATCGCCAAAACTAAAGAAGCGATAACGTTCATCAATAGCATGTTGGTAAGCTGCTAATGTTAATTCTCGTCCAGCAAAGGCACTCACTAACATGACTAACGTTGATTTTGGTAAATGGAAGTTTGTTGAAAAGGCCTCTACTACTTTAAATTGATAACCTGGTGTGATGAAAATATCTGTCCAACCACTATCTGCTTTGATTTCACCATCAAATTTAGTTCCAATCGTTTCAAGTGTACGGATCGAAGTCGTTCCTACGGCGATGATCTTGCCCCCATTTTGACGGACTTGATTTAAGCGACTTGCTGCTTCTTCTGTTAGACGATAAAATTCACTGTGCATGTGGTGTTCTTCAATCTTGTCCACACTGACCGGTCGGAATGTTCCTAACCCTACGTGAAGTGTCAAATAGACGAGTTCTACCCCTTTTGCTTCGATTTCTGCTAACAATTCTTTGGTAAAATGTAATCCAGCTGTAGGAGCTGCTGCCGACCCGTTTTCTTTTGCATAAACAGTTTGGTAACGATCTGGATCCTCTAAACGTTCTTTGATATAAGGCGGTAAAGGCATTTCGCCCAATGATTCCAGCGTTTCAAGAAAAATACCTTCGTATTCAAATTCAATGATTCTTCCGCCATGTTCTAATTCTTCTTTGACAACTGCTTGTAAACGACCATCACCAAAGGTAATCCGCGTGCCTACTTTTGCTCGTTTTGCCGGTTTGATCAACGTTTCCCAAGTATCTCCTTCTGTATTTGTCAAAAGTAATACTTCGAGGTGTGCACCTGTTTCAATTTTTTCACCATATAAACGAGCTGGCAACACACGTGTATTATTCATCACTAGCGCATCTCCTGGATGCAATTCTTCTAAGATGTCATGGAAATGTTTATCCGACATTTCCCCAGTTGTACGATCTAAAACTAGTAACCGAGAATGGTCACGGTCTTTTAGTGGTGTTTGAGCGATCAACTCTTCTGGTAAATCAAAGTCAAAATCTTCTGTTGTTAACATATCGTCACTCACTTTCTATCTTCTGCCTTGTCATTCTAACATTTTTACTGTTGCCTTGGCAAAACCCGCACTCGAAAAAAGAAGAAAGAGAAACGAACGAACAAACCGATTTCTTGCAAGTGATCGTTTTATTTTTTTATAGATTTGATTGCCTCATTGATATGATTGAGTTCAAAACGTTTAATTGTGCCTCCAAACTCCACAGTGATTAAGTCATTCAATTTCTTTGCATCCATTTCTTTGACAATCGCTAAGACCCCTTCTTGTCCTTCTGGGATACAGTTAGCAATATAATGAAAAACATTTTTAGATTTTTTCTCTGCATGATGCGCTTGCCCAAAACCAATGACATCGCCAATTGCCCAGCCAAAGATCGCCCCTAATGGACCACCGATAAAGCCAATAATAATACCTAAAATACTATCACGCCACTCATTCTTTTCGCCTGAAAGATTCTCAAAATCCATCACTGTAAATCCTCTTTCGTCAAATGCGCGTTGAGCTAACATTACTTGTTGAACCTCAACATCTGGTTTTAGATCATTTCTTTTAAGTTTATTGAACACTTCTAAGCAGTGAACATCTTCCGCCATGTTGATCACTATTAGTGTATTTTCCGGCTCTACTTCGATGTTTGGATCTAGAGCTAGATCTTCCATTTCATAAAAAGAAGAATAATCATTTAAATCACCTGAAGCAATTTTAGCCATCAACATTTCTGACTTATTGAGTTGATCGTCAGATACTTTTTGAAAGTGGCCCATTTGATCCTTGATTTCTTTATATTGATCTTCCGTCAAGACTTTCCCATTTTCAGTATTTCTATAATATTGTGCCATTGTCTTTTCAGCTCCTTCAAATAAATTGGATAAACATGTTCTACTAAAAAAATACATCAATTAAGTGACACTTTTTTATTTATTTTTTTTGTAATTAGAAAATAAATAAATAAAAAAATGCCTGAGTTTCTCACTCAAGCATTTTTTGGTCTTTAACATTTATTTCTTCAAATGATAACTATACGTACTTATCACGATATTTTCTCGCCAAGATAAACGAAGTCTTAATCGTAAACTTGTTTGATTGTGTAAGATATTTTGCCAACGACGGTTTGGTACAAACTGTGGAATCAATACTGTCGTCGTATAGTTTTGTTTTGCGGCATTTTTACTTACCAGATCAACGTAGCGGATAATTGGATTTTCAATGGAACGATAAGAAGAATGAACAACTGAAAAACGGACATCAGGAAAATGTTTCTTAAAGTCTGCTTCAATTTCTTTTTCTTTTGCTATATCTTCATCCAATGACACGTGCATGGCCACCACATAATCCCCGATCGAACGAGCATAATTGATCGCACCGATGTTAACACGTGTGACATTTCCTACTAAAACCAACACGGTATTTCCATCATAGTCATGTAACTTGGCGTCCGTTTCAAGTCGCAACTGTTCTGCTACCTTTTTGTAGTGATCATGAATGCGATAGAAAATATACATCACAATTGGCATGATGATAAAAAATGGCCAAATATCACCTAAGCGGTAAACGAACAAAATCGCAATGATCGCATAAGAGATAAACGCACCTGTGATATTTGCAATAGATTTTCCTAACCAGTTCTTTCCTTCTTTTTTCCATTTAACGACCATTCCTGTTTGCGATAGCGCAAAAGGAATAAATACACCGATCGAGTATAACGGAATCAAGCGTTCCGTTGAACCATGGAAAATAAATAAGAGAATAATCGAACCAAAAGCTAATGTCATGATCCCATTTGAGTACCCTAAACGATCGCCACGATCTTGATACATATGTGGCATGAACTTATCTTTTGCCAAATTGTATGCTAATACTGGGAATGCAGAGAATCCAGTATTGGCAGCAACCGCCAAGATCAAAGCGGTAGCAAATTGTAATACATAATACAATACGCCATGGCCAAAGACAGCTTTCCCAATTTGAGACAATACAGTAACTTCTTTTTCAGGTACGATCCCATACCAATAGTTGATGAACGTGATACCGACAAAGAAGAAGCCTAAGATCAAAGCCATCATTGTTAAAGTTGCTGCTGCATTTTTTGCTCGAGGTTTCTTGAAAAATGGTACGGCATTACTAATTGCTTCAACCCCTGTTAAAGAAGAAGAACCAGAAGAGAATGCTCGCAAAATCAATGCGATCGACACCCCTGGGATTGCAGCTCCAGGTAAGGCTGTTGCATGTAATGGTACGGCACCAGTAATGATATTAAACAGTCCGACCGCAATTAGCAACGTAATCACAATGATGAACGTGTAAACAGGGAATAGCAAGAAAGAAGCCGATTCCCTTAACCCGCGTAAATTCAGCATCATCAAGAGCAATACGATTGCAACTGAGATTGCTACTTGGTGACCATACAATGCGGGAATTGCCGAGGTAATCGCTTCGGCACCAGCTGACACGGAAACAGCTACCGTCAACATATAGTCGATCAACAAGGAACCTCCAGCGATCAACCCGGCATTTTTCCCAAGGTTTTCACTGCTGACGACGTAAGCTCCTCCGCCTTGAGGATACGCGTGAATGATTTGACGGTAAGAGAGAGTTAATGAAATCAATAGAATAATAACAAATGCTGCAATTGGCAGTGAATACCAAATGGCTGCAGTTGACAAGGCAACTAAAACAACCACAATCTGCTCTGTACCGTAAGCAATGGATGATAGGGCATCCGATGACAGCAATGCTAACGCGGCAAAACGAGTTAATTTATGCTCGTCGTTTTCAGCAGATTTCAACGGCTTACCTACTAACAACCTTTTTAAGTAGTCCAATTTTTTTACTCCTTTACACACATATTTACTTCAAAATTATTATTGTCAAAATTAAAAAAAAATTTATCTTAAACAAGATGTTATAGTACGCTCCCATAATATAAAAGTCAATAAACTTTCATAAAATTAATTGAAAAAAATTAGAAAAAAAACAGTATTTTTTTCAATCGTACGTTAAATTAGCAAATGCCTTACATTTCAACGACTTTTTTCCTTTTCTGTCAAAAAATGTAACATCTCACTCATCGAGATTTTTCTTTCCTATTCAATAAAAACTTTTACTTTTCGTAGAACTTGAACAACCAGCACTTTCCAAAAAATAAGTAAATGGACTGTGATTTTTTCTAGCAATCATCAATCATTGTGGAATCAGCCATAACAAACTTTACTTTTCTATTTTCAATTTTTTCAATTAAACTCGTTGTTTCTACAAAAAGAAAAAAATAGCTCCTCTGATCACCTAAGCTCTGTTAATAAAATAAAGGCCTTGTCAGACGAAAATACATGACTATTTCTGTCTAACAAGGTCTTCTTTTTTCAAACTGGTTATTGCTTTAACTACTAGTGGAAAATATGACTCTGATGTGCTGCTTCTTTGAATTTGACCATTTTTTCTTGGACATAAGGCGCAACAGCCGTTCCAATAACACCAAAGCTAACGAATAGACCAATCATGATCCAAATCGCATTTGCAGCATTTGGCCAATAGATTCCTCCTGCTGATTCTCGTAATAGATTAACCGCATGAGTGAATGGCAAGAATGGATTGATCATTTGGAAGAACTTCCCTGATACTTGGATAGGATAGTTCCCACCTCCACCAGAAATCGATAGCACGAGGATAATGATCGCAAGTCCCTTTCCAACATTATCAAATAGCGCCGCTAAAACATACACGATCATCATAAAGGCTAGCGAGATCAAAACGGCAAAGGACACGCTGTAAACTGGATTATGGACATCTACACCTAATAAAAAGATATTTCCTAAAGTAACGATCAAACTTTGTGCGATAGCCATTGTTAAGAACGTGAGCATTCGAGCAACAAATTGTTCTCGTTTTGTAAAATTGTTTCTTTCTTTTTTACCGAGATAATAATCGGTTGTCGCTACACTTGAGAGTAAGACAGCTCCCACCCACAAGCAAAGTGCTGTATAAAATGGCGTACTTGCCGATCCGTTGTTTGCAATTGGATACATCGTATTGGTTTTTAATTCTACTGGTTGCGTAAAGAAGTCACTCTCTTTCGTGGCATCTAGTTTCAATAATTTGATCACTTCTCCTAGATCAACTTCTTTTTCTCCTTTACGAATAGCATCTGCTGCTTTTTGGATACCTGTCTTGATGTTTGGCCAATCATTATTGATTAAATCAGCTGCTGCATTTACTGCCGTTTCAACTTGTGGCATTTTTTCATTCGCTGTTGTCATCGTACTTGTGATTTCATTTTTGATCGTTGGCCAGTCATTTTGGATAAAGTTAGCAGCTGTACTCAATTTGTTGGCTAACACTGGCAAATCATTATTATACAGATCGGCTCCTTTATTGATCCCATTGACGATCGTTTCCATATTACCATTCAACATGGTGTTTGCATCATGGATCTCTTGTCCGATCGCTGGCATTTCTTTTTGGTACTTCTCTAATATCGCCACTGCATTGGTCACTGTTGCTTTTGTTGAATTTAACAGCGAATCAAAATCGATTTGGTCAGCCTTGCTTAACGCACCTTGAGCTGTTTCAATCGTACTGATGACTTGATTTAATAGTGAATCAACGGTTGAACTGACTTGGTTCACATCGATTCCAGAAATCAAGTTATTGACATTTTTAGCAGCAGTTTGAATTTGCCCTAAGATATTTCTTACGTTATCGATATTTCCTTCTTGAATGGCTTGTTTCAACGCTGGTAGGCGATTTTGTAAGCCGCTTAAAACTGGTTTGATACTATTTAATGTATCAATTATTTTTTGAAGTTTGGTATTACCCGTTTGATTCTGTAACTGTGTCAAAAAGGTAATCAACTGATCAATCGCTTGTTGCTGTGCTGGTAAACTATTGTAGAGATTATCCAATAATTTGAGTAAGTTTCCCTTCTCTTCTTCCGTCAATTGATTATCTGCAATTGCCTGATCGACACTAGCTGTAAATGAATCAATAGATGTTGCTACCTGACTAATCGATTGTACCGTTGTATTCACACTCGTTGTGATACCTGGTAATGCGTCTTTTAACTGCTCTGCACCTGATTTTGTTTGAGTAGCTAGGTCGTTTGCTTGTGTTTCTAATTTCTTCACGTCAGGTAAGATTTCTTGGACTTGTTGAATGATCGACAACCCTTGTTTCGCTTCAGTGATTCCTTGATCCATCGTTTCTTGGATCGATGAAAAATCCTGATCGATCTCAGCAATTTGTCGACCTGCATTTTGGATTTCCGGTATTTTTTGTTGTAAATCTAAAATGATTTTCGCTTGCTCTTGGAGTTGTGGCATTTTATCATTCAGTGCAACCACTTTTTGTCCCATTTCATCGACTTGTGGGAGATAGTCCACAAATTCATTGGCTTTGTTTAACTTTTCTTTAATAGAAGGTAGTTGTTTTTGTAAATCGAGTACTTGTTGCGTATAACTGTCGATCGTATCAAGGTTCTCATCCGTTGAAAGTATCATTGATTTGACCTTATTGATACTTACTAGATTCGAATCAATGTCATAACCGATCTCGTTAAAGACCTTCAATAACGTTGAACTAGCTGTCTTGATAAATTCATCTGTAATCTGGGTTTGGATCGCAGAAGCTCCTTTATCGGTGATCTTAGGAGCAATCGCATTGATTTTCTCATTCACCGTGTATTCGATTTTTGGCTTTCTGATCTCTCCACTCGTAAAACTTAACAAGTCTTCTGAGAAATCCTTCGGTAAGTAGATTCCTGCATAATATTTCCCAGAACGAACCCCTTGTTCCAGTTCTGCTTTTGAGTCAACGAATTGCCATCCGAGTTGTTTATTGTCATGAAGTGATTTGATCACTTCTTTCCCAATTGCGACTTCTTTCCCTCGAAATTCTGCCGGTTGATCTGCACTGTAAACCGCAATAGGCAATTCACCGGTATTTCCGTAAGGATCCCATAACGCTTTGATGTTGAACCACGCATATAATGAAGGGATAATCATAATTGCAATGATCAAAAGTGTAGCAATTGGATTTTTAAAAATTCTTTTCCAGTCAAGTAGATATAATTTTAATGTGTTTTTGATTGACCGCATAAATATCCCCTTCTTCTTTTTTCAGCTGCATTACTTTACCATGTAAATCATGTAATTTTCAATTCCCTTTTTTCAAAAAGCTCGATAATTTAGACATAATAGTCAAACTGTCCGATTGTCTGACCATAGAATTGAAGAAATAGTTAAATTTTACATGTACCACTTTACCATTAAATAAAGCAGAAAGAAATTTTCATGCTAAAAATCAGAAGAAGAAAACGCATCCAGAAAAAGTTTGCTCCTTTTACCAGCCCAGCTCTAATCATAGGTTAATACGATTTTACCTGCAGAGGGGTGTCCTTCAAGTTGATGGTGCGCCCAGATTAAATGATCAAGAGTTGCAGCTAATTCTTCTGCTACAAAAATATGGTAATTTCCTGTTTTATATGCAGCAATTAAATGAGTCAAAGCTTCTTGATCTGAGTATTCTTTTCTAGGAACAAAAGTCTCATAAAACCCATTTTTTTTCTGACGAGATGCAAGGGAAGGCAATTCGTTCAACGCAACATAATGACCTTCTTCTTTCATAATTTTGATAGCCATGTCTCCCGCGATGCTTCCTTTCGTCGCATCGATCACAATATCTGCTTGATTACTGAATACTTCTTCAGGATTTTCTTGATCATAAGAAGAAAAATGAGTAACGCCTAAACTTCGGACTAATTCTTCATTTGTCTTTGATGCACTAGCAAACGTCCGAATCCCTTTTTGATGAAGTAATTGGATCAAACTAGTTCCTACGCCTCCTGAAGCTCCGGTCACCATTACCGTGTCAGTTGGTTGGATCGTTAGCAGATGATTAATCACATTGTAAGCAGTGATCCCCGTCGTTACCATTGCAGCTGCTTCTCCCCAACTCATTTCATCTGGTATTTTAGCCACTTTACTTGCTGGTAAGACGATTTCTTCACCGTAAGCACCTGACACAGGATGAACGACTACACGGTCCCCCACAGCAAATGAATCGACGTCACTTGCTACTTCCGTCACGATTCCTGCACCATCATTCCCTAATACGTAAGGGAATGTTAAGGTTCGAACTTCCTTCATCTTTCCTGAACGCAAAGCGACATCATAAGGATTGATACTAAACGCTTTCAATTCCACACGAAGATGATTTGGCGTGACCTCCCTTGGTGTGTCTACTATTTCTTGAAACACCTTTTCAGCTGGCCCATAACCACTAATAGCAAACCTACGCATCTCTACCCCCTCCTTTTCTTCTAGTTTACGTGTAACACCACTATTTGACAAAAAAACTGTTTTAATCTCATCGGTGGTCTTTCTCTTTCATAGAGAACAAGAGAAGGACTAAACATTTTTAGAAACAAAATAATTGTTTTATTTCTCACACTATGTTAAGGTATCTACACTAAACCGTAATTTTTACGATTTGAAAAATTAAAGAGATTATTGGAGGAAAATATGGCAAAAAAATCAAAAATTGCAAAAGCTAGAAAACAACAAGAAATGATTGCCCGCTATGCTGATTTACGACAAGAGTTAAAAGCGAATAAAGATTATGAAGCCTTACGTCAATTACCTTTAGATGCACGCCCTGAGCGTTTGAAAAACCGTGACTTGATCGATGGACGTCCTCGCGGATATATGCGAAAATTCGGCATGTCTCGTGTGAAATTTCGCGAACTAGCTCATCAAGGACTGATCCCTGGTGTCAAAAAAGCTAGTTGGTAATTAGTATTAGACAGACGAAAGATATTCCGGCAAAATAGCAGTCACTCTCTGAATAAGATAAACTAATCAAACACATATAAAAAAAGCCGTAAGGACTAAAGATAGGAAAACTATTTTTGGTCCTTACGGCTTTTTTATAAGTTGAACAATGCTGACTCAACTTTTTTCTTATCATTATCCAGCATTTTTTATTAAGAGTCAGAAACGACCGTATAGCGATTGACATCATTAACGCTCAGATCCAACGATTTCTCTTATAACCTTTGTTGATTGACATTCAAGATAATTAGCTTGTTCCTTTTATATGTAAAGGCATAATGTACTTATTTAGCGACAGGGGTCAATGCTTCGATACCTACACTGATTTTAAGTGCATGATCGACTTCTGACATAATTCCTCGATCTAAATGACAAACTTTTTCTTTTAATCTTGATTTATCAATTGTTCTGATCTGTTCAAGTAAAATGACAGAGTCACGTTCGATTCCAGTACCAGTTGCTTTTATTCCAATATGCGTAGGCAATTTAGGTTTGGCCATTTTGGCAGTAATGGCCGCCACAATAATCGTTGGACTAAAATGATTCCCTAAATTATTTTGAATAACTAAGACAGGTCGTGTCCCGCCTTGTTCTGAACCCACGACTGGAGAAAGGTCAGCAAAATAAATGTCTCCTCTTTTTACCATAGGATTCTCCTTACTCTTCATATTCTCTAGGAATGCGCGTTCCTAGTACACAGGCTACCTCATAGTGGATCGTACCTAATTGATCCGCTACTGCTTGCATCGATATCTCTTTTTCCTGATTTTTACCAATCAAAGTAACCTTTGTTCCCAGTGGAACTTCCTGAGGTAAACGGATCATAATTTGATCCATACACACACGTCCGACAATTTCACATAAATTTCCATCCACTAGGACGGAAAAGCCTTGCATGTTTCGTAACCAGCCATCCGCATAGCCAATCGGGATCGTCCCGATCCACTCTGGTTGATCGGTAATATAGGTTTCCCCGTAGCCGATGCCTTCACCTTTAGCCAAACGTTTCACTTGGATCAACTCGGAAACTAACTCTAGTGCGGGTTCCAATGGATACGGTTCTGGCAGTGCATGCCCTGAAGGATTTAACCCATACATTGCTACACCAAAACGAATCATGTTACCAATTTTTTCATCATGCCATAAAGCAGTAGCACTATTACTTACATGAACATACTTAGGTAAAGCAGGCAATGCATCGATTGTCTCTATAAAACGTTGATGTTGCTGTTGCCAATACGTTTCATCCGCTTGATCAGCCGTTGAGAAATGGGTGAAAATCCCTTCCCATTCCAATACAGCACTTTCTTGAATAAATGAAACTGCCTCTACGACTTCTTCAGGTGTCAAAAAACCAATCCGTCCCATGCCGGTATCAACTTTCAAATGAAGTGCTAACGCATGTTTCAGCTTTCTTTCTTGCAGATATTCAACAGCCTGTTCTAACCATTCTTTGTTTCCTACAGTGATCGATAAATCATGGACAACCGCTAAAGTCAATGCGTCAATGGGAATCATATTCAACACTAAAATAGGTTGTGTGAATCCCGCTTCCCGCAATTCAATCCCTTCGTCTAGATTAGACACACAAAATCCAGTAGCACCTCCAGCCAGTGCAGCTTCTGCTGTCTGGACTGCTCCGTGCCCGTAACCATTTGCTTTGACTACAGCAAATAGCTCTTTTCCTTTTGGTAATCTAGCTAATTCTTTTTTGACATTTTCAGTAATAGCTTTTGTATGTATAATGACTCTTGTAGGTCGGTGCCAAGCGACAACCATGATTTTTCCTTCTTTCTAATCTTCTAAAATAATTTGTGCAAACGCTAATTCATCCGTATGCGTGATACTAACAAAACAAGTACCTGAATGAGGTGATTTTGTGACTACAGGTTGTCCTGCATCATTTTTTAAAATTTCAATTTCTTGAAACGTCACCTTACCAATACCAGTTCCCCACGCTTTTGAAAAAGCTTCTTTGCAAGCGTAACGCCCTCCGAGAAATTCTACTTGTCGGTGAAAAGGCAGGATTTGAAATTGCTCGATTTCATTTGGCGTCAACACTCGGTCGATAAAATTTTGTTTTTCTTTGATGATCTTTGCAATCCTTGGTAACTCAACTGCATCAATCCCAATTCCTTTAATCATAGACTCTACTCTTTTCAAAAATTTTAGAACACTCTCATTCTACCAAATTCTCGGTATTTTACCACCAATATGTCCATAAATAACTAAAAAGAAAGCTCCTCTTAAAAAAGAGAAGCTTATCATTTATTATTAATCGTTATTTGTACGGATCACAAATCCACGTTTTTTATCGTTTTGACGCTTACCGCCATCTTTTTGATGGTTATTATTTTTACTGTAGCCACCTTTTGATTTGTTGCCACGGTAGTTGTTATTATCGCGTCGATTACGGTTATTTCCGCCGCCACGTTTGCCATTTTTATTATAGCCTTTTTTCTGCATTGGCAATGGACGTTCTGGAGTGATTTTAACTGGTATTGCATCAGAAGGATCCTTCGCAGTCGTTTTTAGTAACAAAGCTACTAAATCTTGTGCAGAATACTCTTCAAGCAATTTATCTGCTGTTTGCAAATACTTGTCTAAGCCGTTTTCTTCAAGCTTAGCTTCGATTTGTTCCACTGCAGCACCTAGTTGTCCCTTGAATGCTTCTTTTTCAGTTGGCGGACGTAGAGTAGCCATCCGTTTTTTCGTTAAGTTCTCAATAACATGTAGGTAGCTCATTTCGTTTGGCGTAACGAATGTCACTGACATCCCGCCTTTACCCGCACGACCTGTACGTCCGATACGGTGAACATAACTTTCTGGATCTTGTGGAATGTCATAGTTGTAGACGTGAGTCACGCCTGAAATATCCAAGCCACGTGCAGCTACATCCGTAGCAACTAAAATATCTAAATGACCATTTTTAAATGAACGTAAAACACTCATTCGTTTTTGTTGTGAAAGGTCCCCATGGATTCCTTCTGCACGATAACCGCGAGCTTCTAATCCACGTGCCAATTCATCAACACGTCGTTTTGTACGACCAAAAACAATCGTAAGTTCTGGTGTTTGGACATCGAACAAACGTGTCATGATATCGAATTTTTCGTATTCTTTTGCTCGAACATAATATTGATCGATTAAGTCAGCTGTCATTTCTTTCGCTTTGATCTTCACGTGTGTTGGTGATTTCATGAATTTCACGCCGATATTTTTGATTGCAGGTGGCATTGTTGCTGAGAATAATAATGTTTGGCGTTCTTCAGGTACTTTTGAAATAATACTTTCAATATCTTCCAAAAAGCCCATGTTCAACATTTCATCTGCTTCATCTAGAACTAATGTTTCCACTGTTCCTAATTTCAATGTGTGGCGGTTGATGTGATCCAGCATACGTCCAGGTGTTCCTACGACAATATGTGGACGATCTTTCAATCCACGGATTTGGCGACCGATATCAGCGCCTCCGTAAACAGCTTGTACACGTACTCTTTTATCACGACCAAGACGATAAAGCTCTTCTTGTGTTTGGATCGCTAATTCACGTGTCGGTGCAATGACTAACCCTTGCAATTCGTGGCGATTAGTGTCGATTTTTTCTAACATCGGCAAACCAAAAGCAGCCGTCTTACCAGTCCCTGTTTGTGCTTGTCCAATCACATCTTTTCCAGACAATGCTAAAGGGATTGTTTCTGACTGGATCGGTGTTGCTTCTTCAAAACCAGCACGCTCTACTGATTTCAATAATTCTGGTGATAATTCTAATTCTTTAAATTTCAAATGAATCCTCCTATATGGTTGTTAACTGAGGATGTAGCTTAATTTTTGCTACCCCGTCGATTGTTCGGTCAAAGTGTTTGGTTCTTTTTGACAGTGGCCACGTACGTTTTTACTCATTCTTAGCCCCTGTGGCACCACCGAAAAATCACTTTGCGAAGTTTAGGCATTAGAAAAGCCAAACGGGTCGCGTTCAGCTTTATCATTGTTATGACATCTGGCTCTAGCAATTTACATAAACGAAAGAACCAGTCCAATTTCTCTTCATCTTTCGGCAATAGGTTATTCTAGCATAATTTCTTATTTTCTGCAAGTTTGCAGTTTATTATTTCATTCCTTGCAATTGTTTAACGACATCAATCAATCCCATTCCATTGCTTCCTTTTAAAACGATGCTATCTTCCGGACGTATTTCTTCTTTCACCGTTGCAATGAGTTGTTCTTTATCTGTTTCAAAATATTGTACGTATAAATCTGGATACTTTTCGTTCAACTTTTCATATAATGCTTTCATTTGGGGCCCATATAAATAGACTCCCGCAAAATCAGCTGGATCAAGATGTTCAGCCATACTTGCGTGCATCTTCAAAGCATCTGGTCCTAATTCCAGCATGTCCGCAAGTACAGCAAGTCTTCTCCCTTTTGTTGGTAAGTTGGCAAAAGTATCTAAGACCAATCCCATTGCTGTAGGATTCGCATTATAGACATCACTTAGAATCCCCGCACCATTTCCAGCACTTAGCCACTCCGTACGATTTTGCGTCACTGTGACACTTGCTAAACCTAGACGGATGGCTTCCGTTGGCAGACCAAAAAATTGCCCAACAGCATAAGCAATCAACGCATTGGTGACATTATAACTTCCAGGAAGAGGAATCATGAACGATTCATCATTGACGATAAAATGTGTGGCTGTTTTCTCTTCACTCGTTACCTCCGCCTGTAGCTGCCCTGTATTTAATCCAAACGTTTCAATTTTTTGAGTCAAACTTTCAGTCAAAGGTTTCAATAATGGTTCTTCTTCTGGGATAATCAACAGCCCATCTTCTCTCAAACCATCAACAATCTCCATTTTTGCTTGCGCGATTCCTGCTCGTGAGCCAAGGTTTTCAATATGTGCTTCACCAATCATCGTAATAGCCGCTACTTTAGGTCGGGCAATCAAAGAAAGCTCAGTGATCTCTCTGGCATGATCCATCCCCATTTCTAAAACGATTTTTTCGGTATCCATCGGCATGTGCAAAATCGTATAAGGCAAGCCAATATTATTGTTGTAATTTCCTTGTGTTTTATAGGTTTTGTACTTTTGAGCTAAAACTGAAGCAGTCAAATCTTTTGTCGTTGTTTTCCCATTACTTCCCGTAATTGCCACCACTTCAGCCCCAACTTTCGCTAGGTAGTACTTCGCCAGATCTTGCATTGCTTTTAGTGGATCATCCACAAGAATCACTCGAATCCCGCTAGGTGCTTTGGACGCTTCCAAACTCCAAAAAGTAGCAACCGCTCCATTATCCATGGCTTGTTGGATAAATTCGTGTCCATCTCTTGCTCCTTTTAGCGGCACGAACAACCCACCTTTTTCAATCTTGCGACTATCGAACTCCACACCTGTGATTTCCGTTAAATCATTCATTACGCTTCCTACAGCTTGAGCGATTTCTTGTACTGTTAGTTTCATAAAAAACCCGCCTTTTCGCATTTAGAAGCCGGAACAAATGTGAATGACATTCGCTCCAGCTTCTATTTTTAATTGTCTATTCGTTTGCTTCAAAAAAACCTTGTCGTTGATTAAAACGATTGATTCCTAATTGAATCAATTCTTCGATCAAATCGCCATACTTCAAGCCCATGTTTTCCCACAATAATGGATACATGCTAAATTGCGTGAATCCAGGCATTGTATTTAACTCATTTAGGAATAGTTCATTTTTATTCGTCAAGAAGAAATCACAACGGCTCAAGCCACTCCCACCTAGCATTGTATACGCAATTTTTGCATATTCCTGCGCTTTTTGATAGACCTCTTCCGGTACTTCAGCTGGGATTTGCATTTCAATCTTATTGTTGATGTATTTCGCATCATAATCATAGAATGCAACATCTTTGACTACTTCACCAGGTAACGTGGTACGCACGTCTTCATTTCCTAAAACAGCTACTTCAATTTCACGTGCTTCGATCCCTTGCTCAACGATCGCACGAGAATCATATTGATAAGCTAATGCAAGCGCATTTTGCAGCTCTTCACGGTTCTCCGCTTTAGAGATCCCTACACTTGAACCCATATTTGCTGGTTTGACAAACATTGGGTAAAGCAAAGACCCTTCACATTGATCAAAGATTTTTTTAGGATTTTCTTTCCATTGATTTTTCAAAACAGGGACATAAGGAACTTGTGGCACCCCTGCCGCTTGCAAAATGTATTTGGTCATGATCTTATCCATTGCACAAGCACTTGTTAAAACGCCAGCGCCGACATATGGTAAGTTCAATGTTTCCAAAAATCCTTGAATCGTTCCATCTTCACCATTAGGTCCATGTAAGACAGGGAAAACAATCGTTCCTTCTTCTTTGATTTCTCCAGGATTGATCACTCTTCCCGTAAAGCCATCTGTCACTTTTCCGCTTGGGTCCCACGTCAAATGTAAGTCTTCTTTGCTCGCTGGTTTCTCTGTTAACAAAGGGCCTTTCACCCATTGACCTTCTTTGCTGATAAATATCAGTTGAACTTGATAGTAAGTATAATAAATAGCATTTAAGACTGAAAACGCTGAAAGAACTGAAACATCATGTTCTGCACTGCGTCCACCATATAGTAAAGTAATCTTCAAAAGATTGTCCTCCCGTATCCAATATCTTTCACTTTTACTTCATATTTTAGCACAAAATCAAAAGAATCAAACAGCTTATTTTTCAAAAAGTCGATAAACTTATTTGTTAAATCAAGAAAAAAGGCACGGCATCGCTGCCTGCGCCTCTTTTTCGATTGTTGTTTTTCATCTATTCCATCTTTCGTTCATCAGGGACAATTCCTTGATTTAACAACCATTTATGGAAGAACCATTCTCCTATGCCAATTAATAAAGCAGGAATCAAAACTTTCATCCAGATGTTCGTCATATCATTCATAAAATAAAGATATACCCACAAAATGACTGCGGAAGAACCGGCATCTGCGATCGTCGCCGCAATATTCCCCACCTTTCGCAAAATGAGTAAATCACCTAATACATAAATCATCACAACGATAATGACCCCAACAATTGTCGAATCCATGAAGCTAACTCCGTATAATCCTGTTAATACGATCCATAAAATCGCCCAAATCATGATTGCTTTTACAATTAATGCTTTTACATGTTTCATTTTCCACTCTCTCCCCTCAGATTAGAAAAAAATTAGATAATAAAATATCTTTAATTATTTTATCATTTTAAAGACAATACAAGCAAAGATATCGTACTAATTGAGGGGAAAACAAACCTATTGTCGCTACTCATTATTTGAAGATAACTTGACTTGTTCAAGCGCTTGAATTAATGCCTGTCTAAAGTTTTGATGATCTTGAGTGGTAAAAGGTTTAGGTCCTCTAGTTCGAAGACCTGCTTTGCGCAACCTTCCACTTTGGTAACGTTGTTCTAACAAGGAGTCAATCGTTGTTGCACTAAATTCTTTACCCGTTTGATGAAACACTCGTACCCTCTTTGGTAAAACTAAAGAAGCTAACCCATAATCTTGTGTGATTAGAATATCTCCTTTGCGAATCAATCCTACAATGCGGTAATCTGCGCTATCTGCGCCTTGGTCAACGTACACAAAATGAACATACGCTGGATATTCTTTATGGGTGTAATGAGCCACGCTCGTCACGATCATGACTTCCACTTGATACAAACCAGCAATTTCAATTACATCTTCCTTAACCGGCGAACCATCTCCATCAATCAGTATTCGCATGATGCCGCACCTCTCGTTTCCATAATAGATAAACACCCAGCACACCAAGGAGTAACCAGCTGATGTTCCCCCACTTAGCGTATTCCATTAATTGCACACTGATCGTAGGAACTCTTAACTTGTCAGTCAACTGCAACAGCACTGCAACGGGTAGCTCTAGCCAACGGGTAAGAACTAATAATAGCCCCATCAAGAGAAACTGATGGACCACACTCCCTTTGTTTTGTGTCGTAAATTTAATGATGACTCGCTGATCCATGGGAATATCCGTATCGGTATCATAGCACACACGATTTAACCAACCGCTGATCACAGCATGACAAAAACTTAAGAAAAACAATCCAATCACAAACGCAGTCGGGATCAATAAAATCAATAAAGAGAGAGATAGCCCGATCAACTGGACGATCACTGGAGGATAGGGGAAACTACGTAAGATACGATTACCAATCAGCTTAGCGACGACCATTCCAGCTATATAAGGTAGATACATATAAGTGGCTAAATGATCAAATCCATACAAAACTCCTACATAAAATGTACTAAACAAAAAGAGAAAGTTTCCCACCATTCCACTCAAAAAATTCATGAGATTGAGCCAACTTGGAAACTGCCAATTTTTTTTGCCTCTCCCTAAATAAAAAGCGGCTAAAACAAATAAAAAGAGAAAAACATAAATTGTAAGATCAAACAGTTCTGGCTCAACGAGCAATCGTGCATTTCGAAGCAAAAACAATAAGACAAAAAACACAATGAACAGCACAAATTCTTTCGTGACAAAAATCGTCGTTTTCATCTCTTTAAAATCCAATTCATACCTAGGATAATGGCTGATGGTGTGATAAGCCATGATATAAAACAATGTATACAGCCCTAACGTCACAACGATTTGGGTCGTACCTGACAACTCGATCGAGCGAAAAAGCAAAACCAATAATAGTAGCGCAAAGATATATTTTTTGCCTGTCATATTCGTAAAACCCTGTCGCTTTTCATGGTAATTAACAGTCACATTTGCTGGAAGTAGCCAAGCTGCACTAAATCCCAATAAAATACTAGACAAATAAAACAAGGGGAAATAGAGCACACCAAAGATCCCTAATAACGAACCCGCCCCTCCCATCAAAAGAGCAATCATCAGTAATGTATAACTATCTAGACCTAAACGAATACTGCGGATCAAAAACAATCCCGTCATACGGAAAGTATAAAATAAGGTAAACGGTAAAATCGAAGCCCAGTTAGCCCCATCGCTCAAATTCAGAAATAAAAGATAAGGAATAAATATAACCGTATTAGCTAAAATAAAAGGTGTTGATTGCGTAAAATTACGACCAAATTGTTTGATTTTCTCGAACATAAAAAAACTCCTTAGCGAGTAATTACAAAACTTATTTTTCATTCATTCTAGCATTAATCATAAGTAGAAACCAATTTTAGCCAATACTATCAACTAAGAATTCCGACTTATAACGAGCGATAACCTATTGCGACAAGTCTTCTTGTCAGTATTAGTAACGCTCAAGCCAAAACAAACCACGAAAGATTGCCCATAAAAAATAGGACATTACCCAGAATCTCTTCTGACTAATGTCCTATCTTACTGGTACTTGAGTTTTTGTGAACTCAAGCAGACAAGCCCTTCTCCACAAAAGTCTTGCCCGACACCCTTGCATTCCGGCAAGTGATCACATCATGATCTTGTGTCTCCAAAATCAATTAGGCGCATCTGTAAACCAGAGGCCTTCTCGACCCGTCGCATGTCGTTACTTTAACACATATCCCAAAGTTATGCGAGTCTTTTTTTCATTTGATAATCGACCATTTGAAATCCTTGACCAATATCCGAGATCAGTTCACCAGCCATTTCAAAACCTTGATGAAGGTAAACGGCGATGGCTTGAGCATTGCCTTGATTGACACGTAGAAAAATCTCTTTGATTCCTTGTTCTCTAGCGATAGTTTCGTACCACTGAAAAAGAGCCGACGTCAATCCCTTCCCTCTGAATTGATTCATTAAGTATAACTTACTCAAATATATTTTGGATGCTATTACCTCATAGGCGGTATATCCGACCGTTTGCCCTTGCTCTTTTAAGAGAAAATACTGCACACCTTCCGCCACTTCTTTTTCAATCTGTTGTTTTGATTGATAGGTAGCCAGCATATAGTCCACTTGTGCTTGCCCAATGATCGGAACAAATGCTTCTGGCCAAACTTCCTTGATCACTGATACCAACTCGTCAATTTCAGTTGAGGTTACCTTGACTTTTTCTAACATTCTTTTTCTTTCCTCTCTTACTGCTAAAAATTTCCTTGTGCTTTCTGGAACAGATACAACATAATCAAACTATACGCACCGACAGACCAAGGTTTCAATAATAGGACAATTTGGATATATTCCTTAAAAGATATTTTAGTTAACCCTGCGACCAGACAAACCAAGTCATCAGGCGCAAAAGGAATCAACATGGTCAAACACAGTACTTTTTTGATATCCTTCGTTTTCTGTGTCAGTAATTGGTCGAATTTTTGGTACTTTTTGGGCGATAAAATAAGTTGTACAAAACTAACGCCATAATAACGAACCAATAAAAAACCAATGGCTTCACCGATAATCAATCCAATACAGCTATAAAGTAATCCCCAGCCATTCCCAAACATCAACAAGCCTGCCACTGAAGAAATTCCTCCAGGTAGTATTGGGATGATCACTTGAATGATCTGCAGGAGAATAAAAATCACTACTGCATACTCCCCAAATTGTTGGATAAAGCGTTGCAAAGAAGTGGTTGATCGAAAGATCCCATGTTGATAAGCATAAATGATTAACACCAAAAAGAACAATAAGCCAATAATCGGGATTATTCGGATATATTTATGTAAATGATTGTGATCGTTCATTTTCAGTCTCTCCACCTTTTAGCGCTACTTTTCATTAAGAATCGTTGCAAAAGTAAACGTTTCACTTGATAAATAAGTCGAAGAATCGAAAATAGCTTCTCCTATTTTCATGATTCTTCGACTTATCCTATTGGTTTCTTTGTTTTATTTATGATCCAAAAAACTAGCAACTTTCGTCGTAATCAAATCGATCGCTACGTGATTTTCGCCACCTTCTGGCACGATGATATCGGCGTAACGCTTAGTTGGTTCAATGAATTGATGATACATCGGTTTAACCACGGTCAAATATTGTTCGATCACGGAATCCAACGTTCTGCCACGTTCTTCCATATCTCGTTTGATTCTGCGGATGATACGGATATCATCGTCTGTATCTACATATACTTTGATATCCATCAAGTCACGTAGATTTTCATCTTCTAGAATCAAAATGCCTTCTAATATAATTACTTCTTTAGGCTCTTGGATGATTGTTGCTTGACTTCTTGTATGTGCAACATAATCATAAACTGGTTTTTCAATGGCGTTATAGTTCAGTAGTTCTTTCACGTGCTGAATCAGCAGATCATTATCAAAGGCAAAGGGATGATCATAATTCGTATTCAATCGTTCTTCAAAGCTCAAATGGCTTTGATCTTTATAATAAGAATCTTGTTCAAGCATCATGATGGAATGGTCTGGGAAATTATTGAAAATGGCACGACTTACGCTTGTTTTACCGCTTCCTGATCCACCCGTCACACCAATGATAATTGGCTTGCTTTTTGTCATTGACTAAAACCTCTTTCATATCCGTTTTTACATTCTTATCTATTATAGCGAAAATACACGAAAATGCTATATTTTTCTGAAAATTAATGCTTCTCGATTTCCAAAAGAGGATAAAGTTCTGCTAACGAATCAATCCGATAAGTCGGTACGATTTCTGGAATTTCCGGCAACCGATTTTTGTTAAACCAAATCGTATCAATTCCTGCCAAGTTCCCTCCTTTAATATCTGAGGTCAATGAATCGCCAATAATAACTGTTTTTTCTTTTTCAAATTGAGGAATCTGTGAAAAGACATGATCAAAAAATTCTTTCATTGGTTTTTGGGCGCCCACATCTTCTGAAACAAAAATTTTTTTGAAATAGCCCAACATTTTCGCATCAGTCAAACGTTGATATTGCGTTTTCGATACCCCGTTTGTCACAATATAAAGATCCGCTTGTGAAGATAACGTCTGAAGCAGTTCATGACTTCCCTCAATCAAATCATGCCCCTGATTCAAGTAATGTCTGTATCTTTTCTCCATAGCTAAACTATCAACTGTTTTACCAAATTGTTGAAATAGTAGTCCAAAACGACTCCCAGTAACCTCTTCTCTCGTCATATTCCCTTTTTCAAATTCACGCCATAAGTGATGATTTAATGCCTTATAACTTGTTTTCACTTCTGGTGTCAATTCAATTCCTTGCTCTGCAAATAATTCATTTAATGCTTTTGCTTCTGTCATCTGAAAATCAAGTAACGTATCGTCTACATCGAATAATAAAGTATGATAATTCATTTTTTTCTCTCCTATTTAAAATATATTTTCAATTGCTTTAATTCGGTTAATGTCAGTGAACGATAGGCACCTTCAGCAAGTTGGTCATCTAACTGCAAAGGTCCCATCATTAGTCGCTTTAGCTTTGTCACTTTTTTACCACGTGCAAGGAACATCTTTTTTACCTGATGAAATTTTCCTTCTTGTATCGTTACTCGTACTCGACTGCTGTTTTTGGATGTTTCCATGATTGTTAATTGTGCAGGTAAACAACGATAGCCACCCTCAAAAACAATTCCTGCTTGAAAAGCTTCGATATCTGAAGCTGTCACTTGTTCATTGATCTGCGCCTCATAAGTTTTGAAGACTTTTTTATCAGGCAGCAACATTTCATATCCCAACTGACCATTTGATGTCAGTAATAGTAGTCCTGTGGTATCACGATCCAAGCGTCCGACAGGATAGAGCGGCTTCGCTCGATCCGCTGAAGCAATCAAGTCTAACACGGTCATTTTTGTTTGGTCTTTAACTGCAGTCACAGCACCACTCGGTTTATTCAATAAGTAATAGACTTCGTTTGTCGTTAAACGCTTACCTGAGACTTCGATCTCATGAATCAAACTATCCACATTTCGGTTTTGGCAAAATTCGACACAACCATCAATTTTCACTTGTTTTGATGCAAATAAACGCTTCATCTCTTTTCGAGTCGTTTGTAAAGTTTCTTCAATTAATTTATCTAAACGCATGGTGCTTTCCTTTCTTAGCCTAACAAGCATTATAACCCGAAAGAAAGTAGATGCAAATAAGAAAGCCATTGTTATTCCTTGACTTAAATTCAGATTCGCGCTACGGTTAAAGAGTAAAGTGAATTGGATTTCTCATACACAGCGTAATGACCTGGTGGAGAAAAGTTGAATCCTGACTTTCTAAAGGTAGATGCGCGCATCTATCTTTTTGCGTTTTTTAAGCGCCCTAGCCAATAATGTGCACGAGAATAGCCGTCGAAAGTTCACTTAAATAAAATCTGTTGGTCTACGTTGCCGACAGTCACATTTTAAGGAGGAATTTTGGTTATGTCAGTATCATTAGAAGTAAGTAAGAGAGAAGTACGTCCCCGTTCATTGAGAAATAAATTGCGTCATGAAGGTAAAGTTCCAGCTATTGTTTATGGGTACAATGTTGAAAGTACTCCGATTGCTATTGATGGACAAATATTCAGTAAATTATTACGTGAAAATGGCGCAAATACAGTAATCACAATGACGATTGATGGAAAAAAAGTTAACACGTTGGTTCATAAAGTCCAAACGAATACCTTTACCAACCATTTTGAACATGTGGAATTTCTATCTGTGAACATGTCAGAAGAAACTGAAGTCGAAACTGAAATCGTTCTTGTTGGCGAAGCTGCAGGTGTAAAAGCTGGTGGTGTCTTAGCACAAAACCTTTACACTGTGATCGTCTCTGCTACACCAAGCAACTTACCAGAACGTATCGAAGTTGATGTAACAAACCTAAATCTAGGCGATGCAATCACAGTAGCCGATCTACCTGAAAACAACGATTATAAAGTCGTTTCTGATGGTGAAGAACAAATTGCTGCAGTAGCAGCTCCAACTGAGGAAGCTGAAACTACTGATGAAGAAAGCGAACCAGAAGTTATTGGTTCAACGGAAGAATAACAAGTGACTTGTTCGTGTCAAAAGCGTTGGCAACCTTCGCTTTTGGCACGTTTTTTTCTCTCCTTAAAAAAAACTTATACTTTGAAAAAAAGTACACGATTTTTGTTGCATTTTTAAAAAAAGTCTATTAGAATGAACCATCGTTACAGTAAATCGTTTATCCTAAATGAAGAAATAAAACATGTCTATTCGATAAAACGAAGGAGGTTAAACAGATGTTTGAAAGTTTTGACAGTAGTCGTAACCGGTATGCCTCTGTAGGTGTTGTATCAAGTTTACCAGATGAACTGATTGATAGTATCTGGTTTATTATTGACCTAGACCTTAAGGGAGTCATCCCCTTAGATAATATGTTAGCCTTTGATTTAATCGACAATAATGGAAAAGTAACTATGCATTTTTCGCAAGCTGGTAGTGATGTTGAGATGGGAATCGATTTACCGTTTCACTATTCATCAAGTTTTCCAAGCCAAGTATATGCTTATGATGATGGTACTAGAGAAACCATTCTTTTACCCAGCGAGATAAGACAGTATTAAGGTTCACAACCATTCGTTGTCCCTTTTGATTTGTACGCCCAGGCCAAGTAGTTGATCCTTTGAATTTATTCTTTGCGTTTCATTCTTTGAATTTATTCAGCGATTCAATTCTTGGCTTGTTTTATGATGCACATCATTGAAAATATCTTTGAAAATAAATCTGCAATACATTGAAAGTTATCAAAATTATTTCATTTTTACCTAGTAATCTCAGGATAAACACTATATACTACTAACTAAATTTTATAGACAATAAGGAGTTTAAAAAATGCGCGATTTAACAAAAGGAAGTCCAGCTAAACTAATCTTAATGTTCACCGTTCCTTTACTTATTGGTAATGTCTTTCAGCAATTTTACAACATGGTCGACATGATCATCGTTGGTCAAACATTAGGGAAAAATGCGCTGGCTGCTGTTGGTGCAACCGGAAGCTTGACCTTTTTAATCCTTGGCTTCGCTCAAGGTCTTACTGCTGGATTAGCGATCATTACAGCTCAGCGTTATGGTGCAAAAGATTATCGTGGTCTTAAGAAAAGTTTTGCTGCAAGTGTTGTTATCAGTTTGGTTGTCACTATTGCATTAACCGTCCTTAGTTTAGTATTTATTCGCCCGATGCTGCAATTGATGCAAACGCCCGTTGAGATTATTGACCAAGCACAAACGTTCATTTCAATCATCTTACTAGGGATTTTCGCATCTATGAGTTTTAACTTGCTTTCAAATGTTATTCGCGCGCTTGGAGATAGCCGGACACCACTTTTCTTTTTGATTATTGCAGTGGTTGTCAACGTTGTGCTTGATTTGATTTTCATCATTTCTTTTGGAATGGGTGTCGAAGGCGCAGCAATTGCAACGGTTATTGCCCAAGTTTGCTCAAGCCTACTATGTTTAGTTTATATCAAGAAAAAAATTCCTTTGTTGCAATTACGTAAAAAAGATTTTCACTTTGATAAAGAAGAGATTCGTGTTCATTTAAACGCTGCTCTTCCAATGGCTTTTCAATCATCCATCATCGCCATTGGCGCCATCGTCCTTCAAGCTGCGTTGAACAGTTTAGGAACAGATGTCGTAGCCGCTCAAGCAGCAGCCAGCAGAATTGACCAATTTGCTAACCAACCAATGATGTCCTTCGGGATTGCTATTGCAACATTTACTGCTCAAAATTATGGTGCAAAAGAATATGGTCGAATTTTAAAAGGTGTTAAGCAAACACTTATGATGAGTATTGGCTTTAGTGTTGTTGCGGGTGCGATCGTGATTTTCTTCGGTCATTCACTTATGCAGTTGTTTGTTTCACCGACAGAGACTCGTGTCTTTGAATTAGCTCAAACTTACTTCAACATCAATGGCTCCTTATATTGGATCTTAGCGATTTTATTTATCTTACGTTACACACTACAAGGACTTGGTCAAAGTAAGATTCCAACACTCGCAGGAATGATGGAATTAGTCATGCGTTCATTTGCAGCAATCATTTTAACTGGTTTACTTGGTTATACGGGTGCTGCAGCTGCTTCACCACTTGCTTGGGCAGGATCTGTCGCTGTTCTACTATACTCTTACTTGCGTTCAATGAAACAACTTAAATCTTTCGAGAATGAACAACAATACGCTATGGATGATCCTGAAATCCAATACAATAGTATCCAATAAAAGAAAAAAAGACATTTCTCTCATCGATCAGATAAGCAGAAATGTCTTTTTTATTAGCAATTTACATGATGTTCCGTTCAAAAAACGAAGGAGTCTGGTTAGATGATTTTAGCGATCAATTATTATATATGATCATTTTTACGAGTATTTTCATCCGTATCTTCTACTCGAACGTCTCCTTTTGTATCAATATCCAACTCTTCACGACTTACTTCTTCCGTCACTTGTTTCATATCTTCATGCTCTTTTTTGTGAATACCTACCTCTTCACGTACTACAGTATGTTTATTGACATCAATTTGTTCTTCTTTAAGAGGAATTGTAATCGTTTCGTCTTCCAAAGAATCATCTGAAATATTATCGCTTGCTTCAGCATTTACTGGTTTTCTTTCGATAACGATTTCTTCACGCTTCACAGGGACTTCCACTGTTTTAGTATCATTAACAACGTGTTTATGGATATCAACTTCCCCAGTTGTCACGTCATGGGTATTGACATCTAACTGTTCTTCTTTGAGTTGAATATTTTCATTATTTGTATTTAGTGTATCCGTTGGATCGGGCATATTTTGAGTCCGATCGTTTTCAACAACTGCTTCATTTTGCGCTTTGTAATCTTTAACCGTAATCACTATTTTCCCAGCGGCAATATCCTCTTTGTATGAATACAATGGATCATCGTTAACAGAATCATCCGCTTTTTCTGTATACGAATCTTCCTCATAGGTGTTAGAAGTGAACGTATCTTTGATCCGTTCCCATAGCGAGCGTTCTTCATGCGTGCCTTCAACCTCATCCACATTCGTTTCTACATCAATTCCTGATAAACCAGAAAAACCAAAATTTTGAGCAGCATCTTTTGTCGTATAGATAATGATATCGTCTCGATCGTATCCTTCATCACGCAATTGTTCGATCACTGATAAAGCTTCTTCCCTCGTACTGTAACTACCAATAACTGTTAGATTTCTTTCATTCATGTGAATCCCTCCTGTTAATAGTATGTCTGTATTTAGTGATTCCGCTTACAGGTCTATTCTATCGGATATTTTTTTTTAGAACAAATATATGGTTTACAAAGTAAAAAAGATGCCAATCCATTCAGCTAAGTCGAATGGATTGGCATCAGTTCTATCGTTTAAAATCTTATGATCAAGAGATCCGTCCACCAAAATGAGTAGGAAGCTTCCGACTAAGGGACAAAAAGAAAGTATAAACATCGGTTTATTCGTTTTTGGTAGTGGTTAGAATGTTTTGTCTTACTTCTCTCATTTTTTTTGATCGTGAAATGTAGGATTTTGTTTATCCCAGATTCTTCATTCTGTTTTATTCGAATCGATACTGTTTTCTGCTATTTCTTGTTTTTTGATTTTAAAATAGTCCACATGCGTATGGTTATATTCTAACACCGTAAATTGAAAAGAATCAATCTGGATCACTGTACCTGTCTTGATGTTTTTTTCATGGTTCGACATAAATCCAGATAGTGTGATAAAAGTAGACTCTTCAAATTCAGGGATCGTAACGTGGAAATAACGACCAAAATCATCTAACGTCAATTTTCCTGAAACAATATAGCTCCCATCTGCTTGTTTCGCTATCAATGCTTCATCCAAATCCGTTTCATCCCGAATTTCCCCTACGATTTCTTCTAAAATATCTTCAATCGTCACTAAACCACTCGTTCCCCCGTATTCATCTTTTAAAATAGCAATATGTTTTCCTTTTTTACGCATGATCGTCAACAGTTTTTTGATGGGGATCGTTTCTGAAGTAACGATTGGTTCTTCCACCAACTCATCCACTGTTAATTGATCGTCTTTAAACGACTGCTTAATCAAATCTGGTAAAGTAACATAACCAAGGACGTGATCCTTTGACCCAGAAATAACGGGGTAGCGGGTATGACCTCTTTGAATAGAAGCTTGAATTGCATCTTTCACTGTCTCACCAGCTTCAAAAACCTGCATAGAGGTTCGATCCACTTGGATATCTTTTGCCAACGTATCATCAAATTCAAAGACATTTTCTAAATAATAGTACTCTTCTTTCGTCAACTCTCCTTTTTCATAAGAATTCATAGCCACTAACGTCAATTCTTCTTGAGATAATGTCTCTTCTCCTTCTGAAACTAATTTCACACCTAATACTTTTCCTAAAGCCGCAGCAGAATGATTCAATACCCAAATAAAAGGAAACATTGCTTTATAAAAATAATGCAACGGACGTACAACAAATAAGACCACTTGCTCTGTATTCACGATACTATAACTTTTAGGTAAAAGTTCTCCGATCACCACATCGATATATGTCACTAAGATAAACCCTAACGCGACAGAAATCGTTCCGCTCAATGCTGAGCTAAACGGCAATCGACCGATCCAAGGCTCTAGTAACGCCGCCACTGAGCCTTCGCCAACCCAACCAATGATCAACCCAGTCAAGGTAATTCCTAATTGACTAGCCGACAAGTAGTTATCTAAATGATGCGTGACATGTAATGCTAATTTGGCATTCTTTACATTTTCTCTTTCTAATTGTTCTAAACGTGAACGTCTGATTTTAACTAATGCAAATTCACTAGCTACAAAAAAAGAAGTCACCGCAATCATCAAAAATAATATGGCAAAATTAAGTACCATAACTTCCCACCTCTCTTCTCTCCCCTATTGTACCTCTTTTCGAAAAATAATTTAAATCAACGATCCACGATTGCATTGAGTTTCTTTAGAAAGTATCTTGACCCACAAAACTCTTTTAACTTAGCAAGCTTTGTCAAGCTTTTATCCAAAACTAAAATTTCATATAGTCGAAAAAAGAAGACTCTTTGTCTGATCGATTCCTTTACAATAGTTCTAGTAAAAAAATCAAAAGGAGATTATCTTATGCCCCTTAGTCAAGTTCTGAAAGAACACAAATTAATGAAAGTATCAGAAAATAGTATTCACTTGTGGAATCGAATGTTGAAAATTCACGGCTTAAGCCAAACCTTAGCCTATTTAACTACATTTAATTATGAAACTGAAAGTATCAAAAATATTATAAACAACCTTCATTTGCCAGCAGGAACAGATAAAGAACAGATTGAAACCTTGTTAAATGTTCTGGGCAAAACGGTGGTGGAATCAGGTTTTTCATCTGATCAGGAGTTACTAACCACAATTGACCAGTGGAACGCAATGCTTAAACTAAACGGTGCTGATGAAACCTTCGCTTTTCTAGCTACCTGTAACTATAATGATTCAATGATCAAATTTATCATAGCGAATCTTTACTTACCAGAAACGATAAATCCAGTCATTGAATCAGATAAAATCATTACGGCAGAGCGATCAACTATCACTTCAGATTTTCAATCCAACCAAGAACTACTAAATACGATTGACCAGTGGAACACGAGGTGTAAAGAACGTGACCCAAACGAATGCTTAACATCTTTGTCTAAATTAAACTATAAAGCCAGAAGTATTAAATTTATTATGGCTAACCTCCAGTTACCAAAAACAATGGACCGTTTAGCCAACACAAAAAAAATAGTTGAAGCAAACAAAATGAATATAATATCGAATTTCAATCAAAAAATAAAAATAATCGCAAAGAAAAAAAAACGTTACACAGCCTAAACAACATCATTAATAACCTTGAATTACCAAAGTTGGATGCTGAAATACTAAGAAAAAAAATCATTCTAAAAACTCAAAAAGTAATCGAAATTGGTGTTAAAAAACACCTCGCTAAGATGAATTTCGCATATAAAAAGACGCAAACCCAAGTTTACATAAAGCAAATGCAACAAGAACCAAATGAAATTGACATCTACCTAGGAAAATCTCACCTAAAAGATTTAAAAAGAAAAGCAATCAATAGTATTTCAAATAAACATCTAAGCGAGCCTAAAAAAGCTAAACTCTCTTTGCAACGCTAAATAGCCCAAAAACAATGGGAGAAACATTCCAAGAAATGTCTCTCCCATTGAATACTTTATTCGCTAAAGTTTAATTTTTCCGTTCTTTTAACCACGTTTTTCTTGTTACACCAATTAGTAATGGTACTGTTTCATGCTTTACTTCACTATACTCTAAACCAAACCAAGTTTCTGGCGTGGTCGCAATTTTTTTAATTGCAAGTTTTGCTTGCATGATTTGTCGTTCCCATTTGCTGAGAGTCGTCACATTTGAGATCACTTCATCAATCAAGATAAATTGGAAATCACCGACTTCTCTTCCCGGAGTTAACGAGTAAGTCTGCGGTTGTTTTGGTAATCTTCCTTGTTTCATCAAATCATGAATGATTTGACGAACATAGACATTGATTTCTTGTTGTACTCTGAATCCTAAGAAGAGATTCACTTGTACGACAAAATCAGTATCCATCATATCGATTTGGTATTCTTTCGTATAAGGTTCATCCGTCACTTCCACATGTACGAACCAATATACACGTGCTCTTTTTGGTCGTTTGTCCAGAATCGAGTAGACAAATTGTCTACCAACTTTTCCTTCGGCCATATCTGGTACTAAGAACACCACATTAGTTTGATAAAGTGGCAATGAGTGATCATCTCTTAATTCCGCTAATTGTGGAATGTAATCTTTTAATGCCACATCTTCCGCAGCAGACTCACGAATGATATTTCCTTGTTCCCAAATGAACATGACAGCTAAAATAATGATCGCCATCAACACCGCAACAAACCCTCCGTGGAAAAACTTCACGATACTTGAGATGAAAAAGATGATCTCGATCGCACCAAAAAAGAAAGACACAATCCAGGCGAACCATTTGGAATAGTTGCTTTGGATCAAATAGAAATAAAGAAGTACCGTCGTCATCAACATCGTGACAGTAATTGAAAGTCCATAGGCTGCTTCCATATGATGTGATGTTCGGAAAGTAACCACGATCAACGAACAAGCCAACCATAAAATCAAATTAACCGCGGGAATATACATCTGACCGATACTGTTTCCTGGATACATGATTTTCAAGCGTGGTAAGAGTTTTAACTTAATCGCCTCTGATACCAATGTAAATGATCCAGTAATCAAAGCCTGTGAAGCAATGACCGCAGCGATCGTAGCAAACCCAACGCCAATAATCAACCAACCTTTAGGTAACATTTGGAAAAATGGATTGAGATTATTGATTTGTTGCACCTCTTGATTTTGATAAATATTCAGTAACCAAGCCGCTTGTCCGAAGTAATTCAATACTAAGCAAAGTTTAACGTAAGGCCAACTTAAACGGATATTTAATTTCCCCACATGCCCCAAGTCAGAATACAATGCTTCCGCCCCTGTCGTAGCCAGAAAGATGTTTCCTAAAATAAAGAGACCTAATCGATTGTCTGGACTAAAAAGTAGGCGAATCGCGTAGTAGGGGTTCAACGCTCGGATTACCGTCCAGTCTTGGCTGAAATTTATTAAACCCATCACACCTAAAAAAGTAAACCATAATAACATGATCGGACCAAACGCTTTTCCTACTATCTCGGTACCGAATCGTTGAACCATAAATAATATGAAAATGATGACTAATGTAATAATGACAATAATATTTTGATTGTTACCGAATCGATCAAAAAATTGTGGGATACCTCTTAACCCCTCAATTGCTGTCGTGACAGTCACTGCTGGGGTCAATACACCGTCAGCAAGTAAAGCAGCTCCACCGATCATTGCCGGAATGATCAAGTATTTGCTCCCTTTCCTGACCAGTGTATATAAAGAAAAAATCCCACCTTCACCGTGGTTATCGGCATTTAACGCAATCACCACATACTTGATTGTGGTAAGTAATGTTAGTGTCCAAAAAATCAATGACACCGAACCAAGGACAAATTCAGGATTGATACCTCGTAGTCCTCCGTTATCTTCTACGATGGCCTTCATTACATATAGTGGACTCGTTCCAATATCTCCGTAAACTACGCCCATCGCAACTAATAGACCAGCCATTGAAATTTTTTTAGTGTTGTGTTTTGTTGTCAATTGTCCCCCTCTTTTCTACTTTCGTTCACTATCGTATTTTCTTCACAAATCATTGATCTTTTATTTCATGTGATTTACTTAACTAGAGACCCCTACGAAGTGTCAAATCATTATACAAGATTTCATTTAGTAATGTCGACGGATATAGTCTGCTAAAAATGAATACACACCGAGACAAAAAAGAGCTCCTAGCAATGAAGGGATGAGGTAGAATCCTTTGATCGAGGGACCTAATTCACCAAGAACAAATTCTCCTAACCAACTTCCTAAAAAGCCGATCACTACATTTCCAGTGACACCGCCAGGTACATCCTCATTTAAGATCAATCCAGCGAACAGACCTAAAACGCCACCAACGATCAAAGTCAGAAAAAAATAAAGCATCTCGTTCCCTCCTTAAAAAATACACCTTTATTTTACGTTATTTTGAAAATTAGACCAAAGATTATGAATAGCTTTTATCCAAGTAAACTTTCCAGAGGGATTTTAGCTATAAAAAGAAGGAGTAAGACATTGTCTCACTCCTTCTTTTTCAATGTAGCAAAAACAAGTATTTTTCACTGACGTAGGCATTTCAACCCTCAGATTACTCTTTTTGCTATTTTATCGCTTAAACGATTATTTTGTTTCTTTTTCAGAACCATCTTCTGTTAACATCGCTTTTCTAGAAAGATTTACGCGACCTTGTTTGTCAATCTCAGTTACTTTGACAAGGACTTCATCACCCAATTTGACTACATCTTCTACTTTATTGACACGGTCATTTGAAAGTTGAGAGATGTGAACCAATCCGTCTTTTCCTTTGATCAAGTTAACGAAAGCACCAAATTTTTCAATACGAACTACTTTTCCTAGATAAACCTCACCGACTTTTACTTCTTTGGTTAAGTCTTCAATGATCTTGATTGCTTTTTGGATCATTTCTTTATCAGATGAAGCAATACTTACTTTACCATCTTGATCGATATCGATTTTCACACCAGTTTCTTCAATGATACCATTGATTGTGTCGCCACCTTTACCGATCACATCTTTGATCTTCGCAGGGTCGATTTGGATCATTTCGATTTTCGGTGCATATGGGCTTAATTCTTCACGAGGTGCTGCAATCGTTGAAGTCAATTCTTCTAAGATTTCCATACGTGCTTGTTTTGCTTGGGCTAGCGCTTCTTTTAGGATTTGTTCCGTAATTCCTTGGATCTTAATATCCATTTGTAGAGCAGTTATCCCATCTTTAGTTCCAGCCACTTTAAAGTCCATATCTCCCAGATGATCTTCTAATCCTTGGATATCTGTTAAAATCGTATAGTTTTCGCCATCTGAAACAAGTCCCATTGCAATCCCTGCAACTGGTGCTTTGATTGGTACACCGGCATCCATCAATGCTAATGTCCCAGCACAGATACTTGCTTGTGAAGAAGAACCATTCGATTCTAAAACTTCTGCCACTAAACGGATTGTATAAGGGAAATCTTCTTCTGAAGGAATCACTTGTGCTAGCGCACGTTCGCCTAAAGCACCATGTCCGATTTCACGACGACCAGGTGATCCCGCACGCCCTGTTGAACCAACAGAAAATTGTGGGAAGTTGTAATGGTGGATGAATCGTTTGCTAACTTCTACTCCCAGTCCATCAATAATTTGGTGTTCACCTAGTGGCGCAAGGGTACAAGCAGATAATGCTTGAGTTTGTCCTCGAGTAAACAAACCTGAACCATGCACCCGTGGCAACAAGCTTACTTCTGAAGCTAGTGGACGGATTTCGTCCAATTTACGCCCATCAGGACGAATCTTGTCGATCGTGATCAATTCACGAACTACATCTTTTTCTAAGTCCTCAGTAATTTGTTTTACTTCTTTTAGTAATTGATCTTCCTCTTCATGCCCGATAAATTTTTCGGCATAAGCTTCGCGAATATCGATTTTTACTTGTTCGATATTGTCTTCACGAGCTAGTTTTTCTTCTGTCATAACAGCCGTTTTCATCGTAGCATAAGAAGCATCAAAGATTTCTTTTTTCAAATCTGCATCTACTTGTAACAAAGAAACTTCCATTTTCTCTTTGCCGACAGCTTGGACGATTTCTTCTTGGAAAGCAACTAATTCTTTGATTGCATCAAAACCAAATAGTAATGCTCCAAGCATATCTTCTTCAGAAACTTCTTTCGCACCACTTTCAACCATGTTGATTGCTTGTTTTGTACCTGCAACACTTAGTTCAATATCTGTTTGTTCTGCTTGTTCAACTGTTGGATTCAAGACATATTCGCCATTCACACGGCCGACTTCGACACCAGCAATTGGTCCATCAAATGGAATATCTGAAATTGATAATGCTAAAGAAGAACCTAGCATTGCAGCCATCGCAGGTGAACAATCTGTTTCAACACTCATCACGATGTTGGTTACTTGAACTTCGTTACGGAAGCCATCCGCAAACATTGGGCGGATCGGACGGTCGATCAAGCGAGCCGTTAAAGTTGCTTCTGTACTTGGACGACCTTCACGCTTGATAAATCCTCCAGGAATTTTACCGGCAGCATACATCTTTTCTTCATAGTTGATCGTCAACGGGAAGAAGTCAGTATCTTTTGCTTCTTTTGAAGCAACTGCCGCACTTAAAACTACAGTATCTCCATAGCGAACTAAAACTGCTCCGTTCGCTTGTTTTGCTAATTGACCGACTTCGATTTGTAAGGGACGGCCTCCCCATGTCGTTTTGAATATTTGTTTTTCTGACATAATTACTCCTTTTCTTTCTCGTGAAAGCAAGACGCTACTAAACAAATGAAAACCGCCAAACGTCGCTTATCCAGCTTTCATTTGGTTAGTAGGAGTCTATCATGCTTTTTTCGAGAATGGTTGTATTAGGTATTACAGTAAAAAAAGTGAGATTCATTTGAACCCCACTCTTTTTGTCAAAATTAACGGCGTAGACCTAAGCGTTTGATCAATTCGCGGTAACGTTGTACATCAGTCTTACGTAGGTAAGCTAACAAGTTACGACGGTGACCAACTTTTTTCATTAGGCCACGGTATGAATGATGATCTTTTTTATGCATACGTGCATGTTCATTCAAGTGGTTGATTTCTTCCGTTAATACAGCGATTTGTACTTCTGGAGAACCAGTATCCCCTTCATGGCGTGCATAGTCTTTGATGATTTCATTTTTACGTTCTTTTGAAATTGCCATTTCTTTCACCTCTTTCGATTATTCCCCTGTGACTGAGTAAAACGTTGGTGATTCGCTTAACCAAGTAACAGGCGATATGCCTTACGCATACAGCTATACTTTACCTGAATCTACGGGAGAAATCAAGTGAAGAATCATTAAGAAAATTTAGTTTTTAAACAAACTTTCTCCTACTTTTTAAATTTTATGTTAAACTATAATGCGAAAATAGACGTATAACTGTCTAAAAAGAAAGGGGTACATATTCCATGATCACAATGGATAATATCATCCGTGAAGGAAATCCTACTTTGCGGGAAGTAGCTGAAGAAGTTGCTCTCCCATTAAGCAAAGAAAATATCGACCTAGGAAAAGAAATGCTCGAATTCCTGAAAAATAGCCAAGATCCAATCAAAGCGGAAGAATTAAACTTACGTGGAGGGGTTGGTTTAGCTGCTCCTCAACTAGATATTTCTAAACGCATCATTGCTGTACACGTGCCAAGCCCTGATCCAGAAGTAACAGAACCCACGCTAAGTACGGTAATGTATAATCCAAAAATCCTTAGTCACTCAGTTCAAGATGCTTGCCTTGGCGAAGGAGAAGGCTGTTTATCTGTTGACCGAGAAATACCTGGCTACGTAGTCCGCCACGCTAAGATCACGGTTTCTTATACAGATATGAATGGCGAGAAACATAAAATCCGCTTGAAAAATTATGAGGCAATCGTTGTCCAACACGAAATTGATCATATCAACGGCGTGATGTTCTACGACCATATCAACGAAAAGAATCCATTTGCCCTTAAAGAAGGCGTATTGGTGATTGAATAAAAATGATTGAAAGTTGTATTTCAATCTAAATGACTCGTAAGAAATTGAACTAAAAAGCAACATCTTCGGAAATCGCTACTCATTTTTTCGAAGATGTTGCTTTTTGACGTGGGGAGCCCCACTCCTTTTTTATATTACTAAGAATCAGCGATGTGTTCGTTGTCCATTAAACTGGTTTCTGTCTTTATTATGTCTATTTTCTCCCAATTTTTCTTCTTGTCGTTCAAGTTTACCTCCCGCTCTAGTTGTGCCTTCTACTATCTTTTTCTGCCCTAGATTCTCTGGAGATGGGCTTAACGTCAGATTCTTTTCCAACTCCAATAGGTCTATCTTGTTTGTTTTTGCCCAACGTTTTATTTCACCAATCATTTCCATCCATTTGTCTAACTGTTGTTCTCCGTTCTGTTGCGCATAGCATTGATTCTCTCGCTGAGCACGAAGTTGCTGAGTCAAGATTTTTAATTGATCTTTGCGTTCTCCTATTGGCTCATCTTCTTGCATTAATTGATTTTTAGTAATTTCTGTCTCTAATTCAGAATTTGATACTTTTAATTTATTGATCCCAACTTTAATTTTTTCAATTTGACCTTCTATTTTTTTTAATATATGTACTATTTCTGGAGTATTTTTGCATTTTATATTTTCAATTATTGTTTCTGCTTCAGATCGTAACGCAAGATCTTTCTCGCATCTTTTTCTAGCCATCAAATTAAAGAGCGTGGCATTATTACTCGGCAATTGTTTTATTTTATCCTCAACTGTATTTTTATCATATAGATCAGGTTGTATCAGAACAGCCTGCGACTTGTATATTTCCACCACGAAACTTTTCCACTTCTCTAATTCTTCTTTTGCAGAATATGGGTCCCGCCAGTCATATTCAGAAGAGTTTAATTCGATTTCTTGTAGTTTTGTTTGTATTTTAACTATTCGTTCTGCCACTGCTCTTAAAAACGCATTTATTTCTGAAACAGGTCGTTGATTTATCTCAAATTGTAGCTTATCTGCTTGTGCTCTAAATTCTAGATCCTCTTGACAAATGGTAAGATTTTTTTTTAAGAGATTCTTTGTACGCTCACTTCTATCGAAAAACGATCCCCAGTGGTCATCGATCCAACTGATCGTTTGTTCAACGGTTCTTTGTTCGTATAAAAAGGGGAATTCTATTATATTTCTTTTCCGCTTTTCCAACATTTCAATACTCTTTAATTCAGATAGCAACTTTATTGTACTCCTTCCAAAAACTAGTTTGTTGTTCCAGTACTTTATCTCCAGAATTCTTTGTCTTTCATTCGATGATTCGCTGTTCTGCTATATTTGCATATTCAGCAAGCTTTTCTTTCGATAGATAACTAATATCTTTCTGTACATAATTTTTCATAGACAAGCGTTGAGATTGTTCTTTTATTAGCTTAGATTGAGCATCCTCCCCTTTATTTAGGAGGCTTATTTCAGTCTGATTTTTATTTGAACATGCATTGAATGTTGCTATTCGTAAGTTAGCTTGCTTTAAATTTACGCTAATTTCATCATCCAAAAAGCGAATCACATCTTCAAACTGACAGATCCATCCTATCATGCGCTTCAACTCCTATATTTTATTTATGTCACGAATGCTTCTGTAAGAAGTAGTATCAAAAAACAAATTCAGCTACAAAACTTCCTATTGTCCCATTTTACTTAGAAAATGAAACTAGTTTCTTCCTTCTTTTTCCCAAAAATAAAATAACTGGTACGATTCGTAAATGGATAAATCATACCAGTTATTTATTATTTAATGTTCTTATATATTCAGCCCAGGCAACTCTTTTCCTCGCTAAGCCGTTCTTTGTTTCATTAGTTTCAAGTACGTAAACTCTTGTACTACAATATTATTCTCTTAGTGTAACGATCTTACCTTAACCATTTCAGATATCATGACCGACTTTGATCCGGTTGGCCTACTTGTTGCATTATCTTGGACTTCTTTGGATCTGGTTCTGCTTTTTGTGGTGAAGAGTTTGCCCTTTTAGATAAAGGATTTTGTCTTGTATTTTTTACCTGTTGTACCTCTTCCATGCTTTTTAATGTCTGTTGTGGTTGTTTTTTTAATTCGTTGATTTTTCCAATAGTTTCCTCAATAGCATACTTCTTATTTTTTAATAACTTAATCGATAGTACCATTGCGGAAGTATGTGTGCTTACATCTTTTTCGTATTTTTGAACGAATTGATTCGCCTCAAAATTTTCTTCTAATTTTTGATTGATTAAAGACGAAACGGGGTTTTCGATTCCACTTGCCTTGTCTGATTCATTGAATTCTTTGCTCATTTCCTCAATAAGCTGATTCTTCTGATTTTTTACGTACTCACTCACTTTTTTTCCTGATTCTGTCAGTTCCTTTCCTTGAGTTTCTCGAATCACTTCGTCAAATATGAAAATTTCTCCTATCTTTTGTTTGAGTAAAGACGTATTTTCAATTCCACTTGGTTCTATTGGATTATTTGGGGAATTTACTTCTTTTTTGTCCTTATTTTTTGACCTTCTCATTAGTTTATTGAACATTACCTTTAGCAATGAAGGCTTTTTATTTGTATTTCTTACCTTTTTCATTTCTTTCATGTTACTTGATGCCTGTTGTGTTTGTTCTTTTTTTGATTCGTTGAGGTTTCTGCTATTTTCCTTAATATACTGTTCCTTTCGATTTATTAAGATCGCAATCAGTGATTCTCCTGATCTTATCAGTTCCTTTGTTCTTACCATTTCTTGAGTTTCTCGAATCACTTCGTCAAATATAAAAATTCCTTCTATGTTTTCTTGGATGTTTGCTGTGACTTTAGCCTTTTCACTATCTCCTTGAACTGTTTCGCTAGTTGATTTATCCATTTGTTTTAGCTCCTTTACTTTAGTATGTAGAAAAATAGTACCTGAATAATTCATATTCAATGTTATTGCAACTTATATTACTATCTTGACTTCTTTTGATCTGGTTCTGCTTGTCGTGAGAAATGGTTTGCCCTTTTAGATAAAGGATTTTGTCTTGTGTTTTTTACCTTTTGTATTTCTTTCATGCTTCTTAATGTCTGTTTTGATTGTTCTTTTGTTAATTTGTTGAATTCTTCGCTAACTTCCTTAATTAATTGATCCATAAGCTTATCCTTCGAATTTTCTAAGTTCTCAATCATTGATTTCTTTGACTTACTATCTATTTCTGTTGTGTCATGTATTTCCAGAATACGCTTGTTCAATAGGAAAGTTTCTTCTAACTTTTGATTGATGAAAGTCGGAATTGGATTGACTATTCCACTTGTTTTGTTTAACTCGTTGAATTTGTTACTAATTTCCTCAATATTCTGATTCTGATTTTTTTTACAGAGGCTAATGAAGCTTTGTTTTGCTGCTAATTCTTGTTCTAATCTTTGTTCTAATCTTTGTTCTAATTCTTGTTCTAATCTTTGTTCTAATTTTTGTTCTAATTTTTGTTCTACTTCTTGAATTCCCCATTGTAAAGTGAAAATTTCTTCTATATTTTGCTGGATAAAAGGCATATTGGAATTTACTTCTTTTTGGTCTTTCACTTCTGCGTTTTCTTGGATGTTTGCTGTGACTTTAGCCTTTTCACCATTTCCTTGTACTGTTTTGCTAGTGAATTTATCCATTTGGTTTAACTCCCTTTACTTTAGTATGTATTAAAAACATCTATTGCTAAACTTGGTTCCCACTATTATTTTATTATGTAGAAGAATAGTGCTTGAATTATTCATATTCCATATCATTGTAATTTATAAATAAAATAGTCGAACGCTTATTTTTTCAAAAAAATAAAATAACTGGTACGATTCATAAATGGACAAATCATACCAGTTATTTATTATTTAATGTTCTTAAATATTCATCCCAGACTACTCTGCTCTTCATTAGCCTTCGTAGAGAATTCCTGCTTTTATCAACTGTTGCTTAATCGTTCTCAACACATTAGTATCTGGATAACGGATGGTATGCAGATGAATCCCATCGGTCAGCTCAGATAACAACGTAGCATTACTTTTTTTATAGCGTTTCATAAACAATTCAATTTCTTGAGTTGTTTGGATATGAAGCATGCCTGTCAACTCACCATATAAGGGATGTTCTACAATGACATCTAAAACTTCGCCACCAGCTTCAACGATCAAGCGCAACTCTTCTTCTGTTTGCTCACGACCATGTTGGACAGCAATCTTGCTCACTAAGCCGTTCTGTGTTTCATTGGTTTCAAGAACGTAACCTCTTGCCGTTGCAATAATAGTCGCACCTGATGCTCTCAACAACGCAATATCTCCGACAATGATTTGACGGCTCACTTGAAACCGTGAAGCGAATTTGCTGGCACTGACCGGTTTTTCTTCATTTGCCAGGGTATGCAGAATCTCTTTGCGCCGTGCTTCTCCATCAATCATCCACTTTCTCCCCATTCAATTCATTTTGATAATCACGAGAATGTTTCATAAGATCGATATATGTCGCTGTGATCGTTTCTTTATATTTCGTATTTTCTAACCGACTAGCGATTTTTTCTAATACTTCTTGCTCCCTTTTTTCGTCATAGACTGCTTTTTTCGATGCTTGTTTGGTTTCGCCAATTTTCGTTACCGTGTCCATACGTTTTTCTAGTAATTTGACGATTTGTTGATCAATCTGATCGATTGTTTGACGTAAGTCTTCAAGTTTTTCTGGTTGTTGATCTTCTAATATTTTTTTGATTACTCGAGCAGGATTACCTGCAATCACTACATTATCAGGAAAAGATTTAGTTACAACAGAACCCGCTCCAACTACGACATTGTTTCCTAACGTAACACCTGGCGTAACGATCACACCACCACCAAGCCAGACATTATGACCAATTTTGATTGGTTTCGCATATTCTAAGCCACTATTTCTTTTCACTGGATGAAGTGGATGAGTGGCTGTATAAAGTTGAACATTTGGAGCAAACATGCAATTGTCGCCGATTTCGATCGTACTTACATCTAAAAATGTACAGTTGTAGTTCGCATAGAAGTTTTCACCTACACGAATATTGTAACCATAATCAAAATTGATCGTTGGCTCCATGTAGATTTTTTCTCCCGTTTTTCCAAAGGTTTCTTTTAGTAATTGAGAACGTAGCTCTGCTGTTTCTGCTTGGTTGATGATCGTACTTTGGCTTCTTGCGTATTGACGATCCGCTACCAATTCCGGATCATTAGCAAAATATAATTCGCCAGCAATCATTTTTTCTTTTTCTGTTCTAATGGTCATAATTTGCTCCTTTTGATAATTTTTCAAATACTATAGCACCGTCCGTTTGCAGAAAATCATATTCTTGGTCTAACTGGATTGGCTCTTGGTTGATTACTAAGATTTGAGACTTCGTATTACGAAATTGGATTAAGTCACAAAACGGGTGTACTTGAAAACTCGTTCCGACGATGACGATCAACTCTGCTTGTTGAACAGCCGATGTTGCTCGCTCTATGACTTCATCATTAAATCCCTCCCCATACAACACGATATCTGGTCGAATTTGTCCCCCACATGTTGCATGTTGATCTGTTTGTAAATAGGTTTCCCAAGAAACGGTGTTCCCACATTTCCTACAATAGCAATGATAAAGATTTCCGTGAAAATTCACAAGTTTTGGACTTCCCGCTTTTTCATGTAATCCATCGATATTTTGGGAAACTACCCAAACTTGCTTTTTTGAGGCTAACTTTGCCATTTCTAAGTGAATAATATTTGGTCTTGCTGTTGGATGATAGATTTTTTTCACAAATGAATAAAATTTTTGTGGCTCATTGTTCATTGCTTCATGACTTAGAAGGTATTCGGGTTGTTCCAATCCATGATAGATTCCTTTTAACGATCGATAGTCGGGAATACCAGAAGGCGTTGATACCCCAGCGCCAGTTAGGAAAGTGATTTTTGAACTAGTGGCTATTGTTGCTACCGCTTCTTCAACGGTTACTTTTTTCATTTCCTTTCACCTCTCTCTTATTATACATCTATCTTTCGTTTATTGATTGATCGTACTTTTTATTCAAACGATTTCATTTTTTGAGAAACATCTCACAATATAGACTGACAAACCAATGAAAACGTGCTACAATACTGCTAGATTCTTCGGTATGATCATCACTATTGCTATCTAATAGTACGATAAACCAAGCATATAGAACAAAAGTGAGGTGAGTTGGTATGGTACCATCCATTATTTACTGGGGCGTGATTTTAGCTTGTATCGCCTGGTTAGCATTAAGTATTTATTTTTCAATTTTTTACCTTGCTCGTAAAGAAAATGGAAATCTTTGGGCATTTGCATTTTTCAATGTACTTGCTGCGATCGTTTTAGCGATTACCTTAGTTATTTTCCGAACATGGGGTTGGGGAATCACTCAATATTCAAGTCTGATTTATCTAATATTGGCTATTTATGGCGTAACGATTATTCTTCAAGCAATCTTAGGTCGTGAAAAAAAAGTAGTTAGTAAAACAGCATAATATACAGAAAGCCAGGATCGAAAATGATTGATTGGGTCAGCTATTGCTAAGCAGCTCATCTTTTCGACTGCTTTACTTTATATTTATATAAATAAGTAGGAATTAGGACACTTAAATAGATTCGTGTCCTAATTTTTATTTATTTAATGAATAATTATTCTTTTACAACTCTCACTCTTTTTGAATATCATTTTTCTTATTTTTTGTATAATTATAGAAATTCTCTATAGCTATCAATACTTCACAAGAAAACTTCTGTTATAGATTGACAAAGTGCTTTGTCTATCGTAAACTATTTTTTGTATAAATAACTGAATACGAGATACCTCAATCAATGAGGTAGAGGTCGCGAGAATCATTAACCCTGTGGAGTGAAGCAAACACCGTGAAGCAGGACTAGGGAAGATCGCCGAAATGTACTCTTCTTTGCTTGAAGTTTACGTTGGGACACAAGTTAAGAGCTTGTGGACTGTCTTAGCAGTGATGCTAAGTTGCGCTATGTTTTGTGAGAGGTTTATCACTTTTGTGAAATGTTAGCGACCCTTTTATATTCTTGAAGCGGTCGTTTTTTATTTCTCCTGATAAGCTACTGCAACGCATTTGTTTAACCGCTCGTAAAAAAATTATGCGTAAACAGTTAATTTGATAAGTACGTCTATCTGACAGTAAAATTAAGTTAGCTGAAGCGGAACTTCGCCCATTTCATTCCTGATGAAATCGTCGAGCCGTATGTGTAAAAAGAAAAGGAGAAAGATTATGAAAAAAAGTTCAGTTACACTTACCCTATTGATGGCATTTATTTTTTCATTCTTCACTGTAGGAAGTTTCGTGAATGCCGATGAGAAAACACCAACAGATGAGTTCCGTGTAGGTATGGAAGCGGGGTATGCCCCTTTCAACTGGTCACAGCAAACAGATGCCAACAACGCTGTACCGATCCAAGGTCAAAAAAGCTATGCTGGTGGTTATGATGTCCAAATTGCCAAAAAAGTTGCGGATGGATTAGGGAAAAAATTAGTCATCATGCAAACCAAATGGGATGGATTAGCCCCTGCGTTACAATCTGGCAAAATCGATGCGATCATTGCTGGGATGAGCCCCACAGCAGAACGTAAAAAAGAAATTGATTTTACCGATCCTTATTATGAATCACAACTTGTTGTAGTCGTCAAAAAAGATAGTAAATATGCCAATGCAAAAAGTTTGGCGGATCTATCAAATGCTAAGATTACTGCTCAATTGAATACTTTCCATTATAATGTCATCGATCAAATTCCTGATGTGCAAAAGCAACAAGCAATGGATAACTTCTCTGCGATGCGTACCGCTCTTGCTTCAGGTATGATTGATGGTTATGTCAGCGAACGACCTGAAGGGGTGACAGCAACTAGCGTCAATAAAGATTTAAAAATGTTAGAATTTACTGGTCAGAATGGTTTTCAAACAAATCCTGAAGATGTCCAAATCGCTATTGGAATGCGTAAAGGTGACCCAGATATCCAAAAAGTTAACCAAATTCTTAGCGGTATCTCTCAAAAAGAACGTACAGAAATTATGGATCAAGCAATCAAAGATCAACCCGCTTCAACAAATACAGAGGGAGAAAAAGCTGGTTTGTTCACTGATTTCAAAACGATTTGGGATCAATATGGGAATATGTTCCTTCGTGGTGCAGGACTTACGTTATTTATTGCATTGATTGGGACAGTTATTGGAACTACCTTAGGCTTGTTGATCGGTGTTTTCCGTTCTATTCCTGAGTCTGACAATGCCGTGACACGTTTCTTCCAAAAGTTAGCAAATTTACTACTATCGATTTATATTGAAATATTCCGTGGAACACCAATGATGGTTCAAGCTATGGTCGTCTTTTACGGATTAGCATTAGCCTTTGGAATCTCCCTTGATCGTACAATTGCTGCCTTATTCATTGTATCGATCAATACCGGTGCTTATATGACTGAAATCGTCCGTGGTGGTATTTTCGCTGTCGATGAAGGACAATTTGAAGCAGCGCAAGCAATTGGTATGACACATGGACAAACAATGCGAAAAGTAGTTGTTCCTCAGGTCTTACGTAACATCTTACCTGCGACCGGGAATGAATTTGTTATCAATATCAAAGATACAGCAGTCTTAAGTGTTATTGGTGTAGCTGATCTATTCTTCCAAGGGAACTCTGCTGCAGGAGCAAACTTCCAATTCTTCCAAACATTTACAATCGTAGGTATCATTTACTTGGTTATGACCTTTACGATTACCAGAATCTTGCGTGTAGTGGAGAAAAAAATCGATGGTCCTTCAGCCTATACAAAAATTGAAGAAGTTGACAACGCCAACTTGCAGGAATAAGGAGGAAGAATCATGAGTGAAGAAATCATTAAAATCAATCATTTAAGAAAAAGCTTTGGTGAAAATGAAGTATTAAAAGACATCAGCATGGATATCCATAAAGGTGAAGTTGTAACCATCATTGGTTCTTCTGGTTCTGGTAAATCAACTTTCTTACGCTGCATCAACCTTTTAGAAAAACCTACTGGTGGCGAAATTATGTATAATGGTGAAAATATTCTTGCGCCAAAATATAACTTGCCTAAATATCGAACAAATGTCGGAATGGTATTCCAATCGTTCAATCTTTTCAATAACATGAATGTCTTAGAAAACTGTATGTCTGGTCAGACGACTGTCTTAAAAAGAAACAAAGACGAAGCTCGTAAAGTCGCTCTTGAAAATCTAGAAAAAGTTGGAATGGAACGTTATATTGAAGCCAAACCTTCTCAATTATCAGGTGGTCAAAAACAACGTGTGGCAATCGCTAGAGCCCTCTCAATGGACCCAGATGTAATGTTATTTGATGAACCAACCTCAGCACTTGATCCTGAGATGGTCGGAGAAGTATTGAATACCATTCAAGACCTAGCTCACACTGGTTTAACGATGATTATCGTGACACATGAAATGGAATTTGCAAAAGATGTTTCTGATCGTGTCATCTTCATGGATAAAGGTGTTGTTGCTGAAGAAGGAACCTCTGATGATATTTTTGTTCATCCAAAAGAAGAACGTACCAAAGAGTTTTTATCACGTATCTTAAAAAAATAGAAGAAAGCCTTTATCCGAAACGACAGGTTCGTTTTGATAAAGGCTTTTCCTTTTTTGGGAAATGATTCACTATTTTCTCATGTTTATCTGCAATCTATTTGAACACCATTCATTAATTCATCAGTCGATCATTCTCTCCTCTTAGATTGATTGGTCTGATTGCATTTGTTTGAAAATGAATTTTTGAATATTTTCTGAATTAAGTTGTAATTTTTAGAAAATTCTATTAATATAGAAATTATCAAATTTTTTAGTTAGGATGATTAAACAATGGTTGAAGAGCAACAAGAACTACAGCGTGGACTTAAGAATAGACACGTTCAACTGATTTCGATTGGTGGTGCGATCGGAACAGGTCTTTTCTTAGGAGCAGGAAAAACGATTCAATTAGCTGGTCCTTCTATTTTACTGGCTTATCTTATTACCGGGTGCGTTTGTTTCTTTATTATGCGTGCCTTAGGTGAACTTTTATTATCTAATACAAATAATCATTCATTTCTTGATTTTGTTGCAGAATATCTTGGAAAAAAAGTTGCTTTCGTAACAGGTTGGACTTATTGGTTTTGTTGGGTTGCGATCGCCATGGCGGATTTGACAGCGATTGGGATGTATGTCCGTTACTGGGTTCCAGGAGTCCCACAATGGCTTCCTGAATTGATCGCTCTGATTTTACTGCTTGGTTTAAACATGGTGGCTGTTTCATTATTTGGTGAATTAGAATTTTGGTTTGCTTTGATCAAAGTCGTTTCCATTATTGCATTTATTATCGTTGGTATTTACATGATTCTTACCCATTACAAAACAAGTGCTGGACCTGCTAGTATCACCAATCTCTGGTCACATGGCGGCTTTTTCCCAACTGGTACGAAAGGATTCATTCTTTCCTTTCAGATGGTCACATTTGCCTTTACAGGAATCGAATTAGTCGGTTTGGTTGCTGGTGAGACCAAAAACCCTGAGAAAGTCTTACCCGAAGCTATCAATAATATTCCTATTCGAATCATTCTTTTTTACCTTGGTTCTTTGTTCGTTATCATGTCTATCTATCCTTGGAATAGCTTAGATGCGAACAACAGCCCATTTGTCGAAGTGTTTTCAGAAATTGGGATCACCGTAGCCGCTTCTTTGATTAATTTAGTCGTATTGAGTGCTGCGGCTTCTGCTTGTAACAGCGCGATCTACAGTACAGGACGTATGTTACGCTCTCTTTCACAAGAAGGTAGCGCGCCTAAAAAATTCCGTCAGTTGACTTCTCACCGTGTACCAGGAAATGCGTTAGTTTTTTCAACTATTGTGATTTTTATTTCCGTTATCCTAAATTATGTGATGCCTAGTGAAGTATTTACACTCGTCAGCAGTATTGCGACTACTTGCTTTTTATTTATCTGGGGAATACTCGTTTACACTCACTTAAAATATCGTAAAAGTATGTTAGGTAAAAAAGAGCATACGTTCAAAATGCCTTTTTATCCTTATAGTAATTTTCTTGTTTTTGCCTACATGATTTTCATTTGTCTAGTTTTATTTCTTGGCAAAGACACACGTATTGCCTTACTCTTAACTCCTGTTTGGTTTATTGGGTTATTGATCATTTATCGAATGAAATACGAAAAACAATCACTTTGAAATACTGACAACAATCCATACTAAAAAAAAATAAATTGATAAAAGTATGTTAGGACTCTCTTTTTTATAAGCCGCAAAAAATCTTTAGAATATGAGATTGAGACAAAAGTGTTTCGCATCAAGAATAAGAAGGAATTTCCGAAGATGCCACTTTTGTCTCACCATTTATTCGGTTTTAGAGCTTCTAGAAGCGACTGAGGCAAGTTTTGGCTCAGCCTCCAGATTTTTTGGTCAATTACTTATAGAACATCTCCCCTTCAATTACTCTCTCACAGAACCACTCAGGATATAATGATTATTTCAACTCAAGATCAATACTTTATACTCATTATTTGATTAGAAAAACATTGCTAAACTACGTTATTTTTGTTACTTTAAAAAAAGTATAAATAAGTAAAGGAGAAATCTATGACAAAAAAATTGACGTTCAAAGAAAGTATGTTTATCGGTTCAATGTTATTCGGTTTATTTTTTGGTGCTGGTAATTTGATTTTTCCCGTTCACATGGGACAAGAATCTGGCTCTGCCGTTTTCTGGGCCAATCTTGGCTTCTTAGTAACTGGGATCGGACTACCTTTTTTAGGTGTAATTGCCATCGGTGTTTCAAAAACATCAGGGGTTTATGAATTAGCAGAACGGATCGGCAAAAAATATGCTTTGGTTTTTACTGTTTTGCTTTACCTCGTCATCGGACCGTTTTTCGCCTTACCAAGATTAGCAACTACCTCTTTTGAAATTGGTTTAGCTCCATTTATCCAAGCCAAGCAACAACATGTATTTTTAGTTATTTTTAGTATTTTATTTTTCTTCACTGCTTGGTGGTTATCCAGACGGCCTACTAAAATCCTTGATTATGTAGGAAAATTCCTTAATCCTGCCTTTTTGATTTTACTAGGAATCTTGTTGGTACTTGCTTTTATTCATCCATTGGGTGCAATCGATCAAGCTACTGTCCAACCTAGTTATCAAGAACATGCTTTCTTTACTGGTTTTACTCAAGGATATAATACGTTAGATGCACTTGCTGCCTTAGCATTTGGTATCCTTATCGTTACTACGATTCGCAATATGGGCGTAACAAAGCCTTCTGAGATTGCTAAGGATACGATCAAATCTGGTGCAATCAGTATCGTTTTGATGGGAATCATCTACACATTACTTGCTTATGTGGGAACAATGAGTCTCGGTGGATTTGCTTTAAGTTCAAATGGCGGGATCGCACTAGCGCAAATCGCAGATCATTATTTAGGAACTTATGGCAGTATCTTGCTCGCTCTTATTGTGATCCTTGCTTGCTTAAAAACAGGGATTGGACTAATCACTGCTTTCGCAGAAACCTTTACCGATCTGTTTCCTAAAAGAAATTACATTGTATTTGTGACACTAGCTAGTGCACTTGCTTGTTTGGTCGCTACTGTGGGATTGACAAATATCATCCAAATTTCATTACCTGTCTTGATGTTTATTTATCCTTTAGCAATGACCTTGATCTTACTCGTTCTTGTGGGTCCATTGTTTAAACAACGTCCTGCTGTTTACCGCATGACCACTTATTTTACACTAATTGCTTCAATTTTAGACGGTTTAAATGCTTGCCCAGACGGAATCAAGCAAACCAGCTTTGTCAAAACGTTGTTAGACTTCGCAACGAATTATCTGCCATTCTTTAAATTAGGAATGGGTTGGATCGTCCCAGCATTGATTGGTTTAGTAATTGGCTTGATTTGGAGTATGGTTAAAAAAGAAACACCTATTGTAGAGTAACGGCATCTAGGACGATCATTCTTCTAAAAGAAGGAACGGTGTACTATCATCACTTCTGTGAAATGAACAGAGCATATTTGAAGTAACTTTCCATTATTAGATTGCATCTAACAGTGGAAAAGTGCTTCAAATATGCTCTATTTATATATACAAGAAGGAACCTGTGTATTTTACTTCTATTTTCGGCTCTGAATTTTTTACTAAGTCATTAGAATCAACAGATAACTGACAAAATTACTTTTTGAATGAATCCATTGGATGTACTTAACTATTTAGTCAAATGGCTAGCAGAAATATATTTTCCTAAAAAAATTACCAACTTCCAAAAACTTTCGTCACAAAAAATTCACAACTCCTGAGTAATATATAAGCATACCAACAAACAACCCTAACAACACTTTTTCATTTTTAACTCCTTATCCTGCTAGCTCCCCGGCTAGCAGGACTTTTTTATTGAACTAGAAATGGCTGAGACAAGCCTGAAAAATAGTTTTGTCTCAACCATTTTGTGTTTTAGTTTATCTATCACCAACTAGCCAGCTTTTGTCATTCCTAATAGTCTTACCAATTTTTCAAAGTATCATTCTTGGTTTTCGTTTTATCGTATCAAAAAAACTGCCAATTCATCCAAGTAGGATTATGAAAACCTGTAAAGTAATAGAGGCATAGATAAATTACCCAAATACTACCAATTAAGACATCGATTCGTTTTCCAACTTTAGATTTTACTGATTCTCCCAAGCCAACAAACACCATCATCAGACCAATCAAAAATAAATTTAATGCGTTTGTATAATAGTTATCCAAATCTGGAAATAGGACGAACACTATATTTAAAGAAACAACGATTGTAGCTGCAGAAAGGAATAAAGAATCAAATATATTCCATCCGGCTATCTTCCAATTTTTGGTCATATAATTAATCAAACGATTCTTTGGCACCCATAACACCTCTCTATTGATTGATAAAATCCATCTATCCTCATGACTTGATTATGTACTGCTCTAGTATTGATTTTCAGTTTTCTCTTCGCCAGCATCATATGAAAAAAAGCAAAAAGCGACGGAAAATGAAGAATCTATTCCATCGCTTTTTTTGCTTCTATTTAGATAACCGCTCTTGATCTCCTGCTGGAGAAAGACTGGTGATTTTTTCGATTTGATCAATTGGAACCATTCGTATTTGTTGTTCCTTGTTTTGTAGGCGAATCATGACTACTTCTTTTTCAACATTTTTTGTAGCTACCCAGCCTGAAATCGTTTCGTACTTATTACTTTTTCGATTGGCTCTTACTTGTAAAATCACTAAACTATGTTGAGTAGCTGCTTTTTGCAGCTCTAAAACAAACTTTCCTTGCAAACGTACATTCTCTGCTATTTTTTCAGTGTCATTTACAAAAGAATCAAAAAGCTGATACGACGTATGCGTGACTAACTTGGTCAATTTCTTCATTGGTGATACTGTTTCTTCGTTCATTGAATGCACTCCTCCTTTAGCTAAGAAAGTGTTACTTAATTAACTATATTCTACCTAAGATTTAACGAAATAACAAGAATATTATCTATACTGAGCAACAAAAAGAAAGCGTTGCCTATATAGATATATCGTTATTTTATTTATCTTTTTTCCATTCTTGCATCCAATACTTGAGCCCTTCAGTCAATAATTGGTAAGTTTCGTCAAAGTTATCGGTATAGTATGGATCAGGAACATTTTGTGTTTCTTTTCCAGGAACCCGACTTAAAAATAAATGGATCTTATGTTGTGCGTCGGTCGGTGCCATCCGTTGTAAATTCTCTACGTTAGATTGATCCATGCCAATGATCCAATCAAATCGTTGAAAATCTTCTTCTGTGATTTGGCGTGCAATCATTTGACTCGTATCCACGTTCTCATTTTCTAAAATTTTCTTTGTTCCTTTATGAGGTGAACGCCCCACTTCATAAGTGCTTGTCGCTGCAGAATCAATCAAAAATCGATCAGATTGTCCGTCTTCAGCTACCATTTTCTTCAACAAACCTTCTGCCATTGGTGAACGGCAAATATTTCCTAGACATACAAATAAAACTTTCGTCATGTTTGATCTCCTTCTAATCATTTGTTTCCAGCTCTTCTTTTGCATACAACCGATAGGAATATAATTCTGTATCTTTGGCTAAGCGGAACAATTGGACGGCGATTTCTAGAGGCGTCTCTTCGTAATCATGTGTAATCCAATTGATTAGAACCCCACTACATCCATAAGAAAAAAAACGAGCATAAAACAATTTGTCCGCTTTTGATAACTGCTTTTCTTCATCCATTTGATCAAAAATCTTAATAAATGATTGCTGGATAACAGCAGTAAACTCTTTTTGTAGTATTTCTTGGTCAGATGTAACAGTGTTCGCATAAAATTCTTTTTGTGCAGCAATTGCCTTCAACATTTTTAATGCTTGCTCTTCCCAGTTGTCTAAAGAAAGAGAATGAGGATCTAAATAGCATAAACAATCTTCGTAATACACCCATCTCAACAAATCGTATTTATCTGTAAAATGGTAGTAAAATGTTTGGCGATTGATGCCTGCCTCATGGGCGATTTTCTGTACACTGATCTTTTGAAAAGACTGCTTTTGACATAAATCAATCAATACGTTTTTAATCAATTGCTTAGTATGCGGTGTATCGCCCATCTCATCATCTCCTATCTTCTTTACAAAAACTTCTCATTCTACGATTTTCTTGAAAAAGTATTTATATGGACAGTCGATTCAAGTATCCTTTTTTATACTTGATAATCGTATCCAAAATGTTCATAGGCATATGGTGTGGCGATCCTTCCACGAGGTGTCCGTTTCAAGAAACCTTTTTGGATCAAAAAAGGTTCATACATATCTTCAACAGTTTCTCTTTCTTCACCAATATTGACAGATAACGTACTCAATCCAACCGGTCCGCCACCATATAATTCAATCATCGTACGTAATAGTTTCTGATCGACATAATCCAAACCTGCCTGATCGACTTGTAACAACGTTAATGCTTGATCGGCAATGGTTTGATTGATCTTGCCATCTCCCTGTACTTGTGCAAAATCACGTACCCTTTTTAACAAGCGGTTAGCAATCCGTGGTGTTCCTCTTGAACGTCTAGCAATTTCCAGTGCACCTTCTTCAATGATCTCTGTTTGAAAAATATCAGCAGAACGAATCACGATTTCTCTTAAATCAGCTTCTTCATAATATTCCATATGAGAAATAATCCCAAATCGATCACGAAGTGGCGCTGAAAGCATACCTGCACGAGTTGTTGCGCCAATTAATGTAAAAGGTGGTAAAGGAAAATGAACAGGATGAGCAGTTGGTCCTTGTCCAACCATTATATCAACGTAAAAATCTTCCATGGCAGAATAAAGCATCTCTTCTGCTACACGAGGTAATCGATGAATTTCGTCAATAAATAAAACATCGCCAGCTTCTAACTCATTTAAAATAGCAACCAGATCTCCTGGTCGCTCGATTGCGGGACCACTAGTTGTTCGTATATTGACTGCCATTTCATTCGCAATCACCATTGCCATTGTCGTTTTCCCTAATCCCGGCGGACCATATAACAAAACGTGATCCAACGGCTCTTCCCTGTGACGGGCAGCTTCAATATATATTTTGAGTTCCTGTTTCACTTTCTTTTGACCAATATATTGGGAAAGTAACCGTGGGCGGAGGGTCTTCTCTAAACTTAATTCATTCTCGCCCGTTTCAGGGGATAATAACTGTTCATCGGTCATCATTTTCCCTCCTTATTTTTTCATCATTAATTTTAAAGCTTGGCGTAAGTATTCATCTGTTGTGAGATTTTCTACTTCTTTTAGTTGTTTCTCGACCCGCTTGACCTCTTTATCACTATATCCAAGTGCTGATAAAGCTTCCATTGCTTCTGATAATGCCGTCGCATCTTGTGCTGTACTTTCATCAAATAAATTGAAGGGCGTATCGATACTTAATTCGCCAAATTTTCCTTTTAAATCTAAAATCATTTGTTGAGCTGTTTTTTTACCCACACCAGGGAATTTGGTCAGATAAGTCACATCCCCTGTTTCAACCGCTTGAATCAATCCTGAATGATCATCACTAGCCATAATCGCTAAGGCACTTTTTGGTCCAATTCCTGAAACACTAACTAACCTTAAAAATAATTGTTTTTCTTCTAAAGAATCAAATCCGTACAGAAGATGTGCATCTTCTCGAATGACCTGATGGACGTAAAGTTTGATTTCTTTGTTTAGCTTACTACTATAACGATAGGGATTGCCTAATGCAATTTGATAACCGATCCCATTTGTTTCGATTACTAAATAATAGGGATTGATAAAGGTTACTACACCTGTAAGATATTCATACATCTGTTATCCTCTTTCTTTCACACACATATGTTCGCATATTTTCTTCCATTGTAGCATACTTTTTCTTTTGAAAAAAGAGAACAGAAGATCGAGCTACGCTTCTCCTTTTTAACGTAAGTTTATCAAGGTTTTTAGGATAAACATTTTTTGCAAGAGATTTTAATTGAACGATCAGAGTTTCAGCACTTTCCTCAAAACAAAGGATCAATATTCAGGAAACAACGCTTCAATAAAGATAAATAAGAAAAAACCTTGAAACAATCAAAAATTGTCTCAAGATTTTTTACCCAAAAATAAAGCTCTTCCTTATTCAACTTGTGATAGATATTCTCCATATCCTTGTTCTTCCATTTCTTCATATGGAATAAACTTTAAAGCCGCAGAATTGATGCAATAACGTAGTCCGCCTTTTTCAGCAGGACCATCATTGAATACATGCCCTAAATGAGAATCTGCTTGACTGCTTCGCACTTCCACTCGGTGCATACCATGAGAAAAGTCGGCCTTTTCTTTAATATCTTTTCTAGTGATTGGTTTACTGAACGCCGGCCAGCCACATCCCGCATCGTATTTTTCGGCTGAGCTAAACAATGGCTCCCCACTGACAATATCGACATAGATCCCTTTTTCATAGAAATCATCATATTTCCCACTAAATGGTCTTTCTGTTGCGTTTTCTTGCGTCACAGCATATGAAATTGGAGATAATTCCTCTTTTAAATCACGCTCATTTTTCTTGAAATCGCCCACTAAAAACGCCTCCTTTTTCTTTTAATCATAACGACAAAAGTATCAGAAGCAAACATTCTGCTCATAGTAATAATTGCTTAGACTTTACGACGTCTAGCAAACTCGACGAAACGAAATTTATCTAAACGGTGAATTGATTCTGTATACTCGAAACACCTTGTATCTTCGAGGTGAACCAGTCCTCTTACTACCACGACATAGCGATCTCCATGTAGATCCATCATCTCTTCGATTTCAGGAGTTACTTCTTCAACGGTAATTTCTTTCTGGGCGTAAGCAATCGTTAGTTGCAATTCATTTTCAAAGTATTCGTAGATCGAGCCAGCAGCTTGTGTTGCTGTTAAAGTTGGTACCACATTTTTTAATAAATAATCACGATCTAATATGACCACTTCTCCATTGATTTTCCTTTGACGAATCAAATGCCAAACCGGCGTTTTTTTCTTCCAGCCTGTTATTTCACTCAATGATTGGTCCACTTCTGTTTCTTCGATTAATTGAACGATGGTTTCACTTGGGATTCGTTGTGTTTCCTGTAATTCTTTGTAGCTTGTTAATCCTGCAATTGGAAAATCAAATCGATTGCGGTCTAAAACAATCGAACCCTTTCCTTGTTTCTTTTGGATATAACCTTCAGTCGTTAACAGGTTAAGCGCTTTTCGAATTGTTTCTCGTGAAACACCATAAATTTGAATCAGCTGATTTTCACTAGGGAGCAAAGTATGCGGAGGGTATTGTTGATCCAAAATTTTTTGCTCTAAATCTAAAAAAATTTCATTAAATTTATTCATTACATTTCCTCCACTTAATATTCAATTTCTTTTAGTCGCATATAAACTATACTACAGCTTTTTTGTTATTTCAATTGCCCCCTCTTTTCACATATCCCTACACTAAGCCAAGTGTAACGATTACATTTTTTCATTTTTCGCTTGTAAAACGCTTGCAATAGTAGGAAGAAACAAGTATAGTATGGATAAGATAACTTGTGTATACAAGTTTAAAAAGAAAGGGGTTTATTCCTATGGCAAAGTACCAAGCAGATGCTGAGAAACTGTTAAAGGAAATTGGTGGAAAGGAAAATATTGCTGCAGTTAGTCATTGTGCCACTCGGATGCGCTTTGTCTTAAATGATCCAAAAAAAGCCAATGAAGAAGCAATCGAAGATATTCCTAGTGTGAAAGGGATGTTTACCAATGCTGGGCAATTCCAAGTCATTATTGGTAACGATGTTTCAACCTTTTACAACGACTTCGTTGCTGTATCAGGTGTTGAAGGCGTATCCAAGGAGCAAAGTAAAGTTGCTGCTAAACAAAATCTCCACCCTGTCCAACGAGCAATCGCTGTTTTGGCAGAAATTTTTACACCATTGATTCCAGCCATTATCGTAGGGGGACTGATTTTAGGTTTCCGGAACGTATTAGAAGGAATTCAATTTGAAAGTCTTGGTGGAACAATTGTTGAACACTCTCAATTTTGGAACGGCGTAAACGGCTTTTTATGGCTACCTGGCGAAGCAATTTTCCATTTCTTACCAGTTGGTATCACTTGGAGTATCGCGAAAAAAATGGGCACTACACAAATATTAGGAATTGTTTTAGGGATTACGTTAGTTTCACCGCAATTATTAAATGCCTATAGTGTCGCATCAACAGCTGCGGCTGATATTCCATTTTGGGATTTTGGTTTTGCTCAAGTTGATATGATTGGTTATCAGGCACAAGTCATTCCAGCGATGCTTGCTGGATTTATGTTAGCTTATCTTGAAATTTTCTTCCGTAAATATATTCCACAGTCGATTTCTATGATATTTGTTCCATTGTTCTCTCTACTCCCAACAGTCTTAGCTGCCCATGTCATCTTAGGGCCTGTGGGTTGGACAATCGGTAGTTGGATCTCAAATATTGTTAATACTGGCTTGACTTCTTCAATCAGTTGGTTATTTAGTGCCGTCTTTGGTTTCTTATATGCACCTTTAGTAATCACCGGCTTACACCATATGACGAATGCAATTGATATGCAATTGATTGCCGATTTTGGCTCTACGAATCTTTGGCCAATGATTGCTTTATCAAATATCGCACAAGGTTCGGCAGTTCTTGCGATCATCTTCTTACATCGCGGAAATAAAAAAGAAGAACAAATCTCGATTCCAGCAATGATTTCTTGTTATCTAGGGGTAACTGAACCTGCAATGTTTGGGATCAATCTAAAATATGTTTACCCATTTGTTGCCGCAATGGTTGGTTCAGGTTTAGCTGGAATGTTTGCCAACTTGATGAATGTACGTGCTAATGCAATTGGTGTTGGTGGACTACCTGGTATTCTAGCCATCCAAGCAGAAACTTGGGTTCCGTTCATCATTTCTATGATCATTGCAGTTATTGTTCCATTTGGTTTAACCGTAATCTTCAGACGTCAAGGGATCTTAAATAAAATCGATCCTGCTGTACCCGTAGAAGACACAACTGGCTTACAACTACAAACAGCTGATGGAAACAACGTTTCACCACAAAAATTTGAAGCTGCCAATGCAACAGCAGTTTCTGCTCCGACAGAAGAGTTATTCGCTGTAGCAGATGGACAAATCAAGGAAATCACCGAAGTAGCAGATCCTGTTTTTGCTCAAAAAATGATGGGTGAAGGTTATGCTGTACTACCTTCCAACGAAAAAGTTTATGCTCCAGTCGCTGGTAAAGTAACAAATATTTTTGATACACAACATGCGATTGGTCTTTTAACTAATGAAGGTCTGGAAGTTCTCGTTCATATGGGTCTAGATACTGTCGAATTGAATGGGCTACCTTTTACGATCCATGTAAAAGAAGGCGATTCAGTCACGCCAAAAACACAACTAGCCGACATGGACCTCACAGCAATTGAGCAGGCTGGGAAGAAAACGGACATCTTAGTTGTATTAACAAATAATGAAAAAGTTGCTGCCTTAACATTAGATCAAACAGGTCTCGTTCGTCATAGCGAACAAATTGGAAAAGCGCAACTAAAATAAAAAATACTACTGTATAAAAATAACCTGAAAAAATTCTTCTAGTGAATTTTTTCAGGTTATTTTTCACTCTTTAAGCGTTGGTACTTTCATCAACACTTTAGTCAGTTTGATCGTCACTATGCTTAAAAACGACAAAAAGAAATAGCCGTCACTTTAACCGAAGTCTGGCTATTTCTCTTTGAAATATCTGATTAAACGGTCACCGTCTTTCGCGGTGCTGTCCAGGGGAGTTGTTGGTCGCAACTCCTCTTTCGTTTTTATTATACCAGTTACTTTAGGTATTTACAACGTTCTTAAAGATAGAATTCCTCTTAAAAACCCTAAATAAAAATAACGTTTTTAGTGGCGACAATGTGCTACAATAAACTCGACAGTAAAGTGGATCGACGGTGGCAACTTCTCACAAAGGTGGTGGTGCTTATGGGAATAAGTACTAAAATCTATGAAAGGAGTTCGCTTTTTGTCCGCATATGAGATCGTTCAAACCATGCTTGGCTTTGGTACTTTCACCATCGCTTTAGTCAGTTTGATCGTTACTATGCTTAAAAACGACAAAAAGAAATAGCCGTCACTTTAGCGAGTATAGCTATTTCTTTTTGAACTATTAAACTAATTCGCCACCGTCTTTCGCGGTGCTGTCTAGAGGAGTTGTTGGACGCAACTCCTCTTTAGTTTTCATTATACCAATTCCTTCAGGTATTTACAACTTTCGTAAAGATAGAATTCCTCTAAAAAAACCTAAATAAAAATAACGTTTTTATGTTTTATAAAACACGTTTCTCGTGGCGATAATATGCTACAATAAACTCGACAGTAAAGTGGATCGACGGTGGCAACTTCTCACAAAGGTGGTGGTGCTTATGGGAATAAGTACTAAAATCTATGAAAGGAGTTCGCTTTTTGTCCGCATATGAGATCGTTCAAACCATACTTGGCTTTGGTACGTTCACCATCGCTTTAGTCAGTTTGATCGTCACTATGCTTAAAAACGACAAAGAATAGCCGTCACTTTAGCGGGAGACTGGCTATTCTTATTCTTTGTCGAATATTTAAATTCAACCGCCACCGTCTTTCGCGGTGCTGTCCAGGGGAGTTGTTAGCGCAACTCCTCTTTCGTCTTGATTATACCAATCACTCATACACTTTGCAATTCTAAATATGACTGAAAGTAGCGGACACAAACTTGAACGTTCCTATCTCAATTTCTGATTTCCGTCAACTGCAGCTACATAAAATTTTTCAAACCTTGATAAACTGCACCGATTGGAAATCCAACAATACTGTAATAGTCGCCTTGGATCTCTTTAACAAATGCACCTGCAAAACTTTGAATACCATACGCACCAGCTTTATCCATATAATCACCGGTTACTAAATAGGCTTCGATATCCTTAGTTGTCAAAGGATAAAAGGTCACCTTAGCTTGTGCTAAGATTTTTTCTTCTTGATCACCTTTCGTCAACACCACGGCTGTATATACTTCATGCGTTTTCCCACTAAGTTTTTGAAGGATAGCTTTTGCCTCTTGTTCATCCGCTGGTTTACCGATGATCTCATCATTGAAAACAACTGTCGTGTCACTTGCAATCACCAATACATCATTATCGTATTGATGTTTGACTACTTTTGCCTTTTCAGTTGCCATTCGCTCAACATAATTTTTAGGTTTTTCTTGAACAAAAGGTGTTTCATCGATATCAGCCGGATGAACATCAAATGCACTAACCAGTCGCCCTAATAATTCTTTTCTTCTAGGGGACTGCGAAGCTAACACAATTTTCATCTGTTTCTTCTCCTTTTCATGAGACTCATTAATGTGGATCTTGGATGCGTTTAAACATTCTTTCCATATCTGAATTAGTAAAATGGATCAACACAGGGCGTCCATGAGGACAATTAAAAGGATTTTCACATTGGGCTAAGTCCTTCAATAAAACCCTCGCCTGAGCTTCATTCAAATAATGATTTGCCTTGATTGAACGTTTACAGCTCATCATGATTGCTGTGGCTTCTCTAAATTTCTTCACGCTGACACTACCCGTTGTTAACAACATATCGATCATTTCTCGAATAATCGCTTCTTCCTCTCCAGCTGGATACCAAGTAGGATGTGCTCTGACGATAAAACTATTTTGACCGAATTCTTCTAGATAAATACCTGCTTCTTCAAGCAATTGTTTTTTCTCTTTCAGTTTCAAAGCATCACTATTGGGATAATCTAATACAAACGGCACAAGTAGTTCTTGTAGATCGTTAGAAACTTCGCCAATTTTTTCTCGAAAATATTCATACTTGATTCGTTCTTGCGCTGCATGTTGATCAATAATGTATAAGCCATCCTGACTTTGAGCAAACAAGTACGTTCCATGCATTTGTCCAAAATATTCTAATTGTGGAAAGCGTTGTGTTACCTGCTCATTTTCTAATTTCTGAATTGCTTGATCTAATGAGCGCCCATTTTGACTTAAATCAAACTCTGGATGTAGCGCTAACTCCTCACGATAAACTGTTTCTGAAGAAGTTTCTTCTTCAGCTGTTGTTTCATGCTCGTTGGAAAAGTTTTCAACAGTGGATAACTCATTTTCACTCTTATCCACTGGTTTTTCTACATAGTTATCAACAATATCACCAGAGTTATCCACTGTTTTTCTTTTGCTTTCTGGATAACTAGTAGTTTCTTCAGAAAATACAGGAGAGTTTTCAACATTATCCACAGACTTATCAACAGATTCATGCACAAACTCGCTTTTTTCTTCCGCTACAAAAAATGTTCCGGTTGTTTGATCAAAATTCAAGCTTTGCGGTTTCTTAGGTTTCGCTTCTTCAAAAGCGTAAGATAAATCAATTTCGATTTGTTCCGCTTTTGGTTGATCAGCAACCTTTTTCTTGAATCGCAAATTGTCAGCTGCACTGGGAATTAAGTTCTCCTGTACCAATGCTTTTTGAATCGCTTGAGTAATTAGCTCAGTTAATTCCTGTTCCTTCGATAAACGAACTTCTTGCTTTGTTGGATGGACGTTCACATCCACTAACAATGGATCCATTTTGATTTCCAGTACAGCGATTGGGAATCGCCCTACCATTAGTTTTGAACCATAGCCGGCTACAATTGCTTTATTCAAGGAAAAATTTTTAATAAAACGTCCATTAATGATTGTTGAAAGATAATTACGACTAGCACGAGTCACTTCAGGTAAAGAAATATAACCGAAGATTTCAAAATCTAAATCTTTCGCTTCAATCTTCAACATTTTCTTTGCTGTATTCAACCCATAGATTCCGGCAATCGTTTGTTTCAATTCGCCATTTCCTGAAGTTGCTAACATCTTATTCCCATCATGGACTAATCGAAAAGCAATTGCCGGGTGACTTAAGGCTAAGCGATTCACAATATCACCGATATTCGCTAATTCAGTATGCAACGTTTTAACATATTTTAAGCGTGCTGGTGTATTAAAGAAAAGATTGCTGACTGTGATTTTCGTTCCTTGCCTTAAAGGAGCTGGGCGGTGTTCCATTACCGCACCCCCCTTAAGCTCTAAATAGGTTCCTTGCGTTTCTTCTTGATTGGCTGTTTCTACCGTCATCTCTGAAACAGAAGCAATACTAGGCAATGCTTCTCCTCGAAACCCAAGCGTACGAATTCGGAAAAGGTCGTCACGATTGTGGATTTTACTTGTTGCATGACGTTTAAAGGCGTTCTCAACATCTTCTGTCAAAATACCTTCTCCATTATCAATCACTTGGATCGTTTTTAATCCTGCTTCTTCAACTAAAATATCGATTTGACTACTTCCTGCATCTATAGCATTTTCCACAAGTTCTTTGACTACCGAGGCTGGACGTTCGACAACTTCACCGGCTGCGATTTGATTGGCTAAGCGTTCTGATAATTCTTGGATTTTCGCCATCATTCTACGCCTTCTTCCTATATAGTATTTATAGTGAGCTTACTCTTCTTATTTATCGTTGATTTACAGCTGTTTTTTCAATTCATAGAGTTGATTCAATGCATCCATTGGTGTCATTTCTAACAGATTCATTTGTTTCAATGTAGAAATAACTGCTGTTTCGGCATCGCTTAATTCACTGAACAAGGACAGTTGTTGCGTTTCTTCTTGTTCTATCGATACAGTATCAGTTACTGGTTGTGCTATTGCTTCAAGCGGCTCACTTGTAACAGCCACGGAATGATGGCTCACTTCTCCTGATTCTAAAGTATGCAAAATATCTGCAGCTCTTGCTAATAAATTAGAAGGTAGCCCTGCAATTTTCGCTACATGGATCCCATAGCTTTTATCAGCTGGGCCATCCATCATCTTATGCAAAAATACTACTTCGCCGTCTTTTTCAACAGCTCCTACATGTACATTTTTTAATTGAGGTAATTCTTCCTCTAGAACTGTTAACTCATGGTAATGTGTAGAAAAGAGCGTTTTTGCTTGTACATGTTGATGGATATATTCAATGATCGCTTGAGCTAATGCCATTCCATCATAAGTCGCAGTTCCTCTACCTAATTCATCAAAAAGAATTAAGCTGTTTGGTGTCGCATGCCGCAACGCTTGATTGGCTTCCATCATTTCCACCATGAACGTACTTTGTCCAGCAATCAAGTCATCACTTGCACCAATCCGGGTAAAAATCCGATCAAAAATTGGTAAGATCGCTTTTTGCGCAGGGACGAAGCACCCCATTTGAGCCATTAAAACAGTTAATGCTAACTGACGCATATACGTACTTTTCCCTGACATATTCGGTCCAGTTATCAATAAAATCATTTCGTCTTCAGCCATATCCACACTATTGGGAATATATTCTTGATGTCCTAATACTTTTTCAACGACTGGGTGCCGACCTTCTTGAATCAGTAATTGGTGTCGATCCGAGACCATCTCAGGACGAACATATTGGTATCGCTCACTGATCGTAGCAAAACTTTGCAGAACATCGGCTGTACTGATTGATTTTGCTAAAATTTGTAATGGTTTGATCGCTTTTTTGACTTCTTCTCTCACTGCTAAAAACAGCTGATATTCCAAATCAACAGACTTTTCTTCTGCTTCTAAAATTTGCGTCTCTAACTCTTTTAATTCTGGTGTGATAAAGCGCTCTGCATTGGCCAATGTTTGTTTACGTTCATATTTTTCCAGTTCAACATTTGCCAGATTCGCTTTAGTGATTTCGATATAATAACCAAATACACGATTAAAGCCAACTTTTAAATTTTTGATCCCAGTCTGCTGACGTTCTCTTGCTTCTAACTCTGCTAGCCACTGCTTCCCATTAGTCATCGCAGAACGGTACGTATCTAACTGATCATTAAAACCATCTTTAATGATATTCCCCTCAGTAATTTGTAGGGGCGGGTCTTCTTGAATTGCTTGATCAATCAAATGAACCAGGTCATCCATCGGTTGCATTTCCTTCAATAAGTCAGTCCACTGACCTTGATCGATCCCTTCGATCAGTTGACGAATCAGCGGTACTTGTTCTAAAGAAGTCTTTAATTGAATCAAGTCACGCCCATTGACATTTCCAAAAGCCACTCTTCCTGCTAGGCGTTCTAAATCATAAACCTTCGTCAATGCACTTTGTAGATCAAGTCGTTCAAAATAGCTATTCAAAAGAGAAGCTACCATTTCTTGTCGTGCCTTGATTTGATTGAGTTGAATCAGCGGACGGTCAAGCCATTGTTTCAGTAAACGCCCGCCCATAGCTGTTTTCGTTTCATCTAGCAACCATAAAAGCGTGCCGTGTTTTTTTCCTGTACGTATGGACTGGCTTAGTTCGAGGTTAAACTTAGAATAGTAATCCATTTTCAAATAGTGATCCGGTTGATACTCGATCGCTTTTTGGATATGCGCAAGACTTCTTTTTTGTGTCACTGCTAAATAAGTAAGTAATTTTCCGGTCACTTCTTTTTCAAGTGGATCGGATAGCTCACTGGTTAAGAAATTAAACTCTGCATTTTCTTCACTTGTTTCTTGTTTTGAGAAAACTAATCCTAATCGATTCTTTAATTGCTCAGCAAGTTTTTCACTAATTTCATTTCCTAAAACAAGTTCTTTTGTTTGCAAAGCTGTCGTTTCGTTCAGTACAGCTTCTTCATCAAACAAATGAGCAGTTTTTAACTCCCCTGTGCTTAAATCAGCATAGGCAAATCCAAATTCGTTGCCTTGGCTAACAATTGCTGTCAAAAAATTATTGTCTTTAGCAGATAGTCCCTTACTATCCATGACTGTTCCAGGTGTCACTAATTGAATCACTTCACGTTTAACCATCCCTTTGGTGGTCTTAGGATCTTCTACTTGTTCACAAATAGCCACTTTGTAGCCTTTTTCAATTAAAATATCAATATAGCCTTGTGCTGCATGATGAGGTACCCCACACATTGGGATTGGTTCGTCTGCATTACGATTCCTGCTGGTTAATGTTAACTCTAAAATTTGAGACGCATTGATGGCATCTTCATAAAATAATTCATAAAAATCACCTAAACGATAGAACAAAAAAGCATCTTGGTATTGGGCCTTGATGCTTAAATATTGTTCCATCATTGGAGTATTCTTAGTTTTTTGAGGCATTGTCTTCCTCCTCTATCCAATTATTGATTTCATCTTGCAGCATTTTCGTCAAATGATGCAATAAATCATTTGCTTCAAGCAATTGTTTCCGATAAGCTACTACGATCGGATGTCGATCAAATTGTTTCGTCAATTGTTCAACCCGACCATTCGCTTCTTTTTCTGCCATTCTTTTCCCATAATAAGCATAGTTTGCTGCTTCTTTTTGTGCAGATTTGATATCTTCCGTTAACTTTCCTAAATAGGAACTAGTTTGTACTTTTCGCTCTAGTTCATGGTAGCGGATGATCGTTTCATGTTCACTTAAAAGTTGAGCTAATTTATCCGCTTCTCGTTGAATATTCGGCTCTTTATGCAAAAGATGTCTCACTTTCTATTCTAAAAATGGACGGTCCTCGTTGATCTGGATTAATTGAATGGTTTTCGCTTTACCAGTTGCATCATCAAATTCCAGTAAACAGCCACTCAAAATACCTCGTCCTCGTTCAACGACTTCAAAACGTTTCGGCAAAGCTGTTAAAAATTTTTCGATAACTGGTTCTCGGCGCATACCTAAAATTCCGTCATAAGGACCTGTCATACCTACATCAGTTAAATAGGCAGTTCCCTGCGGTAGAATCCGAGCATCATTGGTTTGTACATGCGTATGGGTCCCAATGACCGCTGAGACTTTTCCATCTAAGAACCATCCCATGGCTTGTTTCTCACTTGTCGTTTCTCCATGAAAATCAACAAAAATGATTGGCGTTCTTTTTTTTGCTTCGGCGATCAAGCGATCCATCTTGCGGAATGGATCATCTAAGTCGACCATAAAAGAACGTGCTTGCATGTTGATTACAGCTAGTTCTACTTGATTGACTTTCACGAATACCATTCCTTGACCTGGCGTTCCTTCAGGAAAGTTTGCTGGACGAACGATTTTTTTTGCTTGATCGATAAATTCAAAAATATCTCGGTTGTCCCAAGTATGATTGCCCATCGTGACAACATCTACACCGTCTTGTAAAAACTTTTTATAAATTTTTTCAGTTATTCCTCTTCCAGAAGCTGCATTTTCTCCATTTACGATTGTGACCTGTGGTTGATATTTCTTTTTTAAACGAGGAAGATAGGTTGTAATCATATCTCTTCCCATTGAACCTACTACATCACCAATAAATAAAACCCGCACACGTTTTCCTCTTCTCTTTTAACATCATTCTATATTATAGTTGTTTTTTTGTAGAAAGAAAAGGGCAGAAAAATCCTCTGCGTAACCCTCATCTGAAACTACTAAAAAACTAGCTGAAGTCAGTCTCCAACTAGTTCTTTTTACTATCCTAGATTATACTTGTTTATTTAAATCATGGAAAGTTGCTTCAATGCTTTCCAAATTCCATCTTCATCATTTGTATCAGTAACCAACTTCGCTTCTGCTTGTACCTCTGGAACTGCATTTCCCATTGCAACACCAATGCCTGACATACGCAGCATCTCCCGGTCATTTTGGCCATCACCGAAACTAATGATATCTTCTTGCGCAATTCCGACTTGTTCTGCTAGGTGTAAAATCGTGGCTGCTTTTGAACCGTCATGTGGAACAACATCCACACTTTTTTCATGCCAACGAACAAATCGAATCTTATCGTAACTAGAAAAATGATGATCGTAATTCTGATCAAAAAATGCTAAAGCTTGATAGATATCTTGTTCTTCCACAAAGTACTGATCCAGTTCAGGTAAAACAGCACCAAATGAATGCATTGCCTCTTCCATCATTCCCACATGATTGGAAGAATAACGTTTGATATTATCTAGACTCACAAAAGCAGTATCGATATTTTTATCTTGTGCTTCTTTGACAAAATTGTCTAATTGTTCACGGTCAAGCAAATTTTTATAAACTTGTTCATGATCTAAAAATCCAGCAGCGCCATTACATAAGATATAATTTGTAAATGCTAGATCTCGGATAACCTCTTGCGCATGGAAACGACTACGTCCAGTAGCAATCGTTACCAAATGTCCTGCTTTACGTAACTTATCCAAGGCTTCTCTTGTGCTGTCTAATGCTTGTTTATTTGTGTCCAGTAGCGTCCCATCAATATCAAAAGCAAATAATTTACGTTTCATTTTTTTAGTCGACTCACTTTCTTATAAATACTTGCTTGCTTCTCTTCTTGTCAAAGCAGACCATTCTTTTGTCAATTGTTCTTTTACCCAAGAAACATTTGTCTTGCTGTAATCGCGCAATGCCCACCCAATCGCCTTTTGAATAAAAAATTCCTTTGAGAAGCGATCTTCAGTAATCACTCGATCCAGCAACAGCTGATTGGTAGCTTCTTTAAATCCTAACTGTAACGTAATTGCTATTCGCCGAAGCCAAAAATCTTCTTTTTTTTCAAACAAAAGAGAAACCGTCTCTAATTGTTCCATATGAAGTTTACACCATGTAGCATAAACTTTCCGCCAAGTATCAATCGTATCCCACCATGCTTTTTCCGGTACCAATACAGACAATTCGACCAACTCATCCAATGATAAACGTTTGATGTTTTGTTGAATCAAATCAATCGCCAGGTACTGATACTCCCGTTCTTTTTTTTCATAATAATAGAAAACAAGGAAAAAAAGGTCTGGAACATCAAGCACTTTGCTTTCACGCAAAAGTGTTTGTTGCAATTTCCAACGTTCTGGTTTGGGCACACCTGCAAATGAGAACTGATTTCTCATATACATTTCCATTGGATGTGCTTTTTCTTCATTTTTTTGAAAAACTAAAAGTTCCAAGACAGTCCTCCTTGAAAAATCAAGCCCGTATCTTAGGTGACAGCTGAAAAATCACTGTCACTACCTTTTAGTGGCTCTGTAGGTTGAAAATAGGCTGTGCTTACACAAGCATGATCCTTCATTTATTTCTTTTTAAGATTGGTACGTTTATTTTTCATGCTTTTAAAAGATACCCTCTTATTTTATAGAGTGAAACAAGGTTTGTAAAGCGTTTTTAAAGAGAAACGTACTTGACAGTTTCACCTTGTTTCCCTTATACTGGACTTTGTGTAAAATAATGCAGCGGAAAAATAATAATTTCGTCCCTAGTTCATTGCCCCGATTCGGGTTCAATTGCGTAACCGCGGCTGCAAAGGTGAAGATTGAAGAATGGACTACACGATTATGAATTTTTTATCGGATTATTTTACTCCAAAAACTAAATTTATTTTATTGGAGGAAATTTTAATGTCTCGTTATACAGGACCATCATGGAAAATTTCTCGTCGTCTAGGTATTTCATTATCAGGCACAGGAAAAGAATTAGCACGTCGCCCTTACGCTCCAGGTCAACATGGACCAAACAGCCGTGGCAAACAATCAGAATACGGTATGCAATTAACTGAAAAACAAAAACTACGTCACATGTACGGAATGAACGAACGTCAATTCCGTAACTTGTTCGTTAAAGCTAGCAAAATCAAAGAAGGTAAACACGGGGTTAACTTCATGATCTTACTAGAACAACGTTTAGACAATGTTGTTTATCGTCTAGGTCTTGCAACTACTCGTCGTCAAGCTCGCCAATTAGTTAACCATGGTCATGTGATGGTTGATGGCAAACGCGTTGATATCCCTTCATACCACGTTGAAGTTGGTCAAGTGATCTCAGTTCGTGAAAAATCACAAAACATGACAACAATCAAAGAAGCTGTTGAAGCAACTGTTGGTCGTCCAGCATTCGTAAGCTTCGATGCTGAAAAATTGGAAGGTTCATTAACTCGTTTACCAGAACGTGACGAACTATATCCAGAAATCGACGAAGCTCTTGTCGTTGAATACTACAACCAAAGCCTATAATTTTCAAAGCTTTGGCTTACAAGCCCACTATCTATTCGATAGTTGGGCTTTTTTTATGTAGATTTCCCTCTCTCTTTTCTAGCTCTCTTCTTTATTTGAATTTGATTCGCCCGTGTAACTCTCCTAGAATCATATGTTGAGACTTGCCAAAAAGTTCAAAATGAAACAATGTTTAACTGAACATATAACCTATCCTCAAAGGAAGATAGACTAATATTTTGAAGGAATACTTCGTTTATTTAAAAAATATACTTTACAAAAAATAATTTTTCTTATACAATTTCGTTAACTTAGAAAATAAAAATGGTTAACAAAGGAGAACTTATGACAAAATCACTCAAAGAACTCATTCTTGCTGCAGAATTTGCAGCGATCATTGCCGTTCTTTCACAATTCACTTTCCCTCTAGGTCTAATTCCTTTGACTGGACAGACTTTTGCCATTGGTTTAACTGCTACTTTCCTTGGTAAGAGAACAGGAACTGTCTCCGTCTTGATCTATCTTTTATTAGGTCTTATTGGGTTACCTGTTTTCTCGGGGATGTCTGGAGGGATTGGTGTATTATTCGGTCCTACCGGTGGCTATCTAGTTGGTTTTATCCTCCAGTCTTGGCTAATTGGATTTATCATGGAGAAAGTCGGTTCTCGCTATCCTCTGACAATATCCGCAAACTTAGTTGGTTCAGCAGCCGCATTATGCTGTGGCATGCTTTGGTTAATGATCAGTAGCAGTCTTTCTCTTCACACTGCATTTTTAAGTGGATTTCTTCCTTTTATAATCCCTGAAGCAATCAAATCGATTGCTGCCGCTTCGGTAGGTCTGTTTCTAAAAAAACGTTTGTCTCGACTTCAGTTGTTTAGTATGGATAAATAACTAGACAAAACAACTACTACGTTGTATTCCTTTACGAAAAATTTTTTAAAATAAAATCGTCACTGATTCAAACTGATTGTGGCATTACCTAAATTCCTTGAATTGTTGATAAATAAAAAAAGCTTACAATCGTAAGCTTTCAGACTATAGACAAAGTACTTATTTATAGTGCTTTGTCTTTTTTATACGTTAAAACAGAACGATAAATTGGAGCTGTACCTGATGCTTTCAAAACAAAGTAAGTTTAAAGATCTCTATAAAAAAAGAGAAGAAACGATTGAACGAATATTCAGCACCACAAAAGAATCTCATGGGTTACGTTATACCAATCAAATAGGAATTGTAAAAATGCACATGAAAATCGGGCTTACTTTTGCTTGTCTAAATATGAAAAAGCTAAATCAAAAAATATCAAGCGAAAAAAGAGTATTTTTCTAAAGAAAAGAAGACAAACCTTATTTTTACATAAGGATTGTCTTCAATCTGATATAAATTATATTTTGTAAAAATTTCTGATTCTTAATTCTTAATACGTTGCTATACAGTTGATTCGTGAACACCATGTACATTAGGATACTATCAGTAGCATTGAACTAACAGATCACTACTTTAAATTTTGGAAGGATCTATCGCCAGAAAAAAACGCCTCCAACATAAAATTAGAGACGTTTAAGCATTCTTTGTAGTAACTAAATAATTGTTGCCCCTTACCAAGCGGCAACTATATTTCCAAATCAACGTATTTATTTCTATATCATGAAAGAAAGCTCATCAATAGCAGTACACCTATTGTTATTACTAACTCCATAATATTTTCAATCCATACTGGAAAGAATAATCCTTTGTAAGGTGACCGAAAAAGGGATCGATATTTTTGGGGGATAGTGAAACTCAGTACACTAGATAGTGCCCATAGAAACAAAGCGAATGATGCATGGTGTTTCATAGCTAAAAAAAGACTTAGAGCTAAGAGAATAAATTGACAAATTCTTAGAAAACCCAGGGATTTCATCTCCCACCTCCTCATGTACTAAATACAATCTCTATACTCATTTATTATATCAATAAATTTAACAGAGATTGTATTTTAGTTTAAATGATCAATTTACCAACGGTTATCATATTTAGAAGACCATCTTGATTCAGTAAGTGTAATCCGAGCAGTACCGGTATTTCCATGGTTGTCAATTTTATCTCTGCAATCTTTTGAGTAAAGGGTAAGCTTACCCATTGCTATACCTGCTAAAAGAGCTGCAGCTCCAATAACTACTGATCCAGCAGAAGTACTAAATTTAGCTAAAGCCGTAGCAAGGCTACCGGTTCCTGCAGCAGCAACATACATACCATTATAAGCGGTACGAGCAGTTTGTTTGCCAGAAGCTGTATTATAATATACATTCCAGCCACCATTTTGTATACGTTGACCTAACCCAGCAGCGAAGGCTTCTGCTCCCTCATATTTGTTAAGTATATATTGTGCCGTGCTTTCAGGATTGGCCTTCGAAGCTACTTGATATTGAGGTGTAGCTAGTTCCTGTTCTAATGCGACCCATTTCGCATTTTTCACTACTTCTATTGAAGTTGCTTCTGGCACAGCAATTTCATCAGCTGCTACTACTATTGATGCCGTGGGAGAAAATATACCTAAACATAAAAGAATTGCGAAAAATAAAGCATAAATACTTTTAGAGGACCTACCAATTTCTTTTTTCATTTGGTCTTCTCCATTCATTTATTTTATTGCAAACGTTTACAATACAATAATAACCCCTAATGGAAATTCATACATTATATTACCCAAAAATAATGATGATAAAACGGTGTCGTTATAATAACGTTTTTTTAAATAATAAAATATTTTTTAAACACCAAAAAGCTAAAAAAACAACATTCAAACAAATTAAATATTTATAAAAAAACAAATATTATTTAAACTATTTATTTTATAGCTTGATAATCTTCTGGATATAACCCATATTTAGCATACTTGTGTGATTCCTACAGCAGTCCTCATATACAACTATTTTAGTTTTCTTTTTTATAAAAAGCTTGCAGTGTCCATCAAAACAATACTCTTGATCTTGAAATTCGATCTAAGCGTTATAAACTTCGTTTTGCTGAAATTGTCCGATACAATAAATTACTTCCTTATAATCAAGTGCAAATTTTATACCTTCTTCAAAACAACTATTAGGTTGCAGCCATTTTTTGATTTTTTTCTGATATACTTCAGGAATAGGTCTTTCAATTTTTTTCAAACGTTCCTTCTTTTTTTTTAACAAGCTATACCGATTTTTATAAGAAATTTTAAGTATCTCTGCTTCTAATCTTTTGTATTCAAGTTATTCATACTTGCTTCAGCCGCAGTCATCAAAACTTCATCTTGTAAATCATATTTTTTATTTGACATAGCCTTCCCCTTCTGAACACTACATAAGATATAAGTAATTAATTATATTTTGTCATTTTTCTTTTTAATCGACACAAATCTCAATGCGATAAATGGCAATAAGAAAAAGAAAGGCTCTGTTTATAACCCATCTCAGACTATAGACAAAGTACTTATTTATAGTGCTTTGTCTTTTTTATACGTTAAAACAGAACGATAAATTGGAGCTGTACCTGATGCTTTCAAAACAAAGTAAGTTTAAAGATCTCTATAAAAAAAGAGAAGAAACGATTGAACGAATATTCAGCACCACAAAAGAATTTCATGGGTTACGTTATACCAATCAAATAGGAATTGTAAAAATGCACATGAAAATCGGCCTTACTTTTGCTTGTCTAAATATGATAAAGCTAAATCAAAAAATATCAAGCGAAAAAAGACATATAAAAAAGACAAACCTCATTTTTACATAAGGATTGTCTTCAATCTGAAAGCTTTCAATTTTAAGTTTTTTTATCTTCTATTTTTAGCCTTAGCTAAATCGTCGTTTATTTTTTTAGATCTACTTTTTGTCCGACCCAATAAATGATGACTCCTCCCACTAGCATGGAAGCTAGCTCACCCAAAGCAACAGTTCCCCAAGTGAAGAAAAAGGGTAATTGATAGAATAGCTTCAATTGTCCAGCAACTGTAAACATAGAAAATGCAAAGACCAAAGCTGTAATCACCATTTTTATTTTCATGTTTCTTACTCGTTTTGTTATCTCATAGTTAATCAATAAGACGAGTAAGGTGCTGATACTACCAACTACTACATCAATCCATCCCAATGGTGAGGAAAGATTGGCTAAAGCAACACCTAGCGTGATAGCCAAAATATACTTTTTATTATAGAGCGACAAATAATTGAACATTTCGGAAAGACGTATTTGAATGGCACCAAAACTGATAACTGACAACACGAATGTAACTGCCACATATAAGCCTGTTACAAGTGCCATTCGAGCAATTTCTGCTGTGGTAAAACGATTAGTAGAACGAATTTTCTTTTGATCCATATTCTTTCTCCTTTACAAGGTCGTGATACAATCGATCATCCTTGTGGTCAAAAATGCCACAAAAAATCTCGTCTCTCTCAACTCTTGGTAATAACTACGACCAAAGGATGGGAATTGACTTCCAACTGAAGTGCCGTAGTGCGAATAAATTCGCTAATCATAGCATATCTGAAAACAATAAAAAAGACAAAATCATTTTAATAACCAACCACCATCGATTGGAACGATCGTCCCTTGGATATAGCTTGCTTGAGGGGTCGCCAAGAACAACGTTAATTCAGCCACTTCCTCTGGTTGTGCCCACCGTTTAACAGGCGTTTCATTCGCTACCCATTCCGCCATCTCACCATTTCCTGCAAAATCAGCTGCATTCATAGGTGTTTGAATTGCTCCTGGCGCAATCCCTTTGATACGAATACCTTTAGAAGCATAATCTAATGCTAATTGCTTCGTAAAACCAACGATCGCATGCTTTGCGCTGGTATAGGCAATCCCGCCACCACCACCGACAAAGCCAGCAATTGATGCCATATTGATGATTGTCCCTGTTTCTTCCTCAAGCATGTCCGGAAGGATCAAGTGCGTCAGCTGAAACATACTCTTGACATTAACAGCAAACACTCGATCCCATAAAGCTTCATCTGTTTCCAACAATGGCTGGTACTCATCTAAAATTCCTGCTGTATTCAGCAAGATCGCAACTTTTCCAAACGTTTCGTGACACTGTTCAACCGCCTTTTTTAACAAAGAATGATTCGTGATATCACCTAAAAAATAAGCAAAGGTTTCAGAAAATTGCTGGGATAGATCGTCCATTCGGCCTAATTGCTGATCAAAACCAAACACCCGCGAACCTTGTTCTAAAAAGGCTTTAGCTTGTGCCTGTCCGATACCTGAAGCTGCTCCAGTGACAAAAACAACTTTCTCTGTTAGATCACTGTATCTATTTTTCATTCCACAATGATCCAATCTTCAGCTAAAATGTCACAGACTGTAGGCGCAAAACTGGAAAATCCTTCGTCACTTGTTTTGATTAAAAAGTAAGGGGTAACGGGACAACCGTCAAATTCTTCTCCTGAAACAAGAACGACATACAATTCAAAACCACTCCAACCTTTTCGAATTACTTTATTCCCTTTTTTTAATGCTGGTAAAATTTCTTCAAATGTCATTTATTTCGTTCCTTTCTTTGTCTTTTCGGTCTTGGATCAACACAAATTTTTGGTACAATTGGATATAATCGTTTAACTGTAACTCTCCAGTCACGATAAAGTATTCTAAATCAGACCATGGCTTACGATGCACTTTGCTCGTTGAAAGTAATAAATCAACTTCTCGTCCCCGATAATCTGTTGGTAAAAATTTCAAACAATAAACATTTCGAAAAAAACGATGTAAGTCTTCTATTAACAACTGCTCTTCAAACAGAGGGAAATCTGTCATCAAAAGAATCGTGATCTGCGGTAACTTTGGTGTAAATGCACCCATTGTCTTTAAAACCGTTAAATACCGCCCCATCAAAAAAGACGTATTTTGAAATGCTAGCTGATCCACTTTTTGCTCGGTCTCAAAAAACAAATCGAGCCACTGGATAATTTCACTATTTTCGATCATCAAATGATTTATAAAGTCACTGTCGTTCCCATCAATGGTTTCCTTAGCTTCTGGAAAAAGATAGGCAAATAAATGACTACTAAAAAGATAGGTTTCAGCTTCTTTTGTTAAGGGTTCTTCTGACAATCCTTGTTCCACTTGATAGAGAGCTAATGCTTCTTTTGCTTCATAAAGTGCATGGTAGGGTGGTGTTTGTCTCCTTCGATGGAAAGCAAACATTTCTTCTCGGATGTCTTCATCCGTATAGTACTCTTCTCGTGTCATCAAAACTAAAAATAACGCACCTAATTCTTCTTCATTTTGAAAATAGTTAGGAAACACTGGTTGCATCCAATGACAAAATTTTTGAAACATAGGATTATCAGTAATCAGTTGTCGCTTTCGTTCGTTTAACGATACGTAATGCTTCTGAGATTTACGCAAGAAGAAAGCTCCTAACATATACTCTAGTCTTCTTTTTTTGATCTCATTAAGGCGAACATTGAAAAAAGCCATGATTTGTTCAGCAATTTTTTTCACATCTAATTGTGAAATCGTTACAAAAGGCCAAATTTTCCCACGAAACAACTGCCAAAACGTCATGTGAAGGTAAAGCCGGATGATTTCTTCTTCTCCTTGCACCACATAAGTCCCACGTTGTAAATAAATCCCGTAATTTTTTAATTGTTCTCTCCACTCGTTGATCTTTCGACGCGCAGTTGATTCGCTGATATATTGTTTTTGAGCAAATTGATAGATCGTATGAAACTCTTCAAAAAAAATATCGTGCAATAGCTGGTATTTCAGCGTACTTTGCACGAGAAAAATCAAAAAACGCTCATGTTCGATAGAATCAAGCGTATCATAAAAGGAATAGCCAGAACGAGGGGTTTTCATAAACAATGTTTGAGAGCTCTCGTTGAACTGATGGTAATTTTTTGTTAATTCGTTTAAGTACTTAGCGACACTTCTTGCATCTAATTGGACTGTTTGTGCCAGTTCAGCAATCGTGTGCCACTGATGATCCTCGAAACTTTCCAGCAGGAGAATTTTATAATAAAGGTCTTTATCAAATCGTTTTAAATATTCAGATGACAAATACAACTTTTACCACTCCTTTATGCTAGAACGTTTTTTTCATTGTAGCATAAATCCTGGGAAACAACATCAAAACAGGTTAGTAAAAAACTGAAATAATAATGGTAATAAAAAGACGGTCAGCATGCCATTGACGCCAATGGCTAAGCCTGAAATAATCCCTTCGATCTCACCCAATTCGATTGCCTTTGCTGTACCAATCGCATGAGAGGTACTTCCTAACGCAACCCCCTTAGCAATCGGACTGCTGATCTTAAAAAGACGAAAGATATGAGTAGCGATCAACGACCCAAAGATACCAGTAGAAACAACAATTGCAAGCGTGACCGCATTGATTCCTCCCATCGTATGAGAAAGATCAACAGATATCGCTGTTGTCACTGATTTAGGTAGCAGAGAAATGACCATCGCTTTTTTTAATGTAAATAAATAGCCAATACCCACACTGACTAAGCAATTAGCTACGATCCCCGCTAAAATTGCCGCAATGACTGGGAAAAAATTTTCTTTTAACAAATGAAAATTTTTATATAAAGGAATAGCTAATGCAACTGTTGCTGGCGTGATCATCATGGTCAAAAAATTCCCACCCACATTATAATCCTGGTAACTGATTCCAGAAAAATGAAGAAAAAGAATGATCACTAAAATAGACAATACCAACGGATTGATAATTGGCAATTTATACTTGCGTAAAAATTTATCTGATAATACGTAGACACCTAACGTTAAGCTTAATCCAAATAATGGGTTACGAATAAATTCAGTCAATTTGTTGCTCCTTCCTTTTGATTTTCTGCAACTTTTGGCTACTTGTTTGTTTCAATTGAACAGATTGTAACATTTTTTCTACTACTTCTGCCGTTTTGCCTGCTACGACCATCGTTACGATCGAACAGATCACTACCGCACCTAATAAAATAGGCCAAATTGTCGCAATATCACCAAAATAGTCAAGTAAACCTACCCCTGCCGGGACGAATAAAATCGTTAAATTATTTAATAAAAAATCACCTGTTCCTCCTAAATGCTCAGGCTTTACTAGTCGCATCTCAAAAGCTAGGAACAAAAATAAGATACCTAGGATACTTCCAGGAATTGGTAAATGGAACAATACACGAGTTCCTTCACCTAAAACTGAGAAAAAGAGGATAATAAAAAATTCTTGAAAAAATTTCATCTATGAAACACTCCTTATTGTTAGCTTTCATTTTACTAACAATATTTTTCTGAAATTTTCAAATTGTGCTGTTTCTAAAGTACAATATTTGAAAAATATAGTCGTTTTTTTTTGGTATATTTATAATTAAGGTTGGTGTTTTGTGGGAAAGTTCCGTACGTTGTTTTGGAAGTTGGTCAGATTTCTTTTATACATAGAAATCATTTTTTTATCTGCACTTATTTATGACCAATAAAAACGTCGGATGCGAAGCACTACACCTATTGTGTTGTTGTTTCTTTTTTTTTGCATTTTTATAAATTTTGGAGGTATATATGGATTATTCACTTATGACCCGTCTTGTGGCGGAAATGATCGGTACAGCTTTATTAATCATTCTTGGGAATGGTGCTGTAGCAAACGTAGATTTAAAAGGAACAAAAGGTTATGGAAGTGACTGGATGTTGATCGCTGTAGGTTATGGCTGTGGTGTAATGATGCCAGCAATGATTTTTGGTGGTATCAGTGGAAATCATATTAACCCAGCGTTCACAATTGCTCTTGCCTCAAATGGTTTATTCCCATGGGCTGAAGTATTACCTTATATTGCTGCTCAATTGATTGGTGCCGCAATTGGGCAATTGATCGTTGTAGCTTGCTACAAACCTTATTATGATCAAACAGACGATGTAAACCATGTATTAGGTACTTTCTCAACAATCAACAGTGTTGGTTCTAAATTCAATGGTTTTGTTAATGAATTCTTTGGATCATTTGTTTTATTCTTTGGTGCACTAGGAATTACTAAAGCACCTTTCTTCCAAGACAATCTTGGTACAGCACACTTAGCTCTTGGTTTCTTAGTATGGACGTTAGTTGCTTCTCTCGGCGGACCTACTGGACCTGGTTTGAACCCAGCACGTGACTTCGCACCACGTTTAGTCCACGCATTGTTACCATTAAAACATAAAGGTTCATCACAATGGGGTTATGCATGGGTACCTGTTGTTGCACCGATTTGTGCTGGTATCGTTGCTGTTTTCTTATACAAATTCTTATTTATGGCTTAATTTATCAAAAAAACTTGGAATCACTTCGATTCCAAGTTTTTTTATTTGGAGAAAAAATTGATTTCTGTCCTCTTTTAACCTATGTCATACTAAGTAAGCACGCAAAATAAATCGCAGACTTTACTATTTATTTTATGAATGGAGGAACTCCTATGCCTTACGAAACAGAGCTTCAACGACATCTTGATATATTTGCTCTTTCTTTATCATTAAAGAAAAATAATAGATGGTCTCCGGAAGATGATAAAGTGAATTACCCACTTTTATTTTCTATTTATATTAAAATGATCCAACAAGATGAACAAGAATTTTTTGTACGTAAGCAAGACAAATTAAAAATGATTCAGTCACTCAACCGAAGCAAGGATTTCTATTCTTTTACTCGTCACACACAACTTTTTCATACTTTAAAGCGGATGGTTTCAAATGATCCTCAAGATTTTATTCTTTTGCCCTTATCTTATAGTATAAAGAAAAATAAAAAAAGTGGTCATGTTTCCGGAGCACTCATCTACAAAGAAACGAAAAACTATAGAATTATTCTAGTGGATAAAAGGAAGCACCTGTCAAATTCATCTGTAAATATGGTTAAAATTTCTTCGGAGAAAATGGCTCCCCTTTGTAAAGAATTGTTTGCACAGAGAGATCATCCTAAACTCGAAACTTGTTATGATATTCTGTACAGAATTATTGACCATTCCTCTTCCAACAGCTTTTCGTCACTAGACTATACGATGCATGAACAAAAAGAAGGAAATTGTGTGGTCAAAGAAATAGAAGCTACTGCAAAAACTGCGCTCTTACATTGTCGCCATGACCTTCTCGCTTCTCAAAGTAGAAAAAAAATAAAATGGAGTGATACTTTTGAGATGCATCAACGTCTTTTAACTGCGATCAAAGCAGAATATGGGGAATCTCCTCATCTTGATTATTTATTTGAACTGTACAAACTGAGAAAACTAGCGAATGCGATCAAGGAACCTTTAGCAGCAGAAAAAAACAGAATACATGAAGCAATCAAAAAAATGTTTACCGATCATAACGAAATTCAAAAAATCTTAAAAATAGAGAGACCGACATACCTAAACAAAGCAATTATAGAAGATCAGGAAACAGGAGCATATCCAAAAGATGGTAATACCAAAAATATGATCGATATTTTTGAAAAAATAACTAGCGAAAAAAATAGGAGAGCTAACGAAACAAGAACCGAAAAAATGGCGCCAAAAGACGTATTCATTCGCTAAAGGAAACATTGTAAATCAATAATCTGCTTGTGCGCAAACAGTCTCAAAGCTTACACTTATCTAAGGAGGTAGACTTTTTACAACTGCAAGCATCAATTTCATTGTTACATAATTAAAACTATAAGCACGAGGTGTATTAAAAATGTCTGAAAAAAATCTAAGTAGTACTGAAAAAAAAGCAGAATTACTGGCCTTATTCTTAGGTCTAAAAGATAGCAATGTCTTCCATTCTAGTGGACCCGATGCTAAAGAATTTTATCAATTACTATTCTCTAATTATCAGAAGATGATCTTAAAAGATTCAGATAATTTCTTCGTTGCTAAAGAACACAAAGCCTCTGTAATTGAATCCTTACAACATACTATTGATTTTTATGAAACTCAAATGGTAACTGAAATTGTTCACTTGTTAGAAAGATTAAAATCCGATAATTACACTTCTTTTATCATTACCTCTGCTAACTTTCTTACTGAAGGTGAGGGCACTAAACATAGTGTCGGATTACTCATACATAAAAAGAAAGACTATTATACAGTAGCCATATTAGATAAAGGCGGTTACTATAATGAGCGACAGGGAAGCTATGTAAAGATTCCTAAATCAAAACTACAATTACTTAGCCAGGTACTCTTGGATAACAAAAGCACCAATAAAACCGTAGGTAGTTATAATAAAATGCAAAACTATGGCATTTTAAACGCGATCGTAGAACTTTCAAATAATGATGATATTTCATATGTCTCACCAAAAGCATCTGATTTAAAAATTAAAGTAAAAAAGCAAATGGTTGGTAATTGTATCTTTGCTGGTGTTAATCTAGCCTTTAAAACAGCCTTATTTTGTTGCCATACGGATGTTTATAAAGATATTGATCATCGTAAAAATAATATAAGTATAAAACCTATGGAAAAGATAGAAGCTAGCTATGAGACTAATCAACGTTTCTTGAATGTACTAAAAGGTAATGATATCAATGAAAATAAAGTTTTAGACATCATTTACTCATATTATGAAGAAAGAAAACACGCTAAAATGTCTCTTCCCAAAATAAATAAAAAATGGAAAACTTCAAAAAATCCTTTTCTTAGAATAAAATATCATATTAGAAAATGGCAAATTCAACAAAAACAAGAGATAATTTATGCCCATATCACGAAAGAAATCATGCAGGACCCTTATCTTAATTTAAATAAAAAAAAGATAGAATCTATAAAGGCAACCCAGCCAGCTAAAACTATGTCTAATGAAGCTTCTTTGCAAAATAACTATTGGACACGTGACCGTTAAAATAAAAGTTCTATAATTTATGGAATTAATGAAACAGAATTGATTCTGTAGTCTCCCCAAAAGTTAGACCAAAAGTCTAACTTCTGAAGTTCGGTACATTCTTCAGTCCCATTTTCATTTTAGCGATTAAAAAACATATCTTCTCTAATGTGATTAAATAACCATAACCTAGATAACTGCTGTGTGAATGGTTCTATCAAAAAAATGATCAGATTAGTAGACAAAATTTAATCATTCGGAAAGTTGCTCACGAGATCGTGCAAAAAAAGGCCTTGATTGTTGTTGCGATTCTTTCACCTGCTCCGTACGCCTGTAAAAAGCCACGACGACCCTTCTAATAAGAAATGATCGTCATGGCTTTTGCAAACTCTTCATACAAATGTTCATTGCGGTAGCGATTAAACCCGGGGTCGTGTTTTCGTAATAGCGTGCGTAACTTCATGGGATGATAACTATCGATCAAGTGATTTTTTCGTACAAACTCCCTCGTCAATTGCCATTCATAATAATAGCCAAAAGGACGGCAACTATAGCGGGTACCATGAATGATTTTATCTTCAAAACGACGATGGGTGTGACCAAAAACAACCTGTTTGATATTATCGTATTGATCTAATAGTTGTCCAAAAGAAGCGGAACCTAAAAAAGCATTTAAGTTGTTCCAGCGTTCGTATGGAGCGTTCTGATAAACAATAAAGTCTTTTTTAGGAACGAAATGCGTCGCTAAAATGACGTCCAGTTTTTTGGCTTCTAACTGGTCTAGTAACTTTTTCATTGCTATCAGAACTCGAGCGTTGACTTCAATGTCACTTCCCTCTCGTTTAATAAAACGATCATACCAGTAAAGGTTCTTCATGCGCAGAATTTGTTTATTTTCTTTTAACTCTGAGAATTGATAATCATACCAACCATTCATCCCAAGTAGGACTGTCTGCTTATTCAACGCCAGATATCGTTCATTTAAAAAATGAGAATCTGGAAAATGATTCATCATTTCTTCTCCCTCAACATCTACCAATTCATGGTTCCCAAAGTTGAACGTTGTAGGAATTCCTTTTTTAGCAAAAAATTCAACAACTGCTTGGCAAAGATCGACTTTATTCGCCACATCTCCAGCTAAGTGAAGCCGTGTGATCCCTTTGTCTGTGAGAACCTTCCACAAAATCAGCCATTCTTGTTCACTAAACTGATTGATATCTACATGTAAATCGCTGATAATTGCCAAGTTTCCCATACGCTTACCTTCTGTCTCCTATTTTCTACTCGTGATGTATGATTTGAAGATTACCTTTTAGTAATCCACTGGGGCCTTTTAACTGTAAACTCTTATAAGTCGGTTCGACTGCAATTGTTGTCGGATCATCCAGATACATCAATGCACTTTTTTTGATATAGATTGGTCCGACAGCTGTTTCTACTTTGACAGAGTATAAACTCAAATCTTTTGTTGTCTCTTTCTTTACGAGAATCAAACGAAAGGATGTATCAATCTGACAAGTTACTCGACTGTCGGCAAAAGGACCATCTCCGTCTTCAATATCAAGTAATAACTGTTCATCTTCATTTTGTTGTGCTAATAATTTTTCTTTTGCTTCATCTGTTAGTAATAATTCCATTCTTATCACCTCAAACTTAGCTTAATGATTTTACAACTCAGATGCAACTAACTTGTTTATGCTACACCTTTATCAACTTCTACCTGCTTGCCATTCTTGTCGTGTCAATCCTCGCAAGACAACTGAAACGATTTTTCCTTTGAAACGCCTTGCATCAGGGATGATTCCTTCTTTTTTCATCCCAAGTTTTTCCATTACACGCCCCGACTTAGGGTTTTCTGCATCGTGATAAGCAAAGATCCGAACCAAGTTTAACTCTTCAAATCCTAATTTTATCAATGCTTGACTCGCTTCTGGAACAAATCCTCTTCCCCAATAGTTCTTATTCAGTGCATATCCGATCTCTGCGTTATCTTCATTTTCTTGTACTCTTAAATCAATTGTCCCGATGAATTGTTGATTTTCTTTTAATTCAATACCGTACTTCCCTAAAGGTGCTGACATAAAATAATTAGCGATGCTGTTTTTCGTATCTTCAACGGATTGATGTGTTGGAAATACAAACCGTGTCGTTTCTTCATCATGAGCATAGTCATACATGTCTTTTGCATCATTTAATGTAACGGGGCGTAAAATCAAGCGCTCTGTTTCAATACGTTGATGTTGCGCAAAAACCAAATTTCGATTGATCAATTGTTCCATCGCTATCCTCACCTTTTGCTTTTTCGTTTTCTTAACTGTAGCGAAATTTGTTATAACTTTCAACTACTTCCGTCGAAAGAATTCTTAAACCTGCCTAAAATAAAGGACTGGAAAGTTCAAAATAAAAAATCCTTAATCATTGCTTGAAAAAGAATAATTTTTTGTTCACGTTTTATTAACATCTTTTCGTTATCGTTGAAATAACCAATAAATACAATGGATATCGGAGGAGTTCCTATGAGAGAATATACGAAAAAAATCTATTTTATTGAAGAAACCCAAAATATTGAAGGATCTTATATTGAAGTAAAAACCTTATTTGTCAACGAGGATAAAGAACAAGCCCTCACGACATTTAAACAATTATCAAAAAAACTAATGCCTTCTTTTGGCTTGGTACTAGGTGAGTATAAAATCAAAGCCGGAAAAAGTTATTTTTCCCAATTGTTAAAACGGTGGGCACATTTACCAGCTGAATTTTATCGTACAATGAAGATTCTGAATTACCAAACATTAGCTGAAACGAAAATGTGAAAAAGTTAAGTTTTATTTATGATTCGTTTAGTATCCTTATCAACACCATAGGAGGCGAACGAGATGATAAAAAAATTTTTCACACGATTATTTACCCAGCATCAACCTAGAATTAATCCTTATGAAGTCGAAAATGAATTTATGTTGAAGACAGACTTCCCTAAATGCTACTAATAGCTTGCTTTATAACCAAAAGAGAGACTGACAGATTATTTTCTGACAGTCTCATTTTTTCTCCTATTTAAATCTTCTAAATATATATCTATATACAAATCCATAACCATTAATCTTCCTTAAAAAAAAATGTACTTTTATTAAACAAGCTTATGTTCTAGAAAAGTATTTCTCTTGCTTTACAACATATGATTGTAACGAAGGCTTAGTTCTTTGTTGTCTAGGTAAGGTAAGAATATCTCCCATTTTTTTTAATTGAGGTATAGAAGGTGGCATTTGTTCATTGTTGATTCCTACAATACGAGAATCTTTTTTAAATTCTTCAACAATTTTATTCCGTTTATAAAGCCTCCAATTTCTTTTATAAATATTGTTATATCTTCTTTTTAAAACTATGTATTTTATTTTTTTATATATATTATTTTTTCTTTGACTTCGTATTTTTTCTAATTTCATCATCTTCTGTTGTAATTTTACATTTTTTGGATGATTTTTTCGCTTCAGATAATAATTGTTAAAAATATAGTCAAAAGACTTATTTTGTTCATGTTGATTACTTTTCAAAGCCTTAAGAAATCGTTTTCTCATCTCTAAAGTTGAATTAGGGCAAGTGTTCCATTTCGGTCTCAATGTTGGTTTAGAATTAGAATATGACAGAATACTTTTTTGACAGTTAAAAAGAGCTACTTTAAGTGTAGATTCTACCTCGCTAACAATGCAGTTTCCAACATTTTGAGGTGACATATCAACGTTAAGCCTAGAAACACACTTTTTTGTTGATATGTGAACTAATTTCTTTAATTCTTCGAAAGGTTGTATCGTTGGTAGAGAAAACTTATTACTTAAATAAAGTACATGATTAAGCTGGTCTGTTCTTTCATCAGAGATGGTTACAAGTCCAACAGGAAATTGATGATTAAACTGTTTCGCTTTATCAACCATTACTACGTCATAACAATTTCCCTGTTTATATATTATTAATCCAGAACAATGTCCTTTACCAGCATAAAGAGGATAGGCAAGTGGTACAATCAAAAATGACGTAGGATCATTTGTTTTAAGACTTTCTAGTATTTGTAACGATGCAGCAGTACTTGGTGCATTACAAAAATCTAGTGTTTTTGTTAATGACGAAAGAATGTGTTCTTTCCTATTTTCATCAATAAAGAACCCATCAGTATCCTGTTCAATCATTTTTTTGTAGGTAGAAAGTAGCATCACTTCGTCCTCTGTGCCAGTATCACCGTCTCTCTTGTGCTCTGTGACAGCATCTTCCATTCTATAGTATAAGTTGGTATTAGGTTTTAACCCTAAGGTCAGGGCTAAAAGCTCATAACGACGTTGATAATCATCCATATAATTCAATTCCTTTCTATGTAGAGATTAAGATGAATAATTTAAAAAACTTTATTCGATTCATTAGTGGGAGTTGCTAACAAATATAGCATAGTTGAAGATATAATATTCATTAATTTTTTCCTCAAGAAAGAAATAGTTGTTCTAAGCTTACATAAATGTGAGCACATCCCGTTATGACTATAAAAAAGATTACTCCACCATCTATAGAATCTAATATTTTTTTAATATATAAAGAAAATGAGACCGATAACAATCGTCCCATCTCGTTTTTACTTTATTTCAAGGCTTGAGCAACATCTTCAATCATTAATTTCATGGATTCTAAGCCTCCACCACTTAGATACCAAACGTCTGGCTGTAGCGAAATCACTTTATGATGTTTACCTGCATCCGTTTGTGCAATCAACTCATTCGCAGCGACATTATCCTTACTGTCATCGCCACCGATCGCTTTCGTACGATCTACCACAAAAAGAATACCAGGATTTTTGTCTAATACATATTCATAAGAGACGCTTTGTCCATGAGTAGAAGCTTCAATATGTTCATCTGCTTGTTTAAAACCAAAGACATCATGAACAAGTCCGAAGCGTGATCCTGAACCATAGGCGGATAATTGTCCTTCATTGACTAACGTCACTAACGCAGTTTGATCAAGATTACTTGTTTTTTCTTTTATCTCATTGATTTTTTTAGTTAAATCGGTAAGTCCTGCCTCGGCTTGATCTTCTCGATCAAAAATCTTTCCTAAGGTTTGAACATTTTGTTGTATCGATTCCCATGGCTTGCTTGAATCAACAGCTAAATATAAAGTAGGCGCAATTTTGTTTAATTCCTCTTGATAATCGCTTTGTCTCCCTGAGATAATGATCAAATCAGGTTGCATTTGGTTGATTTTTTCTAAATCAGGTTCTTTAAGTCCGCCTGCGGAATCCACTTCTTTATATTTTGCCAAATAGTCTGGTAAATTCTTAGAGGCCGCACCAACGACTTTATCCCCCACTCCTAATGCATCCAAAGTATCTAAAGAACCATTATCAAAGACGACGACTTTTTGAGGTTTTTGTTTAACTTCAATTTTCTCACCATTACTGTCTTTTACGGTCAAAGAAGATTGAACTTCTCCGCCACTGGTTTTCGTATTTGTCGTAGTACTTCCCGCATTGCTACCACATGCTGCTAACGCTACTGTTGCTACTAATAAAAAACTGACAACTAATTTTTTCATTCCGATTCTCCTTTTGCTATTTTAAAAATAAAGACAGAATCTGCGTCCTTCAATCTCGCAAACTCGAATGTCCATTTCATATAATTCATCTAAGATGTTCTTTTGGATAATTTCATTGGTGGCTCCTTGAATAAACAGTTCCCCATTTTTCATGGCAATGATCTCATCCGCATAGCTTGCTGCAAAATTGATATCATGAAGCACAATAATGATCGTTTTCCCTAAATCTCGAACTAAGTGTTGTAAAATTTGCATGATCTGAACAGCAAAATTCATATCCAAATTATTTAACGGTTCATCAAGTAAGATATAATCAGTATCTTGGGCTAACACCATCGCTATATAAGCTCGTTGTAATTGCCCACCCGAAAGCGTATGAATCATCTGGTTTTTTAAGGAGGTTAAACCTAAGTGTTGCAAAGATTCCGCCACGATTAGTTGATCTTTTGTAGTCAACTTGCCTTTCGTATAAGGAAAGCGCCCAAATTCTACCAGTTCTTCCACTGTGATTTGCATACTAATGCCATTTGATTGGCGTAAAATGGATAATTTTTGAGCTAATTCTTTTGATCGCCAGGCTTTCACTTCGTTATGATCAAGATAGATTTCCCCAGTATCTTTCGCAATCAAACGACTAATCATGGATAAAACCGTTGATTTACCAGCACCATTGGGACCAATAAAAGCCGTTAATCTTTGTTCATGGATTGATACATCGACGTCTTTGACTACCCGTTTGTCATGGTAACTTTTATTGACCTTTTTTAAATCGATCATCCAATTGTCTTCCTTTCTCGAATCAGTTTGATCATAAAGTACAGTCCTCCTGAAAATTCTACGATGACACTGACAGTGGTATTCCATTTAAAAATTTGTTCAACCAGCAGTTGTCCCCCCACCAAAAACAGTAACGCAACCAAAAAACTACCTAAAAACAACTCTCGATGCCGATAAGTCGCAAATAATCGATAACTAACATTCGCTACAATAAAACCTAAAAAAGTTAATGGTCCTACTAATGCCGTTGCTGTCCCTGTTAAAAGACTGACACCGCACAGGATTAAAAATTGAAATCGCTCTGTATCGATTCCTAAATTGATTGCCTGCTCTTGCCCTAGATGAAAAACATCTAAATAACGACTTTTATAAAACAAAAAGAGCCATGTACCACTAATCAATATAGTTGCTGGTACTAGATAATGACTAGGGATGTTCCCAAAACTAGCAAATAATTTTCCTTGTAATAAATCATATTCGTTTGGGTCCATCACCACTTGTAGAAATGTACTCACACTACTGAACAAAGTCCCTAAGATGACACCAGTCATCAAAAGCAAAAACAAGTTCGTTTGCCCTCTCTTCAGTAAAAAGAAAAAGAGTAATTGACTCAGACCTACCATTAACGCAATATTTGTCAAAAAAAAGCCAGTCCCTGTTTGCTGAAGCATGGTCACACCCCCAACGATAAAGAAAAGGACCGTTTGAACTAAGACATAGAGAGAATCTAGTCCTAATACTGAGGGTGTCAAAAACTGGTTTTGGGTAATTGTCTGAAAACTGATCGTGGCACTACTGGTGGCTAACGCAACCAGTAAAAAAGCAACGATTTTTTTACTCCGTAAGGCCCAAGCAAATTGCCAATTTCCATAAGTGTTGATCGTTAAATAGCTCATAATCACTAAGAGGACAAGAAGCAACAGTCCGATGAATACGCCCCTTTTTTTAAGCATATTTTTTCCTCCTAACCAACAAATAGAGAAAAATAATAGCCCCGAAGATTCCCACGATCACACTTACTGGGATTTCGTAAGGATAGATCACCAAGCGAGCAACGATATCACAAAAAAGTAAGAAAACACTTCCCAACAATGCAGTAATACCAATTGTTTTATGTACTTGATCTCCATATAAACGGGCTGTGATATTTGGAATGATTACCCCTAAAAATGGAATACTTCCCACCATGATCAAAACAATCGCACTAGCCAAAGAAACGAGACCGATCCCTAGTAACTGCATTTTTTTATAGTCAATCCCTAAATTGACCGCAAATGACTCCCCCAATCCAACAATCGTAAATCGATAAGCAAAGAAAGAAATAACGATTAATAATGGAACGGTTACATAAAGCAATTCATAATTTCCACGTATAATCGTGGCAAAATTCCCCTGTAACCAAGAAGACATATTTTGGATCAATTGAAATTGATAGGCAAAAAAAGTGGCAATGGAGCCGATGATATTACCTAACATGACACCGATCAATGGTAACATCAGTTGATTCTTTTGAGGTAACGTTTGTGCCAAAAAAAGAAATAAAAGTGTCCCACCAAAAGCAAACAAAAAAGCGGTAAATGAACGTAAAAGCAACGGTGCATTTGGTAAAAAAAGCATCACCAATAAAATACCCAATCTTGCACTATCCATCGTTCCAGCTGTAGTAGGCGAAACAAATTTATTTTGCGTCAAATGTTGCATGATCAAGCCACAAATACTGCTAGTTGCTCCTGCAAGGATCAGGCAAACCGTTCGTGGCAGACGAGTGGCAAGAAACAATTGCGTGCTTTGTCCTTTGAATTGAAGCAAATCAATTACTTGAATCGTTGAGACACCAATAAATAATGAGCTGATAGTCAGTAAACCTAACAACCCTATGAGCCAACCGTAGCGCATCAAACCCCTCCTGTAATTGATAATGATTCTCATTCTTATTCTAAGTGAACAGATGAACAAAAGCAACCGCTTTTTTTCCTTTCAAACTTCAATTGTTTGTATGTTATACTTTTATTAGCTATACAATGAAAAGGAGGATATTTTGATGTCAAAAGATGATGTACAAAGCCACTTAGATAAGGGGATGTATGGTACACCATTAGTTAATCCGGAGGAACAACATAAATATATGGGGACATTCCGTGAACGTTGCTATTTAAGTATGACTGTAGCTGAGATGAAAGATCCTATAAACAAAGAAAACTTTCTCAAAGAAATCGAAAAACAACCCGATGTTACGGTTCTTCTGAATGGCTCGCTACCTTTAACGATCCAGAATCAATATATCCAACTTGCTACCAAACAAAATGTACGCTTTACGATCGTTAATGATTATGTATCTGATGATCCCAATAGCTTTGGTTTATTAGTCGCTGCTAAAGAAGCGGTCAACGAGCCAGTCATTGATGTAGAAAAGAAATATCCCAAACAAGAGTCTCTTTCTCCAAAAGAACAGCCGAAGAAAAAAAGCTTTTGGGAACGACTATTTTAAGCTTATGCTGACTGTCATATTCCCCATAAAAGGCATGATACTCAAAACAATCTCTAAAAAAGAGAAGATACTAAAATTGACAAGCAATTTAAGTATCTTCTCTTTTTTTGGCGTTGAACACTATTTTCAATCTACAACATACCTCATTCAGTAAAAAATCTTTCACCTATGTTATCCCATAGCTAATTTCTTTTGATCTTCATAACTATTCAATCAATTTTAAGGGGCATTAACTAAATTCCATTCAACGTGCCCCGTATAATTTCCGGGTTGTGCTACCTTTGCATCAGTGATTTTGAGCGAGACATTTCCTAAATCATAATTATAGACAGAGGTATGAATTGCTTGAGTAGCTTTCATTATAACGGTTGGGCTATCCGTTTTTATTTCTGGTGAAATAGTACCTTGGACTTCACTACCACAATCAACCAAGTCCGTACTAGGATTAAATGGCGCATTTCCATCATTGATATTTTTCTTCACGATACCTTGGTTAGTTAGGACGATCGAGCTTGTTGGAATCTCCTGAGCGCTATCCCAAACAAGTTGCGCTTGTAGTGACCAACTATTATTAGTTTGACTCTCATCACATACACCGACATCAAAAGAAGTTTGTTTAATAAATGGAATATATTGCTCTCCTGATTCTTTTAATGGTGTTTCAAGAAAGCTAAATTTCTTAGGGATATAAGAAAGTCCAAATGAACTTGTTGTTCCCGGTCTCATATTGTCTGAAGGAGATGGCATTTCTGGTAATGGTGACCAGATGGCTTGATAAGTCGTATTGAGTAAGTCTGTCACCTGATTTCCACTGCCCCCTTCTTTTATGTTCCAGCCGATAAAAATGCTATTTGGTTTCTCAGCGACTAGAGTAGCTTTGAATTGATCAAGTGTTGCCATTTGTAGTTTAGGATCGGTAGGAGAAACCGCAACAGATTGGAAATAGTGTTTTGTTATACTATTATCTTCAAACGTTCCCCCGTTGGCATCAAAAGTAGGACCAGCGATTATCCGATTATTTGAAAGATAATTATAATTCAATAGTTTATTATCTTTGGCAATAACTAATAGTGGAGTCTTGTTGTCTGTAGTAAAGATATTAGTAGTATCAGTGACATTCGTCAGATCAAATTGTCTTAAATCTAATAAGTTTAACTCATTCATGCCAAGAAACATGCTGTTCATAATCTTTACTTTTTCGGTTTGAAAAGAGCTCAAATCTAATTTTTTTACACTAGATAAATAAGAAAACATATGATCCATATTTACTACTTGACGAACATCCCAATTTGCTAGTTCTAATTCTTGTAATTTTCGATCTGCATTGAACATATAATTCATATCTATAATATGGGAAGTATCCCAACCACTCAGATTTGCTTTAGTTAAAAGGGGATCATTAGCAAACATCGCTCCTGTGTTTGTCACTGTACTAACATCCAATCCCGTCAAATCTACTTCCTTTAAATTCGACCAAAATTGAAAAGCATGTCTTAAATCTGTCGTTTGAATTGGTACTTTATTCCCCGAAGCAATTTTAAAACTGGTAATCGATTTATAATTAGGGAAAACTGCAGTGTTGATATTGTTCAAAATAGTCGGCTTTCCATTGATTACTGTAGGCACAACGATTTCTTGGCTCTTTCCAATGTATTTCGTTAAAAGATAACGATCCTTTTGTGGCGTCAACTGATATTGCCATTCCGATACAGTACCGGTTGCTGCTGTAACAGAGGAAGTTATTTGATCTACAGGCGATGTCGCTACATAACTTCCCTCAATAGAATGTTCATTCATTAGGTCTTTTAAAATGACACTGTTTGCTAGTTGTTCTTGCAATTGATTCTGCAATGAAACTGGCCAATGACTTAAATCTAAATTTTTTAATGCGTGACAATTAGTGACGAATCCTTTGACACTTTTAATCATGGTTGTCTTCCAATTGTTGATTCCCTCAATTTTTGTTAACTGTGGACAATCATTAAACATATCACTCAAATCTTCTGGCATTTCATTTTCTAAGATTGTCACTTGTGTTAAATTCGGACAATTCATAAACATACCTGATAGATTAGTCGCATCAAGTTTGTTGATCTTTACAGATTGTAATTGCGCACAGTTTTTAAACATTTCACTTGTATTAGTCACTTGACTAAAATCAGTCTGCCCAAAATCAACATTTCTAAGTGTTTGATTTCTAAAAAATACTTGTGACAAGTTGACACTATTTCCCTGATCACTAGCAATACAAGGGGCGAAAGGAAGATCAGCAGATACCGTCAAAGAATGCACTTCATTTTTGTTGATATCTCTCAAAAATTGTGGAGATAAGATTAGTTTTTTTATATTTGGTTGAATAGCATCTAAAAATGAAGAATTAATCACGATGGCTGGGACTTGGGTATTGTCTGACAATCCTGACAGCGTTAGTTCTGAATCATTCAATAGATAGTTGATGTGTTGATAGACTCCCTGATGAATTCCTCCCGTTGGCGATTCTACTACTTGCTTCAAGTCGTTGTTTTCAACGGCAGTCGCTGTTTGCTCTGTTTGGCTATCTGCAAAGCCTGATTGTCCATAATAAACCATATTTCCTAACAAAATCATCATGATCGAAACATATTTTATTTTTCTCAAATCAGTCAGCTCCTCTTCACTTATAATTGTTTCGCCACAACGAAAAAGTAACCAATACCTAATAAGATGAAACAAATTGAAGTAATAAGAATTAGTGTATTAAGATAAAGAATCGTTTTATTTTCTTCTCCTATAATCACTCTTTTATAATTCATTAAAAATAGGTAAATGGCTAAGCCCATGAAGAGAATACCCGTTGAAATAATAAAAATCGGTATCGTATACATAATTGTTCACTCCTTCCAATCAAATAAATATAAGACTTATACTTATTTGATTCCTCCTTTGAAAGTATGTTATTTCTGTTCATAAAGTAAATCATTCATACTCCTATTTTTTCTAAAAATGGATATAAACGAAAAATAGAATGAGTACTCATTAATTTTTCTTATATCTTATAATGAGATAACTGATGCCAGCTACATTGACTAAAAAGAGAATGATCCAACTAATTTGGAGCCATTGAGGAACAACAACGTGATAAAGCGACTGTTCATTGATATCATTAGCCGTTGTTGGATTGATCGTAAATTCTTTGCTAAATAACCATTCCTTGCCACCTGCCTTAACTGAACCAGTAAAAACATATGTCCCTGCTTTTAGTTCATCCTTTTTCCAATCAAATTGAAAAGGATAGACTGAATAAGGTGCAATATTTACATTTGTTTTTTGTTGCTCTTTGATGACTTTATCTGTATTTTTTTCAAGAATTTTACCTGCAACAGTTGCTTGATCAAATATATAAGGGTTAGGATTTAAAATATCTGCTTGAATGATTTTTCTTCCATTTGATAAAATCGGAGCGACTTTTTCTAAAGTAACAGAAATAGGTTGATTCATTTTGGTTTTTGCATTGTTGGTTAAAACTACTCCTAATGTGTAGTTATACGTATTTTCGATTGATACTTCTTTTTTCTGGTCTTTTGGTGTTTTTTCAGCTTTCTCAGAAACCACGATTCCTCCGACGACCACACCGGGAAATTTTTCTTTGGGTAATGTAACCGTAAGAGAGGTCTTTACTTCACTCTTTGCTGGTACTTTGACTTCTGACTGTGTCGCTTTGACGATCGAAGTCAATGGTAATTTCAAATCTTTGTTGTCTTTTATCGTACCTGTATAATCTAACAAACCATTCACATTGGTATTTGCGTTTGTAACTTTAATCGTTAATAGTTTCTCCTGATTTGAACTATTGATCAATTTAACACCCAATTGATCTTGTGTACCTGGTTGCTCACATAGATAAAAATAGCCTAAATTAGTATCAATTTGATGTATATTGGGAATACGTTCGATCGTATAGCCTCCCATTATTTCTTCTGCTTGAACATCCAACGTACCAATAAACATAAACATAAGAAATAAGATGATTGATTGCACTTTTTTTAACAATACCGTTCTTCCTTCCTTTTTTTGATTATCAGCAGCTCTTTGATCAAAAGCTTGGTCTGCCAATAATCAAAAAAAGGAAAAGAGTAAGTCCTTTCCCTTCTTAAGGTAATTATGGAGCAACCGATAGATTCCATTCGACATGTCCTGTATGTGTCCCTGCTGGCGTAGTTTTTGTATTTGCTATTTTAAGAGACACTTGTCCTAATCCATAATCATAGGTGTCATTATGCACAAATCCCTGTGTTCCTGACATCAATAAAACTTGAGCATCTGATGTAATCTCAACATTTGGCACAGCAGTAACTGAACCAGCTGGAGCGTCCACTAACTGACCATTTCCAGTATTGACCTTCGCATTAGTTCCAGTATGGGCAGTTTGAATCGACATTCCTTTTTCTCCATTATCCCAAACAACTTGTGCTTTTAAAGACCATCCCATAGTTTCCCGAGTTTTGTCTTTGACCCCGACATCAAATGTGCCAGAATTTTGTGGCATGGTCACAGGGATCGTCTGAGAGCCAGTTTCCAATAATTTTGTTGACGGGATTGTAAAAGTACCTGGTTCATAAGCAATCCCAAAAGCAACCGTAGGATTATTTGATTTATTCCCTGGATCAGATGAGCTGGCAGGATCTTTCGTATAACTTGGTGGCGTTGGATTACTCCCACCATTCGTTGGTAATTCAAGTGGCGCACTGATCGGTGTTTCAGCTGTTGCTGGACTCGGAGTCGTAGTTGTGCTTGCTGCGTATACCCTTGGATTATTAATTAATAAAAAAGAAGCCAACAAGCCAGTGCTGATTAAAAAAGTACTTTTTTTCATTTATTTCACTCACTTTCTTTTTTCACACATTGGGTATTTTTATACTGTCCTGATTGAACAAAAAAAGCGTATCATTAAACTAGATTCAGTTTTTTTTGTTTTTTTTTGATTTCACACTTATTCTTAAAAAAATTAAAAAACAAATCACTAAGAAAAACAGATGACACTAACTTTTTACATATGACTTTTAAAAATAAATCGTGTACTTAGCAACCCGATGCATAAAAAAAAACCCATAAAATCCGAAAATAACACCCTTATTTTCTGGATTCTATAGGTTATTTTTTAGCTAGTGAGTTTTGCCATAATGTGATTAATTTTGAGTCAGGATATTAAGTTCAGGATACAATAAATTCAATACATCTAAAGTCAATCTTCTCCCTTTACCTGCAAATGGGTACACGTGCATATGCATCGCTGGATTAAAGTTAGCTTCGATAATCCCATAAGCAGTAGCGCTGTTTTCCGGTGCTACCTCTTTGTCCGGAATAATCAAATCGATTCCACTAATTTTTGCGCCTAAAGCTTCAACTGCAGAAACAGCTATCTGCTTATAACTTTCAGAAAATTCGTCTGTGACATCAATCGAATCGCCACCTGTACTAATATTAGAATTTTCTCGTAGATAAACAACCTGATCTTTCTGGGGAACAGAAGAAACGGTAAGCCCTTGTTCTTTTAACATCAGTTGCTCTAATTCTCCTAATTGAATTAGCTCTAAAGGTGCTCGATGATTTGTGCCTCTTAAAGGATCAAGATTCTTTTCAGCGACCAATTCAGCAACTGTACGTTGTCCATCTCCAACGACATTAGCAGGTTTACGAAGCATGATTGCTTTGACTCTACCATCAATCACAAAGAAGCGATATTCCGTGCCTGGCATAAATTCTTCTACTAAAATCGAACGATCTTCGCTAAAGGCAATCGCAAGTCCTGCTTGATAGTCCTCTAAATCAGCACCATATTTAAAAATCGTGATGCCTAGTCCATAGTTCGTTGATTTAGGTTTAATGACAAATGCTTTGTTTGCGAATCTTGGATAGGCTTTGACTGCTTCCTCCATTGTCGTAAACTCGGCTCCGTTTGGCACACGATAGCCGGCTTCTCTCAAGACTTTTTTAGTGACCGTTTTATTTTCCATGATCAAGGGAACGATATAGCTATCTTTACTTGTCATATTTGCATTTTTCACGTACTCAATATGATCGTGATGCTGTAACCGCAAAAATTGATCAGATTCGTCAATCACTTTCACTTCAATACCTTTTTGGATCGCATCAAATAACAAGATTTGCGTAGACAACTCCATCTCTCTAAATCCTGCGAGTTGATACGGACGTTCATGCGCTTTTTGATAGTAAGAAAGACCCAAAGAGGTAGCAAACTGATGTTGACTACTTTCTTTTGCTGCTTGATAGATTGTTCCTGCTAGTGTTTCACTTGGACGTTCCAGTTCTTCTAACATTTTTTCAATCAGTGGTAGTGCCTCTAGTTGCTCAAGTTCGAGCGCCATTTTCTTCATATCAGTTAAAAGATAACGGCCTTCCTCGATAAACTCGGTTTGATTTAGAGGATGTTCAAGAGAGACGATTTCATTTTTTCTAGTTCCTTCTTCTACCCATTGATCAGCTGCTTCTTTTTCTTCCGTCCATAACATATAAGTTAAAAATAACTGTAAGAAACGAACTTGTTCTTGATCAATTCCTAAACGTGCATTGGGATTTAAATCGATATTTCTTAATTCGATATAACGCACACCCGTTTTAGCTAAATCTGCTACCCGTTTACCACCACGAAAACGAAGTGGCGTATAAAATTCTTTTTCTTCTGATAGTTTTCCTTCTTCAACCATCTTTTCAATGTCGAACAAATATTGCTCCATTGAAGCATACGAAACTTTGACATTTGGATGATTCGTATAACCATACGAACTATTCCGAATACTTCGAACTGGCTCATTAGGAGCTGGTTTATCAATGAAATAGTTTGCTTCACTTAATGGTGATGCCCCATAAAAATAGGTAATCAACCACCGATAGCGCAGAAAATTGCGCGCAGTTTTCAAATATAGCTCTGTTTTAAAAGCAGCAAACTCCGAAAACTCTGTTTGTTGCACAAACAACGATCGAAGCAAATCATCTCCAAATTCAAAATTAAAATGGATACCACTAACCATTTGCTTTCTTTTCCCATATTCTTTAGCTAAATAGCGGCGATATAACACATCTTCAAAATTTGCTAATTTTGCAATCATGATGTCTTCATCTTTTGTTGGCAATGCTGGTGGCATACTTAAAGGCCAGATCATTTCATTTTCAGGAATTGAGCGAGCAGCAACATCATAAATGGCTGACATATATTGGAAAAGCTCATGGATCGAATCGGTGACTGGTGTAATTAATTCAATTTGTGTTTCACTAAAGTCTGTCTGTATATATGGATGAAACGTACGATCGCCAAAAACACTTGGATGATCAGTACGTGTTAGATCTCCTGTAAGGTTCACTCGCTGTCCTTCTCGTTCCACACCAAAACGTGCTTGATCGATAAATGGACGTGAACTAGGATGTTTTAGTAATTGTTTAAAATTCATGTTGATTATCCTCCAGTTCGTATGCCTCTAATTATAGTAAAAAATAGCCAGAAAAAGAATGAAATTGTTTCAAAATATAAAAAAAGCCTGTCCAATTTTATGTACGCTTACTTCGTCGGTTGGGTTGGTTCACTCCCATACCTTACTAATACCATCATTATATGTAGAATTACCGTTACCTTTCTATAAGAAAAAGCATCTAGCTAAAAAGATTCAATTTTTTAGCTAAATGCTCTTCTTGCTGATAAAAAGAATAATTGCTTACTCTTCTTTCAACAATCCTTTAAATAAACCAATAACAAAATCATTAGGTTCAAATGGTTCAAGATCATCGATTCCTTCGCCAAGCCCTACCAATTTCACTGGTAAGTGAAGTTCATTACGGATGGCTAACACGATCCCACCTTTGGCTGTACCATCTAGTTTGGTTAAAACGAGCCCAGTGACATCAGTTGTTTCTTTAAATTGTTTTGCTTGTACCATTGCATTTTGACCAGTAGTCGCATCTAGTACAAGTAATGTTTCGTGAGGTGCATCTGGTAATTCTCGTTGAATGACACGTTTGATTTTTTCCAACTCATTCATCAAGTTGACTTTGTTTTGTAAACGTCCAGCTGTATCTACTAACAACACATCTGCCTGTTCACTTTTAGCACGTTCCATCGCATCATACACAACTGCTGCTGGGTCGCCACCAGCATTTCCCCGAACCACTTCGACACCAGCACGTTCGCCCCAAACCACTAATTGGTCAATCGCACCTGCTCGGAAAGTATCGGCTGCTGCCAGCAGCACTTTTTTTCCTTCATTTTTGTATTGGTGGGCTAGTTTTCCGATACTGGTTGTCTTTCCAACACCGTTTACCCCGACAAACAAAATAACTGTTAATCCTTCTTCTTGTAGATTTAATTCATTAACTTCGTTGATTCCTTCTTGTTCATATAAATCCACTAATTTTTCAATGATTGCATTTTGGATCTCAGCTGGTTTCTTTGCGTTTCTCAGTTTTACTTCTTGACGCAACGCTTCAGAAATCTGAATAGCCGTATCAAACCCAACATCCGCACCAATCAGTGTTTCTTCTAATTCTTCAAAAAAGTCTTCGTCTACTGTCCGAAAATTAGCAAACAATTCATTCATTCGTTCGCCAAATGTTTTTCTGGTTTTTTCTAACCCTTTATCATATTTCTCTTGTACTTCGACTTCTTCTGGTTCTTGTTGTTCACCAGTAAAAGCACGCTTGATTTTATCAAAAAAGCCCATACGATCCCCCCTAATCTAAAACAAATTTTTCGATAACTTTGGCTACACCATGTTCTAAGTTACTTGACGTAACATAATTCGCTGCTTCTTTAACAAATGGGACGGCATTTGCCATGGCAACACCCATTCCAGCGTATTCAATCATCGGCAAATCGTTTTCTTCATCCCCAATTGCCATGATCTCAGCTGGTTCTAAACCTAAATCTTTTGCTAGTAAAGAAATACCATAAGCTTTTGTCACACCTTTTGGCATAAATTCTAAAAGCATACTGCGGGTCTTGATGATTTCATAACGTTCATGAAATTCGGCTGGTATTTCTTTGATCTTAGGATCTAATTCCGCTTGCGGATAGGCAATAACTGCTTTATTCAACACAAACTCGTCTGTCAGATCTGCTAAATTTGCCGGTTGAAACTGCAATAATTTATTTAATGTGTTGTATAAAGATTTCTTCCCTGGTGCAGTCGGTAATTGTAAAACCACATGATCTGATAATACATCTAAGGGCAATGCCAATTTTTGCGCAAGATCATATAAACGATGGATATCAGCAACTTCCATCACTTTTTTCTCAATGATTTCTCCTGTATCATTTTTTTGAACAAGACCACCATTGAAGGTGATGCTATAATCCCCTTCGTCCACTAATCCTAACTCTTGCAAATAATGAGCCATTGCTGCTAAGGGACGACCAGTACATAAAACGATCTTAACACCTTTTTCTTTTGCTTTCGCTAAAGCTTGCTTATTCTCATCTGAAATTTGTTTTTCTTCATTCAATAATGTACCGTCTAAGTCGATCGCAATTAATTTAATCATTTATTTCCTTACACCTTCGTTTCCATTTTTCCTTCTTCATTGATATCTTCCATACGGACAGACACAATTTTTGAAACACCTGATTCTTGCATGGTTACTCCATATAAAACATCGGCAGCTACCATGGTACCTTTTCGGTGTGTGACCACGATGAATTGAGTGTCATCTTGGAAATCACTTAAATAACGTCCGAATCTTTTCACATTTGCTTCATCTAACGCAGCTTCTACTTCGTCTAAAATACAAAATGGAACAGGACAAACTCGGATGATTGAAAACAGCAAGGCGATAGCAGTTAATGCTCTTTCTCCGCCAGAAAGCAAGCTCAGACTTTGTAATTTCTTGCCCGGTGGTTGCACTTCGATTTCGATCCCTGTTTTTAATAGATCCGATGGGTCAGTCAATACCAATTCTGCGCGACCGCCACCAAACATATTAGGAAAGACTACTTTAAACTCTTGCCTGATTGCTTCAAAGACTTCTTTAAAGCGAGCCCGTACTTCAGCATCCATTTCTTCCATTGTTTCAAACAATTGGTTCTTTGCAGATAACAAATCATCACGTTGTGTGGCTAAAAACGTATGTCGTTCATTCACTTGCTCAAATTGCTCAATCGAACGGATATTCACTGGTCCAAGGTCTGCGATCTGCTCTTTTAAGACTGCTACTTTCGTGCGACTACTTACAATATCGGAAGTTGGCTGGTAATCAGTGACAGCTTTTTCAAAGCTGATTTGGTATTCCGTTTGCAAATAGCTCAGCTGATGATCCAACAACATTTCTGCACGGTCTTTTTGCACTTCCAGTTTCGATTGTTCTGTTAGCTGTTGCTTTTGTTGTTGGTTTTTTTCAGCAAGTACTGTTTCAAGCTGATCGATTTCTTTTTGCGTACGTTCTCGTTGTTCCTTCACTGCCACTAGTTCTGCTTGCAGTTCTTCACGCTGTTGCGCAAGTTCCGTGATTTGGCTCGCTAAACTTTCTTCAGTGATTTCATGATCAGAAAAATCTGCAGTCAATGTTGCTAATTGTTGCTCTAAACTTGTCTGACGTTCAAGTGCTTCATTTTTTTGAACACGTGCTCCACGTAATTGGATCTGTAAATGATTGAATTGCTCTTTCAAGACAGCTAAATCTGCTTGTTCCTGTGCTTTTCGTGCTTGGACTTGTGATCGTTTTTCTTCCATTTGATCACTTTCTTGGTTCAGTGATTTGATCTCTTCATCGATTTGTTGTCGTTGTTGTTCGATTTCCTTTTGTCTTGCCGTTAACTCTGCTTGTTGTTTTTGATATGTTTCGATGAATTGTTGCAATTCTCTCGTTTCAAAGTTTGAGAGTTGCTTTTCTTTTTCAAAGCGTGCTAAGTCATTCGTGATATTTTGCAGTTGATTCGTTATTTCCTGCTCTTCAAACCGCAATTGTTCATTTTGCGTACGCAACTTTTCTTGTTTTTGGCTCAAGTCAGCGACTTTGGTTTGTAGTTCTTGAACAATTTTTTCTTGATTTTGCAACTGCTGATCTGCTTGTTCATATTCTGCTGTCAGCTGTTTCAATTCTTGATTTTGAGAGAAGAGACTGCCTTGATTCCCCCGTTTATTTGCTCCACCCGTCATGGAACCACCAGCATTCATCACGTCTCCTTCCAGAGACACTACTCGGTATTGGTATCGTATGGTCTGAGCAATAGCATTGGCACTAGTTAGATCCTTCGCTAATAAGATCGTTCCCAATAAATTGTGGACCACGGTTTGAATTTCTGCAGGGAATGTCACCTGTTCACTTGCGATACCTAAAAACCCATCTACCGCTGCTGCTTGCGAAAGAACGTGCGCAGGTAACTGTCTAGGTTTAATCGTTGTTAACGGTAAAAAGGTCGCTCTACCCCCTCTTTGCTTTTTCAAATAAGTGATTGCTTGACGTGCATCGTGTTCGTTTTCAACAATGACGTGTTGCGCTGCTCCACCTAGAGCTGTTTCGATTGCAAGGGTAAAAGAGCTAGGTACATCAATTAACTCAGCGACTGCACCTACGATACCAGATAATTGTTGTTTATGTTGTAAAACTAACCGAACGCCCTGGTAGAAACCAAAATAGTTTTCTTGGATTTCTTGTAAACTTTTTTGGCGTGCCTTTAATTGTTGGACTTGGTTCATCAATTGGTACATTTTAGGTTGTTCATTGGTTAATTTAGTTTGTACTGTTTTCCCTTTTGTTTGAACTTCTTCCAACTCATGTTGGTTCTTAACTAAAGCTTGTTGAAGATTTGCTTGTTTTTCAGATAGTTCCTGTTTTTGAGAGGATAACGCCAAGACAGAGGCTTCTACTTCTGATTGCTTCGCTAATGTTTGTTTACTTTTGGACGTTTCTTGTAAATATTGACGTTCAAGATATTTCAATTCATTTCCGACATTCGCTTGTTCTTGCATCAAATCAACATATTGATCTCGTAATTCAGATAATAATTCCTTCGTTGATTTTTGATATTTTTCCAATTCTTGTTGTGTCTTCATCAACTGTTGTTGTGCTTCTTGGATTTCTGTTTCTTTTTCAGTTGTTTCTTTTGTCAATTTTTCCTGAAGTTCCTCAAAATGCGCTACTTTCTTTTGCGCCTCGGCCAAAGAAGCCTGATATTCTTGCGTACTCTTTTGTGTATGCTTTGTCCGCTCTATTAAGACATCTTTTTGCCCTTCTGCTTGTTTTAATCTTTCAGACAATGCCAACAGACTTTGTTGACCTTTTTCAATTTGACGGTCTTTTTTGGCGTTTTGCTTTCTTTTTTCTGATAGCACGGCTTCTTGCGATTGGATATGTGTCGCTAATTTTGTCAGCTCTTGATTGAATTGTGTCAGCTGAGTTTGTTTTTCTTCCCACTCTTTTTTCGCTACGTTGATCTCTGTAATCATCAACGCTATATCCGTTTGGGTTAATTCTTCTTTTAACTGCAAAAATTTCTTAGCGATTTCACTTTGCTCAGCTAGAGGTGTTAATTGCTCTTGCAACTCGTAAATAATGTCTTGCACTCGACTAAGATTATCTTCTGTTTCAAATAACTTTTGTTCCGCTTTTTTCTTGCGTTGTTTATATTTTAATACACCTGCTGCTTCTTCAAATATTCCCCGACGGTCTTCTGGCTTACTACTAAAAATTGCTTCTACTTTCCCTTGTGAAATGATCGAAAACGATTCTTTTCCTAAACCTGAATCTAAGAACAGTTCTTGGATGTCTTTCAATCGACAAGGTTGTTTATTGATAAAAAAATCACTTTCGCCTGTTCGTCGATAGCGACGAGTCACGCTGATTTCTTGATAATCCAATGGTAAATAATGATCGGTATTATCCAAAAGTACTGTAACTTCTGCCACATTCAAAGGCTTACGAGAGTCTGAACCAGCGAAAATAATATCGGGCATTTTCCCACCTCGAAGGCTCTTAGCAGATTGCTCGCCTAAAACCCAGCGGATTGCTTCAGTGATATTACTTTTGCCACTCCCATTTGGTCCAACGACGGCTGTCACACTATTTTCAAAATCAATCACTGTTTTATCTGCAAAGGATTTAAATCCAGCTATTTCAATTCGTTTTAAATACACGAAGCGTTCCCTCACTTACTTTTACAGTGCTGCCAGTGCATTTTCTGCAGCAGCTTGTTCTGCTAGTTTTTTCGATTTTCCTTGCCCAGTCCCAATCAACTTGTCATCTACATAGACTTCGATCCAAAAAATCCGTTCATGTGCCGGACCTTCCTCTTTTATTAATCGGTATTCAATAAATACATCACCTGATTTTTGCAACACTTCTTGCAACTTCGTTTTATGATCCATCTCATGTGAAAAAGCACCTGCTTTGACTTTTGGAAAGACAACTGTTTGAAGAAAGGCATGGGCTGCTTCAAACCCTTGATCAAGGTACAAAGCACCTAGAAAGGCTTCAAATAAGTCACAAAGAAGAGCTGGTCTGGTTCTTCCCCCAGAATTTTCTTCTCCTTTACCTAACATGATATATTTATCAAATCCACATTCTTTGGCAAACTTGGATAAACTATCTTCACGAACGATCGCCGCACGTGTCTTTGTTAGTTTACCTTCTGGGATATCTGGATATAAACGATATAAATATTCTGAAACCATTAATTCTAATACGGCATCTCCTAAAAATTCTAATCGTTCGTTATCTGATAGTTGAAGGTTGCGATGCTCATTCACATAGGATGAATGGGTAAAAGCTTGTTCAAGTAGATTGAGATCGTGAAAAACGATAGTATACTTTTCTTTTAATTCATTTGTCAGCTGATTGTCCATTTTTCACATTCCTTTATGGATATTTTTTCAATACTTCCTTATTATACTGGTTTTTGTCTAAATTTGAAATGGTTCCGACAAAAGGTAAGTAAAGGTTTAATAAACCTCAAGGATCCAATGATTTTTTCGATTAAAGAATTTATTAGCTGATCATTTGATTGATTTGATAAATAGTATTCAAAAGTTGTCAGCTATACGAAAAGACCTCCCAAACCGTTTCCGTGTTTGGGAGGTCTTTCTCATTGCCAGATTCATTCATTACTTTCGCTAAACGGCATGTATGTCCTTATTTTAAGAACGTGATTCTGCTGTTACCGTTACTTTCGCCCATGGATTTGGTGCATCATATGACCAATCCCAATCTTTAGTACGATCGCTCACTGGTAGTACTTCATTACGGAACAATGTTGGAATTGCGAAAGCTTCTTCAAATGCATATGCTTGCCATTTTTTATATGCTTCTTTTTGGTAATCTGCATCAAATGCTTCACTTGAATTGATATCATTGATCAATTTCGTATTTTCTTCTGATTCAAAACGAGTGTAGTTGAATGCTGCATTTGGTCCCCATAGTCCGTTTGGATTTGGATCAGTTCCTGTACTCCAAGCTGCTTGATATACATCAATTTCAGGATCGTCATTTTCTAATTTATCGTAGAATGAGTTAAATTCGATTAAACGTCCAGTCGTGTATTTCACATCTAAGCCGATTTTTTTCCATTGTTGCACATAGTAATCAGATAATGGTTGCGCTGTTTCGCCACCTGACATTGAAGCAAAGTTGATCGTTAATTTATTTCCGTCTTTATCTTCACGTAACCCATCACCATCTACATCTTTATAGCCAGCATCATCTAATAATTTGTTTGCTTTATCGATATCTTGCGTAAATCCTTTTAGATCGTCATCGTGGAATGATTCAAATACAGGAGGAATCAATGAAGTAGCATTGCTTCTTAACCCTGCATAGAAACGTTCCCCTACTGCATCGTTATCTAATGCATAACCCATTGCTTGTCGCAATGATTTATCTGCCATTTTAGAATTTGGATCGTATTCAACACTGCTCTTTTCAGCATTCCATTTACCTAATTTGAAGCCTAAGTAAGTGTATGATGTTTGTTCACGTCCTAAGTTTGTGTAACCTGAGACATCTTTATATGTGTCATACGTATCTGTAGGCATTTGGAAAATCATGTCATAAAGTTTTGAGTTCAAAGCTTCTGTTGCACTAGCAATCGGCAATGATTTCATCGTGATTTTTTTCAATTGTGGTTTGCCATTCCAGTAATATTCATTTGGTAGATACTCTACTGATTCTCCTGCAACGATATTACTCATGTAATATGGACCAAAAGTCACTGGATTTTTACGTACTTGATCACTTGATTCCATGTCTTTGATTGCTACACCTTCAAGTGTGTGTTTTGGAGCTGCATATGCCCAAATCCCACCACCTGATTGAAGCATACTTGGTTCCACTTTTTTATATTCGATTTCAACTGTCTTATTGTCCACTTTTTTGATACCTGAGATTGTCGGAGCGCTACCGCTATGGTATTCTTCCATCCCAACGATGTTTCGGAAGTTATCATCATAACGGATACCTGTATAATCCTTGTTACCGATAATTTCATAAGGGAAAATCACGTCATCAGCGGTTACATCTTTACCATCTGACCATTTTACATTGTCTTTTACTTTGATCGTTGCTTTTTTCGTCTCTTGGTCTAAATCTAAACTCGCTGCACCATCATTTGTGATCTTGAAGTCCGCATCATTTGTAAATAGTGCTTCATGAGAAGGTGCCATAAATGCTGCATCGTAAGAATCTTGATAAAATTCCCATTGGAACAATCCTTTGAATTGACTATCGGTTGCTACTGCAGCCTCCAATTCGCCATCTTTTATTGCATCTTTATCATTTTTCGTTGAGATTGGAAATGTTAATTCCTTCTTCTCACCGTTATTTGCTGAACTCCCAGAAGAGTTAGAACCTCCGCCGCTTCCACAAGCAGCTAATGCCATTACTGAAAAAAGTGTAACAACGCCTAAAATTGATTTCTTCATTCCTTATTTCCCCCTTTGCTTTCTTCTTTATCCTAATCGTTGGCGTGCATCGGCAGAACGCTTAAACGCTTGTCCAACATAGTTTATACTCAACATCAATACTAAAATTAGAATTGACGCAGGTAACCAGATCCATTGTCGATTCACTAAAACCTCACCGTTGCTGGCATAACCGATTAGTGTTCCTAAACTAGGAACATTTGCTGGTAAGCCAAACCCTAAGAAAGTCAAAGTGGTCTCGATCCCAATATTTGCTGCAAAGTTCATCGTTAAGTTGGTAATGATCAATGAACTTAAGTTAGGCATGATTTCACGGAACATGATTTTAAAATCACTTGTTCCCATTGTTTTTGAAGCACTCACATAATCACGCCTTGCTTCTGATAAAGTTTTACTTCTGAATAATCGAGCTTTAGCAACCCAATAAAATGCACTCATAATGAAGATGAACGACCAAACATTATATCTAGAGATAATCGATACAAATACGATAATAATCAACATAATCGGTAAAATCATAATGAAGTCAACGATACGCATCAAAATATTATCGATGATCCCCCCATAAAACCCAGAAATGATCCCTAGTCCAACCCCGATAATCGAAGTGATGACTGTGATTGCAAAACCAATGGTGACGGAGTTTCTTGCACCGATAATCAGTTGTCCTAAAACATCCCGACCACCTTCATCTGCTCCTAAAATAAATTTTGTCCCCTCGGTAGAGATAGCACCTGGAGCTGCATATTTATCAAAGATGCTGACATACATTACTTTATCTTGGTCTGTAAATAACGCACCGATAAAGATAACTAACAATAAAATAACGAGTAAGCCTAATGAAAAAATAGCGATTTTATCTTTTTTAAATTCACGGGCAATCATTCGTAACCCCATTGGCGGGATACTTTCTTGCACAACGTCTTTCTTTTTATCACTCATTTGTCTTTTCTCCTTTCTGATTGAATTTTATTGGATACGGATACGTGGATCAACAATGCTCATGATGATATCTGAAAGCAAGGTTCCGATCAACGTCGCAATTCCTAAAATCAATACTAAGGAGGTAATAACTGTATAGTCACGTTGTCCGATCGAATCAATAAACAATTTACCGACTCCTGGGTAGCCAAAAATCTTTTCAATAACTACTGAACCAGCAATCAAGGAAGTAATTTCATAACCCATTTGTGAAGCCATCGGCAATGCCGCGTTTCGGAAAATATGACGACTAAATACTTTATTGGTTGGTACCCCTTTTGAACGGGCAGTTCGCACAAAGTCTAAAGATTTTGAATCAATGACTTCGCTACGTAAATACTGGATCGTTACAGCTGTAGCTAAAAAGGCTTGAGTGATCGATGGTAAAATGATGTATTTCATGCGATCAATCAACTGGGTGAAAAAGCCCCCTTGGATTCCTAACGTCTGGGAGCCGCTGGTTGGGAACCAACCTAGACGATAACCAAATACAAATAACATAATCAATCCAAAGATAAATAACGGAACAGCAAAACTAAAGAAATTGTAGATTACAACAGCTTTATCCAAAAATGAGTTTTGGTATCTGCCCGCCAACATACCTAGTGGTACAGCAATCAAATAAGTAATGATAACTGTTAAGATCGACAAGTAAAGAGTATTGACGATACGCTCACCAATCAAATCAGAAACTGAACGTTTGTATAAGAAACTTTGACCGAAGTCTCCTTGTAACGCATTCCCGATCCATCGGAAATACTGGACATACCAAGGATCATTCAAACCAGCTGCCTGTCTCATTTGCTCGATGACTGCTGGATCTTGGTTGGGGTTGATCAACCCGGTAAAAGGATCTCCAGGCATCGCTTTTGCCAACATAAAGATCAAAATACTAAGAATAATAACTTGTGGGATCATTAATAATACACGTCGTAATATCGTTTTCCACATTAGCTGGCACCTCCATCTTTCAACGCTACTTTATGCGTCGGTGTGATCGTACGGAGATCGTACACTCGACCAGTTGCATCGTAGTACTCCTTTTGATTTTGGATGTACTCACGTTCCACTCTTCGTCGATTCTCTTTGTGTAACTCCCGATTTTCGACATCAATCCGAGGGATAGCAGACAGTAAACGTTTCGTATAGATATGACGTGGATCATTATAAATATCTTCTCGTGTACCAATTTCAACGAATCGACCTTTATACATAATTGCGATATTATCACACATATGTTTCACGACTCCCAAGTCATGAGAAATAAATAAATAACTTAAACCAAATTCTTGTTGGATTCGTTTCATGAAATTTAATACTTGCGCCTGAACGGATAAATCCAATGCAGAAACTGGTTCATCTGCTACGATGAGTTTTGGGTTTGTCGCAACTGCACGTGCAACCCCTAAACGTTGACGCTGTCCACCTGAAAACTCATGTGGATATTTATACAGCGCATCTTCCGGCATCCCTACGATATCCAGTAGATTTTTCACTTTTTTCTTTTCCTCTTGATCACTCAAACGTTCAAAGTTACGGATCGGTTCTGCAATAATATCCAATACTCGCTTTTTAGGATTCAAGCTGGACATTGAGTCTTGGAAGATCATTTGAACATCTTTGTTATAGCCGATTTTTTGTCGGTTACTTTTTTTAGTGACATCTTTACCTTCATAAATGATTTGTCCTGAAGTCACTTTTTCTAATCCAACGACTGCTTTCCCTGTCGTTGATTTACCAGAACCAGATTCTCCTACTAAACCATACGTTTTTCCTTTTTCAATAATGAAGTCGACACCATCTACTGCATATACATGATCCGTTACTCGATTAAAGAATCCACTACGAATAGGATAGTGTACTTTCAAATCGCTGATTGTAATTAATTCTGTCATCTACACCTCTCCTTTTTCGTCTCTAAAGTGGAAATGTTTGTAGCAAGAGCAACGAACCAAATGATTCGGAGCAATTTCATGAAGGACAGGGTTTTCTTCGTGATCACTGGCTGGGATCCAAGGAATCCGAGGAGCAAAGCGACAACCAGTTCGTGGCATGTTTTTCAAAGAAGGAACAACGCCTTCAATCACATGGAGCTCAGCTTCATGGTTCCCCTCTTGAGGAATAGAGTTCAACAATGAACGGGTATAAGGGTGTTTAGGATTTTCAAACAGTTCTTTGACCCCAGCTACTTCAACAAATTGACCGCCATACATTACCGCTACCCGATCAGCCATTTCTGCCACAACACCTAAGTCATGCGTGATCAGAATGATTCCTGTTTTGGTTTCTTCTTGTAAGTCTTTTAATAAATCAAGGATTTGCGCTTGAATCGTTACATCTAGCGCTGTCGTTGGCTCATCTGCAATAACAATCGGTGGCTTACACGCAATCGCAATGGCGATGATTACCCGCTGTCTCATCCCCCCAGATAATTCATGGGGATATTGTCGTCCGACTCTTGCAGGATTAGGAATCCCAACTTGCTCCAGCAATTCCAAGGCACGTGCTTGCCGTTGTTCAGCGTTCATTTTGGTATGATAAGATAACCCTTCCTTAATTTGATCTTCAATACGCATCAAAGGGTTTAACGCAGATAACGGATCTTGGAAAATCATCCCAATATCATTCCCGCGGATTTTGTTATACAAAGTTTCATTCAATTCAATCAAGTTTAAATCATTATATAAAATTTCGCCTGTGATCTTTGTGTTGTTTGGATCAAGTAACCCCATAATAGTAGTCGCTAATGTACTTTTCCCGCAACCAGATTCTCCAACGATTGCTAAGATCTCGTTTTTATCTAATGTAAAAGAAACGTCATCTACTGCATCGTAATACTCATCTTTAAGACGGAAGCCTGTATGTAGGTTCTGAACATCTAATAGTTGATTATCTGACAATCGAATACCCCTCTCTGCTCCCTGGTTGGAAGTTTTCTTAATAAAAAATGATATCCCACAGAATAAAACGTTTTATAATAAGCGTTATTCTAAGGATAGTGCAATATATTATTAATAATTATATATAAAACCCCTCTACAATGCAAGAAAATTTCAGTCAGTTGCCAGAATTGTCAGAAAAATCTATTTAAAATAAAGATAAATCACTTGAAAAATTAAAAAAAAGTGAGTAAAGATCCGATTGATCTTTACTCACTTTCATGCTGATGATTAGTTAAGATGATTGCTGATGTAGTCAACTGCCCCACCAACTGTTTCAATTTGTTCTGCATCTTCGTCAGAAATTTCTGTTCCAAACTCATCTTCAAGTTCCAAAACAAATTCCATGATGCTGATTGAGTCAGCTTTTAGGTCATCTTTGATATTTAATTCATCAGTTACTTTATCTGTATCAATTTCAAAATGATTTGAAATAATTTTCGCTACTTTATTAAATACTTCTTCACGTGACAATGTTTTCACCTCCAACAATTATCAAAATTGCCGATTTCCTTCACCAAGGCTAATTTTACTGACATTTTCTAAGATTGTCCACCTTTTTTTCTATAGGGTCGTCGACGAGCAACCAGAAACATTATTCTGCAGGTTTTTCGAATTGTTCAACTAACTGCCCTACCACATTGGTTTCCAACATAGTGTGGATTTGTCTGATGGTATGTCTCACTGCATCTGGTCCAGTCGCACCGTGAGTTTTGATGACTGGTGCCTTTAATCCAAAAAGAACTGCTCCGCCATGTTTTGAATAATCCATTTCTGATTTTAATGAACGTAACCCATCTTTCAACAATAGTGCGCCCATTTTTCCTTTAAATCCTTCATTTAAAATGGCAGCTTTCAGAAGGTCCATCAGATTCATTGCTGTCCCCTCAATGGATTTCAATACTGCATTGCCTGTAAATCCATCGGTTACAACAACATCTGCTACCCCGTTCAATAGTTCCCTCGCTTCAACGTTTCCAATAAAATTCAAACTGGTTTCATTTTGAAGTAATTCGAAAGCTTTTTTAGTTAATTCGCTTCCTTTTGTTGCTTCCGTCCCATTATTCAATAAAGCAACTCGAGGTCTACCGATTCCTCGGACTTTTCTTGCATAAAATGAGCCTAAGATTCCATATTGTAATAAATGTTCCGGTTTGTTTTCAGCATTTGCACCTAGATCAAGCATATCAAACCCTGCATTGGGTTGACCGACTACCGGTAAAGTAGACATCAGACCAGGGCGTTCGATGTTTTTGATACGACCAACAATAAAGAGTCCAGCTGCTAATAATGCGCCAGTGTTCCCCGCTGAAAAAATCGCGTCTGCTTCACCATTTTTGACAGCTTGTGCTGCCAAAACCATCGAAGCATTCTTCTTACGGCGAATGGCTTTAACTGGTTCATCATCACTATCGATTTTTTCATCTGTATGAATGATCGTCACATTGTGTTCTGTTGTTAGATATTTTCTTATTTCATTTTCCTTACCATAAAGGATAAATTCCACATCTGGGAAATCTTTTTGAGCTAAAGCCACACCTTCCACAATGGCTTGTGGTGCGTGATCTCCACCCATTGCATCTACGGCAATTTTCATTATTTCCACTCCTTTTTTATCATCACTATAAAGTATAGCACAGTCTATTAATCAAAATAACGATTATCTTGATTTTCCAAGTCTAAACTGCGGACCAAATGTTGGTATTCTGGCAATAGTTGCCAATCCTTTAACTGCCATAGCTTTTGTGCCTCATCACGAGCTACCTCTAATATATTACTATCTGTTACAAGATCAGCAATTGCAAATTGCGGTAAGCCTGATTGGCGAAAACCAAATACTTCTCCTGGTCCACGCAACTCTAAATCTTTTTCACTTAGAATAAAGCCATTGTTCGTTTCTGTCATTATTTTCATTCGCTCAATCCCTAATTCATTTTTAGGATTAGCTACCAATACACAATAAGAAGCATCACTACCACGTCCAACACGTCCACGTAATTGATGTAACTGTGCTAATCCAAAACGATCAGCATCCATGATCAACATGACTGTAGCATTCGGAACATTTACACCCACTTCGATGACCGTCGTTGAAACCAAGATTTGCATCTTGTTTTCTTTAAATGTTTCCATAATTGCTTCTTTTTCCTGGTTCTTCATTTTACCATGTAACAATCCGACTTCATACTGAGGCGCAAAAAGCGCACTTAATTTTTCATAAATTTCAACAGCGTTTTTAACGTCTAATGCTTCTGACTCTTCAATCAACGGGCAAATGACATACATTTGATGTCCTTTCGCCAGTTCCTTCCATGTCCAATCTAACACACTATTTAATTGTGGCGTACGAACCCATCTCGTCTCTATTGGAATCCGGCCAGCTGGAAGTTCGTCAATTACCGAAACATCCATTTCTCCGTATGCAGTAATCGCTAAAGTCCGAGGAATTGGTGTGGCTGTCATAAATAAAACATCTGGACGCCAGCCTTTTTCACGGAGTACTTTTCGCTGATTCACACCAAAACGATGTTGTTCATCCGTAATAACTAAACCTAAGTGTTGAAATTCGACTCCTTCTTGAATCAACGCATGGGTACCGACAACGATATCGATTTCTCCCTGTTCCAGCAATTCGAGTAGTTCTCTTCGTTCTTTGGCTTTCGTCGAACCCGTTAACAGAGCAAGTTTAACTTCTTGCGCATCAAATAATTGAAGAAGGCTTTCCATGTGTTGTTGTGCCAAAATTTCAGTTGGTACCATCAATGCGCCTTGAAACCCTGCAGTGACCGCCGCATATAAGGCAATTGCTGCAACAATCGTCTTTCCGCTACCTACATCACCTTGCAATAGGCGTTGCATATGTTGCGGACTTCTTAAGTCACGACAAATTTCATTCGTGACTCTTTTTTGGGCATCCGTCAATTCAAAAGGTAGTTTTTGAATAAATTGTTTCAAGCGCTGGATGTCATATAAAATTTCAATGCCATTTGTTTCTGCTTTTTCCGATTTTTTAAGCCCTTGAAGTCGCATTTGAAATAAAAAGAATTCTTCAAAGACAGTTCTTCGTTTTGCTTGATGGTTTTCTTCATGATTTTTCGGAAAATGCATGCTTTTAACAGCTGTTGGCCGATCCAACAGTCGATATTTCTCAACTAATCCATTGGGAAGATTCTCTTCGATCAAATCACCATACTCTTCGAACCCTCTTCGAATCAAATCGACTAAAGTTGTTTGACGGATTGATTTATTGACATGATAGATTGGAGAAAAATCATCCACCGCTTGAGAACCCAAAATTTTCATACCATTTAATGACTTCCGTTTCGCATCCCATTTTCCATAGACAGCAATTTCTTCGGATAAGATCACTTTATCTTTCAAATATGGTTGATTGAAAAAAGAAACATTGAAAACAGCATGATCCTGCATCATACGAAATTGGAGTCGATTCTTTTTGTATCCAAAGCGACTCATTACTGGTGGTGAAACAACCAGGCCTTTTAAAGTCACTTTTTCTTGATCAAGTATTTCATTTAAATTTCTTTCTTGAATGTCTTCATAGCGAAAAGGATAATAGGTCAATAGGTCTTCGATGGTTTGGATTCCCAGACTAGCAAGACTATCCGCCCTTTTTGCTCCCACACCGGCTAACATCGTCACTGGATCATTTAAAGACCTCATATTTCACCCTCCTTTACCGTATGTTTCACTATCAATCCATTCCTTAGAAATAGGGCTGCACCAACAACCTGGTACAGCCCCCGTTCTTTTACCGTTCGTTCAGGCGAAAAGGATTGTCCTTTTCTATTCTGCAGAGAATAAATACGGATAAACCGGTTGATCGCCTTGATGAATTTCAATTTCTAAATCTGGATGTTGTTCAACTAATTTAGCTGATAATTCTTCTGCTTGATGAACCGAACCACCTTCACCTGCTAAAATCGTCACAATTTCTGTTTCTTCAGTGATCATTTTTTCTAAGGTAGCGAATGAAGTTGCCATCATGTCAGAATCTGAGATAACGATTTTTCCATCAATCATCCCTAAGAAATCGCCCTCAGTAATTTTCACACCATCAATGGTTGTGTCACGAATCGCATGAGTAATTTGCCCACTAACGACACTTGCAAGCATTTCTGTCATAGTCGCTTTGTTTTCTTCCAACGATACTTGATCATTAAATGAAAGCATCGCAGTTAGTCCTTGAGAGATCGTTTTTGATGGTACGACCGCTACTGGGATATCTGCTACTTCAGCCGCTTGATCCGCAGCCATAAAGATATTTTTATTGTTTGGTAATACGATGACTTTATCCGCATTGACTTCCTTGATCGCTTTAACGATATCTTCCGTACTTGGGTTCATCGTTTGTCCACCACTAATGACGTAGTTTGCTCCTAAACTTTCAAATAACTCTTGCACTCCTTTACCGGCTGCAATCGCTACGATCCCATAAGGTGTACGAGCTGCTTTTTGTGGCTTCGCTTGCTCATCGTGTTCTAAAATCGTTTCATGCTGTAAACGCATGTTGTCGACTTTGATTTTTACTAATGAACCAAATTTTTGTCCATAATTTAATACTTCACCTGGATTTTCGGTATGCACGTGGACCTTAATGATCTCATCATCATTAACAACCAATAATGAATCACCGATTCCATCTAAGTAATTACGAAATTCTTCATAGTCAAATTGGCTATCGACGGTTGGCCCTTCACCGATTTTTACCATGATTTCTGTACAGTAACCATAATGGATATCTTCTGTTGCTAATTGACCTTGGACACTGCGATGATGCTCAGCATTGACCATTTCATCCATTTCAGCTGGTGATGGTTCATAGACTTCTGTCATTTTGAACTCACCATTCAAGGCACTTAAGAAGCCTTCATATACAAATAGCAAACCTTGACCGCCACTATCGACGACACCGACTTCTTTTAACACTGGTAACAAATCAGGTGTTTTCGCTAAGGCACGTTTCCCACCTTTTACCACAGCCGTCATCACTTCAACAACGTCGTCACTTGTTTTAGCTTTCTTTTCTCCAGCTTTTGCAGCTTCACGGGCTACTGTCAAAATGGTTCCTTCAACAGGCTTCATGACTGCTTTATAAGCTGTCTCAACGCCATGCGTAAAAGCCGCAGCTAAATCTGCAGCGTTTAACACTGTCACGTCAGGTATTTGCTTTGAAAAGCCTCGGAATAATTGAGACAAAATAACTCCTGAATTTCCTCTGGCTCCCATTAGTAGGCCTTTTGATAACATTGCTGCTAACTCGCCTACTTTTTCAGAAGTAGAATCAGCAACTGCTTTAGCTCCACTTGTCATAGATAAATTCATATTGGTACCTGTATCTCCATCAGGAACTGGGAATACATTTAACGAATTGACATATTCTGCATTTACTTGCAGACGATTCGCGCCCGCCTGAACCATTTCCTGGAATTGGCTTGCACTGATTTCTGTTACACTCACCTAGATAATCCTCCTTCAGATCGACTGCTGAATCATTCAGCAAGCCTTCTGCCTAGTCTGGCAGTACACGAACACCTTGGACGAAAACATTAACAGAATTGGCTGTTACACCTAGTAATGTCTCCAAGTTGTATTTTACTTTTTCTTGGACATTGCGAGAAACTTCTGAAATTTTTGTACCATAACTAATGATCGTATAAACATCTACTGCGATGCCATTAGCTTCTTGGCGAACAACTACTCCTCGAGAATAATTTTCTTTTCGTAGAATTTCAGTAATATTATCTTTTATTTGGTTCTTGCTGGCCATTCCTACAACACCGAACACATCTGTTGCGGCGCCACCAACAACTGTTGCAATCACATCATTGGTAATTTCAATGGTTCCAGCTGACGTTTGAATTTTTACAGCCATGAATGAGCCTCCTTAACGGGCAAAATACTCCCATTTTTCTTCTATCATATTTTATCATAGCGTCACCCGAAATAAAAGGCAGTTACCCTAAAGTACTCAAAAACCGCTGAAAATTTTAAAATTAGTCCTGTATAATTTACAATTATTCCCATGGATTGTCAATTCTTGCTATGAAAAGACACTTGCATATTACCCCTTCATATGATATGTTATTCTGGTATGAGCTGAATTATTCTATCGCTCCAAATCGAGGTAAAGGGGGAAAATTACATGGCAAAAGTTTGTTACTTTACTGGTCGCAAGACAAAAAGTGGAAACAATCGTTCTCATGCGATGAACTCAACAAAACGTACTGTTAAACCTAACTTACAAAAAGTTCGCGTTATGATCGACGGAAAACCTAAAAAAGTTTGGGTGTCAACTCGTGCTTTGAAGTCAGGAAAAGTTGCACGCGTTTAATTGAATGAAGTTTGAACCGTTCGGTGCGTGAACGGTTTTTATTTTTATTATAATGCCTTACTTTTCATAAAAGAAGTTAGTTGAAAAGCCTACAAATGATCTGGATGAACGATCATTTGTAGGCTTTTTAGGTTTTGCCAAGTCCTTAATATTAAACATGTATTCTTTTAAAAACTGGTATTTTATCATTTATAAAATCAGTTTATATAAGTTTTTTTGCCTTCCACTCCCAATATGAATGTTATTTATTATTGTTTTTTTATTTTTTTGGAAATGCCAAGTCTTTTCATGTAGTTAAAAATATGAATATGATAAACTAGAGATAACTTCATATTTCATAGAAATTTGGTGAATGAATCAATGAAAACAAAAATCAAACTTTTTTTTAAAGAAAATGGTCGTTATGCTTTTGCTAGTTTTCTGATCCCTTTTTTGATACTTGCGTTAGTTTACTTAAGTATCGGAATTTATCCAGGAAGTAGCCGAAGCATTCTTGCAAGTGATGCATTTTCTCAATTTTCAAATTTCCATGCAAGCTTTCGGAACATGTTATTAGGAAAGCAAAGTATTTTTTATACTTGGAACGCCTCATTAGGTCTGAATTATTTATCTTTAATTTCATATTACTTAGGCGGATTATTTACTCCGCTTGTTCTTTTGTTTCCTAATAATATGATGCCTGATGCTTTATATTTTCTAACTCTGCTTAAAGTTGGGTTTGCTGGATTATCTTTTTGGTTCCTTGCGCGGACGTATAAAATTCCACGTTGGGGACAAGTGGCTTTAAGTGTTAGCTATGCTTCGATCTCTTTCATTACCGCTCATTCTGAGATCATTATGTGGTTGGATGCGTTTATTTATCTTCCACTTATTATTTTGGGTATCCATCGGGTCATGGATTATAAACGACCAACATTATTATTTGTTAGTTACTTATTGCTCTTTTTATCCAGTTTTTATATGGGCTTTATGATCGGTATTTTTTCTTTTCTTTATTTTATGGCAAGGCTGTTTACAAAATGGTCACTCTACAAAAAATCGATTGTACCTTATGGGATTACTTCCTTATTAGCTGGTGGAGCATCAATGATCATTATTCTTCCAGCAGTCTTGGATCTCCGATCAAATGGCGAAACATTAACACAAATCACTACACTAAAAACCGAAGCTACCTCATATTTGGATATCATCATGAAAAACATGATCGGTGTCTATGACACAACCAAATATGGCTCCATTCCTTTTATTTATGCTGGTTTGTTTCCATTAGTTTTATGTCTATTTTATTTTGCTAGTCGAAAAATCAACTTAAAGAACAAACTATTGTATGGTAGTTTATTTGCTTTATTGATTGCTAGTTTCTATCTTGTACCACTCAACCTCTTTTGGCATGGTATGCATGCGCCAAATATGTTTTTGTTCCGCTATTCCTATTTATTTTCTTTTCTCGTCCTTTTGTTAGCGGCCGAAGGATGGGAACGAATAACTAAAGAGGATCAAGGCTTACTCCTAAGTATCATCATCATTTTAGCAGCAGTTTTTGCTATCGCATGGGGCCTTAAGCCTAATAATAGTTACTCTTATATTACAACGACATCGTTTGTCTTAACGATTGTTTTCTTGAGTCTTTATGCATTAACAATTGGCTTTTTCCAGCAACCAAAACAGCCCGTTAAATACCTTAGCTTATTGTTACTGTTACTGATGACAGGAGAAGCAAGTGTCAATACGAATAGTATGATTCATGGGATATTAGACGATTGGAATTATGCTTCACGAAGCTTATATACTGATCCTGCTCCTAGCATCAAGTCACTTGTTGATCAGACAAAAAAAGAATCGGATACTTTTTATCGATTAGAAAATCTTGATCCGATTTCTCCTAATGATTCCATTAACTATGGCTATAGTGGTATCAGTTTGTTTTCTTCTATTAGAAACAGGAACTCTTCTGCTTATCTAGATTCGTTAGGCTTTCGTTCAAGAGGAACAAATCTTAATATCCGCTACGCAAACAATACGTTATTGATGGATGGGTTTACAGGAATAAAATATAATATTGCTAAAAACGACAGCAGCTTTAGCAAATATGGCTTTGTGAAAGAAAGTCAGAGCGGTGACTATACACTCTATAAAAATCTAAATGCTTTACCGCTAGCTTTTACAGCACCATTAGATATTAATCACGTGGAACAACCATTAACTGACAATCTCACGAGTCAAACCAATTTGATCAATCGGCTGGCTGATTTAAATGAGCGGTATTTTACTTTCTACACACCAACTTTGAAAAGCCAACAAAACGTCACAGTAAACAAGACGTCTACCGGGGTGACTTATTCTGAAACCACGAATAACCAGCCCAAAACGCTTACTTGGGAAGTGCGTGTACCAGCAAACACACAAGCTTATCTCAGTTTGTTCCCTACTAACTATGCCCAATTAGAAAGCTCTACCGCCACGATTACTGTCAACGGTGTGTCACGAAAGACTCAGATCAGTATTTCTGGACAATATTATGATCTAGGATATTATCCTCAAGACACAACAGTTACTTTCTCCGCTAGTTTTTATGGCACAAAAGAGGTTAGCTTTATGGAACCTAAAGTTCTTGGACTTGATGTTGTTGCTTATCAAGCAGCAATGAACCAAATCAAAGAAAATGGTGTTGCTATGAAAACGACCGGCCGAACAGCCACTGGTACTGTCAACACATCCGAAGAAAGAATGCTAGTCACAACGATCCCTTATGATGCTGGTTGGTCCGCAAAAATCGATGGAAAGGCAGTCAAAGTCGAAAACTTCAAAGATGCCTTTGTAATGATCAAACTACCTGCAGGCAAACATACCGTCACTTTTAGTTACTTACCTCAAGGTTTTATCATCGGAACGATTTTGTTCGTTCTTTGTATCGGACTTTTTATCCTATATGTGTGGTATCAAAAGAAAGAGCCCAAAGTAAATAAGCGATATAAACATAGTTAATGATCCAATCAGCGCCATCATTTCTAAAATTGAAATGATGGCGCTGATTTTTACGTTGATGACTCTTATAGTTCTGATTACTTATCTACTACCGTATTCAGTAATTTCATTATGTTCTGTTATCTTCCTTACAGGACTTGTGGAGCCTGCAATCCTTGATGTTGATTGCAGACTCGAACTTGATTCATGTTCTCCAAAAGCTCTCCTAAGCGTTGAACATCACCCTGTTGATTAGATGAACTGCCCTTATTTAAATTCGCACCTCCGGAAAGAGAGGATGAATTGTCAAGGATCCAATCGCTTATTTTTATTATTTCAACCTACAAAACATGTTCCGTTATGGCAAAACCTACCAAATAAAAAAGACAGAAAGAAACTTTTCTTCTTTCTGTCCCAATTATTCTATCTCTCATAACCAACATCAATTTCCGATCATTTCTTAACGGAGTTAAAAAGTTAAATGTTCAGATTTATTGATTACTTATCTGTCGTACCCAACGGCGTCCTTAGGATTATTTAGCCGGCTTACAAGATTTCGAGATGCTGTAGGTCTTTCAGACTGCGAATCTATTTTGACCTCCTGTGTGCCATAGTTTCCTAAAATTACTCTAAGTTCTTTTTGCTGACCATTACTCAATCTACCGTTATCTACCTTTCTGTTATACACTTCTCCGTTATTAAACTTGCCATTATTCCCCACTTCATTACTTAATTGTCTAGCGATTCTTTGATATATTGGGTTGTTTTGCAAGTCACCGATATTATTCAAATATGTAGGTCTAAACAAAGGCATGCCACCTGTTTTTTTGGTTTGAGAGGTATGTTGATCTAAACTGCCTGTTTTTCCTTCTTCCTTGCTGTTTCCACTAAGCTGTGTTACTTCTGGATTTGGATTAATCTCTTTATCTGTTAAACTACTCTGGTTTGAAGTATTGGAGCCAGTTTTAAAGTTACAAGCGGGTTTGCCTAAACCGTCTGTTGCTCCTTTTATCTCACTAGCTAATGTAGTATTTCTCGCTTCTAGATATAAATTTGTTTCTTCTGGATTTGCTTTATCCAATAAACTACTACTAATTGAAAATTCGGAGCCGGCTTGAGAGCTACGAGCGGATTGATCAAAACTACTTCTACTTGATTGTCCTTCTTCCACAGATAATCGTGGTTCCTGTAAGTGTTGATTTTCGGTTAACTCATCCGTTTCAAATACATTGTTTATTTTTGAAATAAGGGTGTTTATCTCCCTATTCGCTTTCTTCCAGTATTTTTTTTTATCATCCTGTTTTATGCTCTCGTAGCTCTCAGCAACAAATTTTAATTCTGACTTTGTTTCTTCAACATTTCCATTATACGTTTTTAATTTTTCTACTGCTTTTTTTTGAAACATATAATGTAATTTTTGTGGATCTTCCCCTACTCTTCGAGCATATTTTTCACAAAACTCTTGGAGGTCAATACCAACAAATTCGTTTATATCTCGCAATACACGATGATGAAGAGAAGTGTCCTCTATTTGAGCTGTTAATTCAGCTAATCCCACTTCCATTTGCTTTTTCAGCCGAGGATCTGTTTGTTCACTTGATTGTTTATCAAGTGTATTCTTCAGATTTTTCAAATCAGCTAATTCTTGTTCCAATTCTTGCTCATTTTTTGTAAGATATTCTTGATCTTGTTCATTTAATGTGTATTCATTTTCCTTACTGAGAATCATCTTACTATCTATGTTATGTATACCTGCTTTTTTTAACGTATTGCTTGTGCTGAGATCGTAATAATTATAGCTTTTTGTTGCGACTGAATTTTCCGCTTTTGTCATTAGGCTAAAAACATTTCGTTTCACCCCTTTTTTCATTGCAATTTGGTAACGAACTTCTAGTAAATCTCGTAAATTTTCTTTAAAGCTTGGAGTGTCTCCATACCCGTTTCGATACGCCGTAATAATCTCATCATATAATTTCTTTTTTGTTTTCCTCAAATCTTTTATTCCTAATTCTACATACTCACTTCGTTCTTTTGAAATTTCAGGAACAGCATTTTCTAATGTAGTCTTTTTGATCTCTTCAATCTCTTTTTCAAATAGCTTATAGATAGGACTATTATTTTCTAAGTCATTTTTGTACTTATAGGCGTTAGCTTCTATCAAGCCATTATGTTTAAGTACCCGGAATATTTGGGAACAGAGTTCGTTTATCTTCTTCTTCGATTCATTCCAGTTTATTTCACTATCCTCTTTTTTTAATTCTTGATATTTTTTATCAATAGATTGCCTTTCACTTAAGCTAGACCCCGACGTTTTTAAATGATCTGCCAGTGTCAATTGAAACGACCGATAGAGTCGTTGCGGATTTTCCCCTATTCTTGGAGCATATTTTTCACAAAACTCGCGCAGGTCAATACTAGAAACACGATCCACGTTTCTTACGACATAAAGATGAAGACGGACATCACGTAGTTGTCCTATAGTCCATTTAATACGCTCATTCAAACCAGGGACTTCTTGCTTTCTTGATTTTTTAATCAACGAAGCAAGTGATTTATTGTACTTCTCTTCTAGTTGCTTTAGTTCCTTCTTATTTTTAGTATGGATGTCAAAGTCAAATGTTTTATGATTATAGCTTCTATGAGTTAAACGTTCTTTGCTATTTGTTATAAGTATATTTTTACTATCTATATCGTGTATCCTTGCTTTTTGTAAAGTTTTGCTTCGACTTAGATCGTAATAGTCATAGCTATGTCGATCATTTAGGTATTGTAATTTTTTATTCAATTCAGGTTGAAGTTTGTTATGCAAAAGCTTAACTAAACTCCTTGCTTTTTCTAAATCTTTTGTTTTTAACTTCTTTATTTGCTTATAGAGCTCACCAATTTCTTTTAGATCTTTTTTTGATGGTTTATCTAAATAATCTACTGATTGTTCTGGAGGATCTGAGATTCCATTAGAAAGAGCAACTATTTTTTTTTTGTATGTTTGATTCAATGGTTGCCCTTCTACGCTTCGATCATCAAACAAATGATCTTTATGATACAAAGCGTGAACATCAATACCGAATTGTTTTTTAAGCTGATTTCTAGCAAGAATTTGGTATCGTATGTTTAACAAGTTACGTAATTTTTCTTTCGATTGACTGGTATCCAAATCCCCTTCTTCATAAGCTGGGATGATTTCTTTGTACAAATCTTCTTTCTCGTGTTTCAACTCTTTCATTGTTAGCTTACTATAGTCAACGATCATAGCTTGGTTTTCGTTAGCCCCAGCATTCTCCCTTGGGTCTGCAGCTTGTTCAAACTCATCCTCAGAATCCGAACTATCGTCAAAACTTTGATGGTAAGTAATACGGTTAAAGCTTGATGTTCCTAGATATTTATCTTCTTCAGTTCCCATAAAATAACTCTCCTTTCGTTAATAAACTTACTAAGTCCTTCACATTATATACTCAAAACAAGTGGTTCCTAGTCCATTTTTTTCTTTATTTTTAAAATTTAAGTTCTGTATAGTAACAGAGGATTCAGTAAACTGATTGATCTATTTTAGAATTTACCCGTAGTACGCGAGCTTACCTGAGTCTTCCAATTAGGAACTCCAAAAATAAAATAACACAAATGATACATCCTGGCTGAATGCTTCTGCCACTCTTGATGCTTTATTTATCTATTAGTTAAAAAGAACGATCATTTCTGGTTTCAGTTTCCAATCGACTGTTAGAAACACCATTTGTTGATGGTAAATTATACCGAAGGACCTTCTGATGATTGCTGGTTTTTTTGATAAAGTTCAGTCATTTTATTTTTGTAAATTTGATTTAAAGGTTGTATTGATTCTAAAGTTTGCTCCAAACTTGATTCTATAGCTGGCATAGTAAATAATGACTCTTTTTGATAAAAAATGGAAATATCTACACCAATACTTTGTTCAAATTCTTTTTTTATTGCAAGTTGATATCTTATTTCCAACAAATTAGATAGATTTTCTTTAAATGTTTCGGTATTTACCTCCCCTTTTTTAGATAACGCAATAATAGTTTTATACAATTCTTTTTTTGTTTGTTGCAATTGTTTTATTGTCATTTGATGATACTTGGATCGGATCGCATTGCCTGCTCTTTAGGGATACCATCGTTCTTTTTATTTTCCATGGTGCTTACCTTGTCCTATTGATTGCTTATTTTCCATAATTTTTTTCTCCCTTCGCTCTTTCAGACTTTATGTCATAGGTAAATTATAATGTTGTGGTGTCTTTTTTTGTCCCTTACTTTTTTGTCTATTTATTCATAAAACTACCGACCCCCAGAAGTTAGTTTTTGAGCTAATCTTTAGGGATCGGTACAAAAATGGTTTTAGATTCTTTAACTGTTTGTTTTACATTTTATAATTTAAATTAGACACTAGTCTCTCTTAATAAATCATTACTAGGCTTTCCTTTAGACGGATCAAGTTGTTGATTTTGCGCATCCTGCTGTACTTTACTTTGTGCTCCATTTATTATATTTAATAATCGTCCTTGGGCATTTTCTGGATTCATTCCCTTATTTTTATTCACTTCAGCGTAAAGGGGTTCTATTTTTTTCACAGGATCTGGTAAATACTCACGGCAATCTTTAATTCCTAAGTTCTTTAATGTAGGACACTCATTAATAGGGGTATTAATGTGATAAAATGGTTGTTCGATTAGCGTGTATTGATTAAGTAGCTTATCTATTTCTGGTAGTAGCTTTATGAACTCTTCATTCGCCCTTTTATATGATCCCTCTTTATCCAATCGTTTTATATAATTGACCTTATTAATAATCCAAGCTCTATCTTGAGCATAATCAACCTTTTTGGAGTCTAAATAGTTCTTCGCTATTCTAGCCTTATATAAATCCATATTAAAAAATTCATTCAACTTCCCAACTGATAACGGGTCAGCACTCCTTGTCACATCCTGAAATCTTTTGCTAACCTCCTGTGTAAAATCATCCACCAGATTAGGACTTTTATCTTTTAATTGCGTTGCTGCTGTCTCCTGCCATGCATGAATGATTTTTTGGGGATCAACGTTGTTTCGCTCAGCAAATTTGTGACAAAATTTCTCATAGTCCATCCCAAGCATGTGTTCGATCGTTTTTCTAGTCTCAAGTTGATGATGGATGTCACGTAAGTTGCTTAGATTAGTGATGAATTCTTTTTCATGCACATCCTTATTTAGTGAAGTTTTAGCATTTTTAAAAAGCTTATAAAATTTAGTAACTTGTTTATTGAAAACCAATTCAAGTTCCTTTAACTCTTTTTTGCTTTGTTTAACGTACTGCAAGTTTTTAGTATCAGGTGACGGATAATTAAACTTTAATCGATTCGAAGCATCCAATATCTTCTCAACATTTCCCCATTTATGAAGACCGGCCTTTTTCAACGTTTTACTTTTACTCAAATCGTAATAATCATAGGTCGATAGGTTATTAGGTATATTTTTGTTCAATACTTCTACTATAAGTGGATAAATCTGTGCAGCTGATTCTCTTCCAGACAATGTTTGATTGGTATTAAATTGATGTTTCATTTTCTGATATAATTTAGCTCTTTTTTTCTTATTCTCATCTTTAGTATTGTCAGTTGTTACTTGTGGTATATTAGTTTTCGTTTGGTTTATAAAATTACTGATTGCATCATCATATTTGTTTATCATGTCTGGATTGTCTCTACCTAAAAATTTAGGATTATTTAAAATTTTTGTGAAATCAAAACCAACCTTTTGAATCAGTTCTTTTTTTATGGCGATTTTATAGCGAATATCTAGTAATCTCTCTACTTTTTCAGAAAATTCTTTTGTACCTACTTTATGTTCTTTAGATAACTGAATGATCTCTTTATATAGTTTTTGCTTTTCATTTCTTAAAGAGTTCATGGATTGCCAAAGTTCCGGTTTCGGCCCTTGATCCCGGTTATTATCTACGACTTCATAATCATTATTAATATCCGCAACTTCATCATAGATGCTAAAAGATATTGAAGACGTGGTAGAAGCATTACTTGGACGAGGAGTTGGCTCTAAACTTACTTCCTCAGGATTCCCGTTCTCCCCATAAATGTCTACTTCATCATATTCAACTGGTTCTTCATACCCATTATCATCAACAGCACTTGAACGAGGAGTTAGCTCCTCAGGATTTTCGTTCTCCCCATAAATGCCTACTTCACCATATTCAACTGGTTCGTCATACCCATTATCATCAACAGCATGATTTCCGTTTTGTCCTTGACTCGTAAGTTGGGAACTATGTATTGTGTTGTCCTCTGAACTGTTTTTTAGACTCTCTTGTTGTTTCTTTTGGAATTCTTTAAATTTCATTTTAACCACTTCTGCTAAACTAACCGAAGAGTTTTGGCTATTAGCACCAACACTTAAATCTTGCCTTCGAATTTGTTTTAAACCAAGTTGTTCCCTTACTTGATGTATCATGTGATATGTATTTAAAAAATTCTTTCTCTGAAATAATAGAGATTCTATTACTGCAGTGTTAGTCATTCCATCAGGAGCAATACCCTCGTCTTTTTTTAATAGGTTCAAATTGTTCTTAGCAGCTTCCCAACCTTCTTCAATTGAACTAATTAGCTGTTCTCTTTCATGCGGTCTAGCTTTCTTCAGTGATTCCACTCCATCACTAATACTTTTGTTATATGCTAGTATATCTTGTAAAATACCATCTGAATCTTGCTTTTTTTCGCTTACAGCACGTGTAAATAAACGTGCGCTTTTACTTGCTACTAGCCTTTCATCTGCCTTTAGTTTAGTTTTTATAGTATTCGGTATCATTTCAGTTAAGTTCATCACTGCTACTTCTAGTTTTTCTTTGGTTAATTGCTTATTGTCTTTCGATAACGTTTTCTTTGTTTCTTCACTTATTTTTTTATGAAATGTTTCGCTATCATAAAATCCTAGATTGTTAGCTATCGCTATAAGGTCTCCATGTATAGTCTTCAATGTTTCCTGATTATTTTCCATTAAAAAATCTCCCTCCGTTAAGTTAGTCCATATTGTATACTAAAATCCAATCATTCCTTTACCTATTTTTTCTTTTTTTTAAAATTTATGTTTCGCTTAGTAAAAATGTTCGACATTCGTACACATCGTCTAACTTAATATCTAGTCATTATTTTTCATATCTACTCTTCCAATATTTAGCTGAGTACTGAACTCGATTCGCATATTCATAAAACAAAATCATGAATTGAAGCATTCTATCCTACAAAAATGGCTCACCTTGAGTAGCTATGGTACGTTCTCAAATAATTAAACAACAGGTGTACTCACTAGCCGTATAAAATCCATCTGACTTCTTTATTTAAGGGTTGATTATCAGCTATTACCTAGATAAAGATTGTCCATTTGTCACAGTATTTTGGGAAATTCTATTTTTTTCTAACTCTGCACCTTGTTTTGCTCTATCACAAGCTTCGTTTATAGAACTCTTTGTTTCAAAAAACTTAGTTAACGCTTTGACATTTGTTTTTGGTACCAGTTGATTGGTTTTATTGTTATGTTTTTCTTGATCAACTTCTAGTTTCGAAGAAGTGTTTTCCGTAAGATCTCTTCTTGTTGGCCCAGGTTGCTCTAGCTTCTCCTTACTCGGTAATGTCAAAGGGATGTTTTCTGTAAATTCTTTTTTTGCTGGCTCGGGTTGTTCTGGCTTCTCTCCGCTCAATAGTTTCGAAGAATTGTTTTCCGTAAGATCTATTCTTGTTGACTCGGGTTGTCCTGACTTCTCCTCACTCGGTAATATCAAAGAGGTGTTTTCTGTAAATTCTTTTTTTGCAGACTCTGCTGTTCTTTCTTGTGCTACTGGATTATTTAACTTTATTTGGTTTAATACATCAACGAATTTTCTTCTATGCTCTCCTTGATCAGAAGGTTTAGTTTTTGACGATTCCTTTGTTATTGGCACTGGTATTACTGTTGTCTGATGTATGGGCAGGTTCTTTAGGAATATGTTACCCATAGCGTTTTTAAAAATTTCTTTCTCAGTTGCTGTCATAGCCATAAACGATTTTGAACCGGTTGTTTCTCCCAATATGCTAGTTGAATTTTCCATCTTCGCACTCGATAGTATGGATGGATTATTGTTTGCCGAATTTTTTGCTGGGTCTGGTGTTACTATTTTTGGCTGTATGGATGGGTTTTGTTGGAATATATTACCCATAGCATTTTTAAAATTTTCTTTCTCAGCTGCTGTCATAGCCATAAACGATTTTGAACCGGTTGTTTCTCCTAATATGCTAGTTGGATTTTCCATCTGCGCACTCGATGGTATTGATGGATTATTGTTTGCCGAATTTTTTGCTGGATCTGGTGTTACTATTTTTGGCTGTATGGTTAGCTTTTGTTGGAATATATTACCCATAGCGTTTTTAAAAATTTTTTTCTCAGCTGCTGTCATAGCCATAAACGATTTTGAACCGGTTGTTTCTCCCAATATGCTAGTTGAATTTTCCATCTTCGCACTCGATAGTACTGATGGATTATTGTTTGCCGAATTTTTTGCTGGTTCTGGTGTTGCCTCATTTACTTCTCCCAGTATGCTGATTAAAGTATTCTGATCTAATTTTTCATTGCTCATATCATTTATTCTCCTTTCGCTCATTAGGTTCTATTATAAAGAAAAGAATCCTCTCTTTAGCAACAACTTTTTCTTTTTTATATACTTTATGTTATTTCGATTGTTATTTTAAATAATAGTTATTTTATATTTCTATAAAATTGATCATTTAGCTACTTAGATACTAGTAATATCTTGTTACTGTTATTATTTTTGGAGAGTTAAAACTCATAAAAAAATAAAAAAACGTTCCGTTTAGAGAAATATTTTTTCTCTAAACGAAACGTGTGAATGAAAGGTCTTTATGGATTCATAAAAATAGCTATTTTCTCTTAACCATTTAACCCTCTCATCCTTTTTTGAAGTTTATTACCTCCAATAGGATCTATTTGGAACTTTTCTTTATTGATCATACACCACTTCATACAGATATAACCCTTCTGGATGAGCTGTGGGTCCTGCAGCATTTCGATCTTTTTTCGCAATGATTTCGGGTATACTATCCTCTGAAAGTCGCCCGTTCCCAATCTTCAGCAACGTACCGACAAGGATCCGAATCATCTTGTACAAGAAACCATTCCCACGAAAAGTAAATAACAACTCATCCCCGGCCTCATTGACTTCCATCTTTGCTTCATAGATCGTTCTTACTTTGTCCTCGATTGAACTTCCAGAAGCACAAAAAGAAGTGAAATCATGGGTACCTATTAAGTCAGGCAATGCTCGTTGAATTTTCGATAAATCAAGTGGATAGGGGAAATAACTTGCGTAATGCCGACGAAACGGACTGCGTGGTTTTCCAATATCGACCCGAAACTGGTAAGTTTTTTCTTTTACTAAATAGCGCGCGTGAAAATCATCTGAAACGATCTCAACGGCTTTAACTGCGATATCTTCTGGCGATTGCGTATCTAATGCAAAACGCATACGTTCTAAAGGTCGTTCTTCAGGGTAATCAAAATGGATCACTTGCCCCATCGCATGGACCCCTGCATCAGTACGGCCAGAACCAAAGACAGTAATCTCTTTTCCATTGGCCATTTTCTTTAGCGTTTTTTCCATTTCCTCTTGGACAGTACGACCATTTGGTTGCTTCTGAAAACCATTAAAATGGGTACCATCATAGGCAATAATTGCTTTATAACGTGTCATACTTTCACCTACTCATCAACTTCTTAAAAAGACTAATGCAATGGTCATCAAGACAAAAACAACAAGGACCATCGTATCTCGTTGATGCCAATGCAGTATGCGGTACTTTGTTCTTCCTTCACCACCTTGGTATCCTCTTGCTTCCATGGCAGTCGCTAAATCTTCTGCCCGGTTAAAACTGCTAACAAACAAAGGAATCAGCAAAGGAATAACTGCTTTCATTTTTTGGACTAGACTTCCTTCACCAAAATCAACCCCACGAGCTCGTTGTGCATTCATGATTTTCTCTGTTTCATCCATCAACGTTGGTACGAATCGTAGAGCAATCGAAAGCATCAACGAAATTTCATGCACCGGAAAGCGAACTGCTTTTAATGGGCGAAGTAAATACTCAATCGCATCAGATAATTCCAAAGGTGGAGTCGTTAATGTTAATAAGGTAGACATAAAAATGATTAGTACAAATCGGCAAAAAATAAACAGCCCATTCATTACACCGAACTCCGTAATATTGAAGATTCCCCAACTCCAGTAGGTAGCACCACCGCTAGTAAATAATACTTGGAGTGCCACTGTAAATAAAATCAACCAGATCAAAGGACGGATGCCTCGGATGAAAAATTTGAAATCTACCTTTGAGAGAAAGACAGCAAGTAAAGTGAAAACAGCTAATAACGCATAAGTCTGCCAATTATTTGCTAAAAAAATAATTCCAATAAAGTAGAAACTTGCTAATAACTTTGCTCGAGGGTCTAATCGATGGATCAAGGAATCTCCAGGCATGTATCGACCAAAAATTAATTTATTCATCATCAGGTTGTCCCCCTACTAATGCTACGAGCTGATCTGCTAATTCATCTGCAGTGATTGGAAGTTCGGAAAAAAGCGCTGTTCGACTATTCAGCTTTTCCGCAAATTCTGTCGCAGTCGGAACACCTAATTGCTTTTCTTTGAGCCAAGATAGATTTTGAAAAACTGCATGAGGTTGACCGCTATTTACAATCCTACCTTTTTCTAAGACATAAACATAATCCGCGTAATTTGCCACATCATCCATTAAATGAGTGACCAATACGATCGTGATTTTTTGTTCTTTGTGCAGTCGCCAGAACATATCCATCATTTCTTTTCGACCTTGAGGATCAAGTCCAGCCGTTGGTTCGTCTAATACTAGTACTTCCGGCTTCATAGCAAGTACACCTGCAATCGCTACTCGACGCATTTGTCCTCCTGATAATTCAAAAGGAGAACGCTCTAAGTAAGTTTCATCTAAACCAACTTGTGCTAATGTTTCTTTAGCTAAATCTCGTGCATCTTCCTCACTGACACCAAAGTTCTTTGGTCCAAAAGCAATGTCTTTTGCTACCGTTTCTTCAAATAATTGGGCTTCAGGAAACTGAAAAACAATACCTACTTTTTTACGAATGGGTTTTAAGTTTTTATTATTCGTATCGGGCTTGATTTGTCGATCGCCAATATGTACGATCCCGCTGGTAGGTTTAATCAACGCATTCAAATGTTGCAGTAAGGTTGATTTCCCACTTCCAGTATGCCCGACTAAGGCTGTGTAGCTATTTTCTTTAATCATTAAATCAATCTCAAATAATGCACGTTGTTCGAATGGTGTGTTTGGTTGATAGGTGAAATCTACTTTTTCAAAACGGATGTCCATAACCATTCCACCATCCTTTCTTCTGTCATATATTCACTAGGAACATCAATTCCTCGTTGCTTCAAGGCGCTTTTCAATTTTTCAGGAAAAGGAAGATCTAACCCTAAATTGATCAATTCTGGGCCAGCAGAAAAGATTTGTTCTGGTGTGCCTTCATTGACTAATTCTCCTTGTTTCATCACTAATATCCGATTGGCATTTGCTGCCTCATCGATATCATGAGTGATAGATATGACGGTCAAATTACTTTCATCTTTGATTTTTTTAATCGTGGAAATCACTTCTTCACGACCTTCTGGATCAAGCATACTAGTAGCTTCATCTAAGATAATAATATCTGGACGTAGAGCTACGACTCCAGCAATGGCTACTCGTTGTTTTTGTCCACCAGAAAGTCTTGCTGGTTCACGTTTGGCAAAATCGATCATACGTACCTTTTCTAGCGCATCTTGTACACGGATCACCATTTCTTCTCTAGGTATACCTTGGTTCTCAAGACCAAAAGCAACATCATCTTCAACAGTAGATCCAACAAATTGGTTGTCTGGATTTTGGAAAACCATTCCAACCATTCGACGGATCGACCAGATATTTTCTTCATTAAGTGTTTGATTGCCAACTTTCACAATACCAGACTCTGGTAGAAGCAACCCATTGATTGTTTTTGCAAGTGTTGATTTCCCTGATCCATTATGTCCGATGATTGCGATCCACTCACCTTGCTTGATGGTAAATGAAATGTCTTTTAATGCTGGACGAGGGTCATCAGGTTGATATTTGTAATTAATCTTTCCTAATTCAATTATTGGCTCCATAATTACTCCTTCTCCATCCTAAGTTCCTACTAACACTATCAAAAAACACCTGATTTTTCAATTGTTTCCGTTTTAATTAAAGTGTTTTTTTACACCTTCAATTAGATGTCTTGACAGGTAATTGAAGGTACAAAAAAACACTTTATGATGAGTGCATACTCCCCAAACCAATAGATTTGGGGAGTAGCGCTGAGCTAGACTCGGAAGAGTTAACTTCCAACATCATAACACTCTAAAAGAATCATCTATAAAGTGATGTTATTAGTGTGATTTTAGACAAGTTCTAAGACAACCATTGGTGCACCATCACCGCGTCTTGGTTCTGTCTTCAAGATACGAGTGTAGCCACCTTGACGTTCAGCATAACGAGGTGCGATATCATTAAATAGTTTTTGTAAAGCTGATTCAATGACGATGTCCTCATTTTCTTCACGTACGCTAGCAACTTCATTACGTACAAAAGCCGCAGCTTGACGACGTGCATGTAAGTCTCCACGTTTGCCTAAAGTGATCATTTTTTCTGTAGTTGAGCGAACTTCTTTCGCACGAGCTTCAGTAGTCACAATACGTTCGTTAATTAATAAGTCAGTTGTTAAATCACGCAACATCGCTTTACGTTGGCTAGATGTGCGTCCTAGTTTACGATAACTCACGTTGGTTTCCCTCCTTCGTAAAAGGTTTTAATCTTCCTTACGTAAACCTAAACCTAAGTCGTGTAATTTAGCTTTCACTTCTTCTAATGATTTACGTCCTAAGTTACGGACTTTGATCATTTCTGGCTCAGATTTATTTGTAAGTTCTTGTACAGTATTGATTCCTGCACGTTTCAAACAATTATAAGAGCGAACAGACAAGTCTAATTCTTCAATTGTCATTTCTAACATTTTTTCTTTTTGTGTTTCTTCTTTTTCGACCATGATTTCAGCATTTTTAGCTTCATCAGTTAGGTTTACAAAGATGTCTAAATGTTCTGTCATGATTTTTGCAGATAAACTCATTGCTTCCAACGGTTCGATTGAACCATCTGTCCAAATCTCCATCGTCAATTTATCAAAATCTTCACGGTGTCCAACACGAGTGTTTTCTACTTGGTAGTTCACACGACGAACTGGCGTGTAGATTGAATCGACTGGAAGTACACCAATTGGCATATCTTCTTTTTTGTTTTCATCTGCTTGAACATAACCACGTCCTGGCTTCACTGTTAAGCGAGCGTGGAACGTAGCTCCTTCAGAGACGCTACAGATGTACATATCTTTGTTAAGAATTTCTACCTCACTATCAACGATAATATCGCCAGCAGTTACTGTAGCAGGTCCGGTAATATCGATTTCAAGGGTTTTTTCTTCTTGACCATACATTTTAAGTGCTAAGCCTTTAATGTTCAAGATGATTTGAGTGACGTCTTCTCTTACCCCTTTAATGGTAGAGAATTCATGCAGTACACCATCGATTTGAATATTAGTGATGGCAGCACCTGGCAAAGAAGATAATAAAATACGACGTAGGGAATTCCCTAAAGTAGTCCCATATCCTCTTTCAAGAGGTTCAACGATGAACTTGCCATAATCTTTTTCTTCATCAATTTTTGCGATTCTTGGTTTTTCGAACTCAATCATTCTTATCTTTACCCCTTTCAAAACGAAAAGTGTCTTGTTCAATGACGTTACTAATAGAACTCAAAATGAGCGGCACTCATTAAACACGACGGCGTTTTGGAGGGCGGGCACCATTATGAGGAACTGGAGTCACGTCACGAATTGCAGTCACTTCTAAACCTGTAGCTTGTAATGAACGAATTGCTGCTTCACGTCCAGAACCAGGTCCTTTAACTGTTACTTCAACAGTTTTTAATCCGTGTTCCATTGCTGCTTTTGTAGCTGTTTCTGCTGCCATTTGAGCGGCAAAAGGAGTTGATTTTTTGCTTCCTTTGAAGCCTAATGAACCAGCTGATGACCACGCTAATGCATTCCCGTGAGTATCAGTGATCATGATGATAGTGTTGTTGAATGTAGAATGGATATGTGCAATACCTGCTTCTATATTCTTTTTCACACGGCGTTTACGATTCACTTTTTTTGCTGCCATGAAGTTCTAACCTCCTTCACTTAAGAATTATTTTTTCTTGCCAGCGATAGCGCGAGCTGGACCTTTACGAGTACGTGCATTGTTTTTCGTGTTTTGTCCACGAACAGGCAATCCACGACGATGACGGATTCCACGGTATGAACCGATTTCCATCAAACGTTTGATGTTTAAGTTCACTTCACGACGAAGGTCACCTTCAACTTTTAATTTATCTACTTCTGCACGGATAGCATCTGTTTGTTCATTCGTTAATTCACGAACACGAACATCTTCAGATACACCAGCATCAGCTAAGATTTTTTTAGCAGTAGTGTTACCAATACCATAGATATAAGTAAGAGAAACTACTACACGTTTATCACGAGGAATATCTACTCCTGCAATACGAGCCATATTTATTGCACCTCCAATTATCCTTGACGTTGTTTATGTTTTGGATTTGCTGGGCAAATCACCATAACGCGTCCTTTACGACGAATTACTTTACAATGTTCGCACATTGGTTTTACTGATGGTCTTACTTTCATGATAATACCTCCTGTAGTTTTACGGAGTACAATTATTTAAAGCGATAAGTAATACGGCCACGGTTTAAATCATACGGAGACAATTCAACCGTCACTTTGTCACCAGGTAAGATACGGATGTAATGCATACGGATTTTACCTGAAACAGTAGCAAGAACTTGGTGTCCGTTTTCTAGTTCAACTTTAAACATTGCATTCGGCAAAGTTTCGACGACTGTACCTTCGACTTCAATCATATCTTCTTTTGCCACGCACAGTACCTCCTTGTACTTGTTTCGCATTTTCACACGATAAAATGGCGGAAACTGCAGTTCCCACCTCAAAATTCTCAAAATGGATCATCTAGAGGATTTCTCTAGAAGTCGGACTGACATATTCTATCATAATTTATTGAACTTGACAAGAGTAACTGCTTAATGCAAGTCGGCTACGGGCAATCGTGCTATTTTTCAATAATTTTTTGGACATCAGTAAATACAGCATCGATTTCACGATCACCATCGATAGTGTTTAGCAAACCTTGTTCTTTGTAATAGGCCAAGATTGGTTCACTATTTTTGATGTTGATAGCCAGACGATTTTTAACCGTCTCAGGTTTATCATCTTCTCTTTGATAGAATTCATGCCCACCACAACGATCACATGTATCTTCAACTTTTGTAGGGTTAAAAATTTTATGATAAGTTGCTCCACAATTGCTGCAAATGAATCGGCCAGCTAAACGCTCAACCAATACATCTTCACCAACATGGATATCGATGACTGCATCAATTTTTTTGTCTAAGTCTTTTAACATTGCATCTAGCGCTTCTGCTTGCTCAAGTGTACGGGGAAAACCATCTAATAAGAAGCCTTTTTCCGTATCAGGTTCAGCTAAGCGCTCTTTCACGATTCCATTTGTTACTTCATCAGGAACTAATTCACCTTTATCAATATAAGACTTTGCTTCCAAGCCAAGAGCTGTTTCATTTTGCATTGCTGCACGGAACATGTCTCCTGTTGAGATGTGAGGAATATGATAAGCATCAATGATTTTTTCTGCTTGTGTTCCTTTACCTGCGCCTGGTAGCCCCATTAAAATGAGGTTCATTGTTTTCCCTCCTAATAAATGTGAGAACGTGTGTTGAGGAAAAACCTCAACACGCTTTCTTACTCGATAAATCCAACGTACTTACGTTTCAGCATTAAGCCTTCTAACTGTTTCGCAGTTTCTAAAGCTACACCGATGACAATCAGTAAGCTAGTACCACCTAACCCAATGGACTGAGGCAGATTCCAAATCATTTGAGCAATGATCGGTAATAAAGCCACTAAACCAAGGAAAATCGCACCGACTGTACTTAAACGCATCAATAAGCTTGAGACATACTCTTCAGTTCCTTTACCAGGACGTACGCTTGGTATATAGCTTCCTTGTTTTTGTAAGTTTTCCGCTAATTTCTCAGGGTTTACTTGAACAAAAGCATAGAAGAATGTGAATGCGACGATCAAGATCGTATAAATAGTTGCACCAGGTGCAGTATTATAGTTAAAGATCTGCATCATTATTTTATACCAGTTTTCAGCCCCAAATCTTCCACTCAATGCTTGTAAAACCGCATTAGGTGTCGCAATAAACGAACTTGCAAAGATAACCGGGATAACCCCAGCCGCATTGACTTTCAACGGTAGATAACTACTTGTTGGCGCCCCTGCTACACGTTTCGTATATTGAATTGGGATTTTGCGTTCAGCTTGTTGGAAAAATGTAACGCACGTTACGATCAATAAGATTGCAACGATTAAAATAGCAATGAAAATTGCAGATTTCCAGATATCTGATTGATTGATATTTACGAAATAGTCTTCATAAATTTCTTTTACACTTTCAGGAAGTCGAGAAATGATCCCTGCAAAGATGATCATTGATACTCCGTTACCGATTCCTTTTTCTGTGATTTGTTCTCCTAACCAAGTGACAAACATTGTACCCGCAGTCAAAATCAGACCGATAGTAACATAGGTTGAAACGTTAGGGTTATTCACAAAACCTAGTTGAGCATATTGGTTAAATCCAGCAGTGATCCCAACAGATTGGACAAATGCCAATACTAATGTCAGGTATCGGGTTGCTTGATTCAACTTCTTACGACCAACCTCCCCTTGTTTTGACCATTCAACAAAACGTGGCACGATATCCATTTGTAACAATTGGATAACGATCGAAGCTGTAATGTAAGGCGAAACCCCCATTGAAAAGATGGAGAAGTTTTGCATCGCACTACCACTCACCAAGTTCAACATGTTGAAAAAAGGTAAAGAAGAAAGGTTTTGCAATGAACTAGCATTTACTCCGGGCACAGTGATATGTGCACCTAAGCGAAATACAAATAGAACAAAAACAGTAAATAGGATTTTGGATCTAATGTCTTTTACTTTAAAAGCATCTTTTAACAGTTTGAACATTAGATCACCTCAATTGACCCACCAGCAGCAACGATTGCTTCTTCAGCTGCCTTAGAGAATTTTGCGGCTTTCACAGTCAATTTCTTAGTTAACTCACCGTTAGCTAATACTTTGATTCCAGATTTTTCGTTTTTCACGATTCCAGCTTCTACTAAAGCAACTGGAGTTACTTCAGCACCATCTTCAAAACGATTTAGGACATCAAGGTTGATGACTGCATAATCTTTGCGGTTCACGTTTGTGAAACCACGTTTTGGTAAACGACGGAATAATGGAGTTTGACCCCCTTCAAATCCTAGACGTACACCACCGCCTGAACGAGCTTTTTGACCTTTTTGACCACGTCCAGCAGTTTTTCCGTTACCAGAAGAAGTACCACGTCCAACACGGTTACGTACTTGTCGTGAACCTTCTGCAGGTTTTAATTCATGAAGTTTCATAGGTTTGGCACCTCCTTAATATTCTAGTTCATATTTCTTACTATATACTAGGTTTGTTTAATTAGATTTCTTCAACGTCCACCAAGTGAGAAACAGTGTTGATCATGCCTTTGATTGCTTCATTAGCAGGTTTAACCACTGAGCTGTTAATCTTTGTAAGACCTAACGCTTTTACTGTATCACGTTGGTTTTGAGGACGTCCGATAATACTGCGTTTTAAAGTAACTTTTAATTCAGCCATTATTTTTGTCCTCCTTATCCGATTAATTCTTCAACTGATTTGCCGCGAAGTTCTGCAACTTCTTCTGCACGTTTCAATTGTTTCAAACCTTCAACAGTTGCACGAACAACGTTGATTGGTGTATTTGAACCTAAAGATTTAGAAGTGATATCTGCTACCCCTGCTAATTCCAATACGGCACGAACTGGTCCACCAGCAGCAACCCCAGAACCTTCAACAGCAGGTTTCATTAGGATTCTACCACCACTAAAAGCACCGATGACTTCGTGTGGGATTGTTGAACCAACCATAGGTACTTCAACTAAGTTTTTCTTCGCATCTTCAATTGCTTTACGGATTGCTTCAGGTACTTCTTGTGCTTTACCAGTACCAAATCCTACATGTCCGTTTTTGTCACCGACAACAACTAAAGCAGCAAAACGTAGACGACGTCCACCTTTAACAACTTTTGTTACACGGTTAATTGCAACAACGCGGTCTTCTAATTCCAAATGTTTTGGATCGATATAAACCATGAATGGTATTCCTCCTTTTCCTAAAATTCTAGTCCATTTTCGCGAGCAGCTTCAGCTAAAGCTTGCACACGGCCATGGTAAAGGTATCCACCACGGTCAAAGACTACTACTTTAATGCCTTTTTCAGTTGCACGTTCAGCAACTAATTTACCGACAGCTTGTGCTGCTTCTGTTTTTGTTCCACCTGAAATTTCTTTATCCAAGGTAGAGGCACTTGCTAGCGTTACACCCGCTACGTCATCAATAATTTGAGCGTAGATGTTTTTGTTAGAACGAAAAACGTTCAAGCGTGGGCGCTCAGCAGTACCAGAGATATTGTTACGTACACGACGATGTCTTTTCTGACGTGTTTTGTTCTTATCTGGTTTTGTAATCACAATTGTCACCTCTTTAATTTTATTGTACTGCACTTAGGCAGAAACACCAAAGTCTCGAAAAATAGAAGCTGCGGCACAAGTTAAATTTCTTTTGAATGAAGGTAAACTTCTGCAAAATCCTTTTTTCCTGCTGCTGGCTTCTATGCAATTTTTCTAAACTATTTACCAGTTTTACCTTCTTTACGGCGTACATATTCGCCAACATAACGAATACCTTTACCTTTATAAGGTTCTGGAGGACGAGTTCCGCGAATGTTCGCAGCTAATTCGCCAACTTCTTCTTTGTTCGCACCTTTAACAATTACTTGTGTGTTAGCTGGTACTTCAACAGTTACGCCAGCTGGTGGTGTGATTTCTACTGGATGTGAGTAACCTACGTTCAAGACAAGTTTTGATCCTTGTAATTGCGCACGGTACCCAACCCCGATCAATTCTAATGCTTTTTGGAATCCTTCACTAACACCTACAACCATGTTGTTGAAGTTAGCACGAGTTGTTCCATGGATTGTTTTCATTTCTTTACTGTCATTTGGACGAGTGAAAGTCACTTCGTTTCCTTCGATATTCATTTTGATATCAGAAGAGAAAGTACGTGTTAATTCACCTTTAGGTCCTTTAACTGTAATGTTGTTTCCATCTTGAGTAACTGTTACTCCTTCAGGGATCACAACAACTTTATTTCCAATACGGCTCACTTAAAGACACCTCCTTGTAAATTCTAGTTGATTACCATACGTAAGCGATAACTTCGCCGCCGATATTTTTTTCACGAGCTTCTTTATCAGTAACAACACCTTCAGAAGTCGAAATGATTGCGATACCTAAACCGTTCAATACTTTTGGTACTTCGTCAGCTTTGACATAAGCACGCAAACCTGGTTTAGAGATACGTTTTAAGTTAGTGATAACACGTTCGCCGTTTTTACCAAATTTTAGGAAAACACGGATCACGCCTTGTTTGTCATCTTCGATATATTCAACATCACGAACGAAACCTTCACGTTTTAAGATTTCAGCGATGTCACGTTTAATTTTTGATGCAGGAACTTCTAAAGACTCATGTTTAACCATGTTTGCGTTACGGATACGAGTTAGAAAATCTGCAATTGGATCTGTCATGACCATTGATCTTTTACCTCCTTCTTATGCGAATTTACTTTTTTACCAGCTAGCTTTCTTCACGCCGGGAATTTGACCTTTATAGGCAAGTTCGCGGAAGCAAATACGGCAAAGATGGAACTTACGATAAACTGAATGTGGACGTCCGCAACGTTCGCAACGAGTGTAAGCTTGTGTTGAATGTTTTGCAGGGCGTTTGTTTTTAGCAATCATTGATTTTTTAGCCACGTAGTTCGCCTCCTTTAATTATTTTTGGAATGGCATGCCTAATTGTGTCAACAACTCACGAGATTCTTCATCTGAGTTAGCTGTCGTTACAATAACGATGTCCATACCACGTACTTTATCTACTAAATCGTAATCTACTTCTGGGAAGATCAATTGTTCTTTAATACCTAAAGTATAGTTTCCACGACCGTCAAAGGCTTTTTTACTTACACCATGGAAGTCACGTACACGTGGTAGAGAAACTGAAACCAATTTGTCTAGAAATTCGTACATTCTTTCTCCGCGCAAGGTAACTTTTGCCCCAATTGGCATTCCTTCACGTAAACGGAATCCAGCGATTGATTTTTTAGCTTTAGTAATCATTGGTTTTTGTCCAGTGATCAAAGTTAATTCTTCAACTGCTTTATCTAAGTTTTTAGCGTTTGATACCGCATCACCAACACCCATGTTGATGACGATTTTTTCAACTTTAGGTGTTTGCATAACAGAGCTATAGTTAAATTTTTCCATCAATGATGGAGTTACTTCTTTAAGATATTTTTCTTTTAGGCGGTTCATTCAGTAAGCCCCTCCTTCCTTAAACTTATTTATTATCTAAAACTTCACCGGTTTTTTTAGAAACGCGGACTTTTTTGCCATCTACTTCTTTGTAGCCAACTCGGCCAGCTACGCCAGTAGAGTCGATCACCATCACGTTAGAAACATGAATTGGTGCTTCCATCTCAACAATTCCACCTTGAGGAGCAGCTTGAGAAGGTTTTTGGTGTTTTTTAACAACATTCACACCTTCGACAATGACTTTATCTTTTTTCGGAAACGCTGCTAATACAACGCCTTCTTTATTTTTGTCTTTTCCAGTGATAACTTTAACTTTATCGCCTTTTTTAACAAACATAACTGTTTCGCACCTCCTTTGATAAGTGTCTCAAGATTATAAAACTTCTGGTGCTAGTGAAACGATCTTCATGAAGTTGTTTTCACGTAGTTCACGTGCAACCGGCCCAAAGATACGCGTTCCACGAGGGCTTTTATCATCACGAATAATCACTGCAGCATTTTCATCAAATTTAATATATGAACCGTCTGTACGACGAGCTCCTGATTTTGTTCGAACGATAACGGCTTTTACGACGTCACCTTTTTTGACAACCCCACCTGGCGTTGCTTGTTTAACCGTAGCAACGATCACATCACCGATGTTAGCAGTTTTACGACCAGAACCACCAAGGACTTTGATCGTCAAAATTTCACGTGCGCCTGAATTATCAGCGACTTTTAAACGGCTTTCTGCTTGGATCACGTTGTGTATCCTCCTTTCAGATTTTGCATTCAATCTATATAGGAAAATCTCGTGTTATTAGATAATAACTGCTTCTTCGACTACTTCCAACAAACGGAAACGTTTTGTAGCTGATAATGGACGAGTTTCCATAATTTTCACGATGTCGCCAACTTTAGCTGTGTTGTTTTCATCATGCACTTTGTATTTCTTAGAATAGTTCATGCGTTTGCCATAGATAGGGTGGTTTTTCTTTGTTTCAACAGAAACTGTAATGGTTTTATCCATTTTGTCAGATACCACGCGACCTTGATAAACTTTGCGTTGATTTCTTTCTTCAGTCATACGCTTAATGGCCTCCTTCCATAATTACTTAGCTTGTTCACGCAATACAGTTTTGATGCGTGCAATCGATTTACGTACTTCTTTAATACGTGCAGTGTTTTCTAATTGACCTGTTGCTAATTGGAATCTAAGATTAAACAATTCTTCTTTTAATTGTTTTTCTTGATCAAGCATTTCGGCAGTGGTTAATTCTCTGATTTCTTTAACCTTCATTCGATTCACCACCCATTTCCTCACGTTTTACGATCTTAGTTTTCATTGGTAATTTGTGAGAAGCTAGACGTAACGCTTCACGAGCCACTTCTTCAGACACGCCTGCAATTTCAAACATGATTTTACCACGTTTTACTGGTGCAACCCATCCTTCAGGTGCCCCTTTACCAGAACCCATACGTACCCCAATTGCTTTGGCAGTATAAGATTTGTGAGGGAAAATTTTAATCCATACTTTCCCACCACGTTTCATGTAACGAGTCATTGCGATACGAGCAGCTTCGATTTGGCGGTTAGTGATCCAATGTGAATCAACAGCTTGCAAACCGTATTCACCGAATGCTACTTCTTTACCACCTTTGGCTTCCCCGCGCATTTTTCCGCGGAATTCACGACGGTGTTTTACACGTTTAGGTACTAACATGATTATTTCCCTCCTTTCTCAGTGTTTTTTTTAGTTGGAAGAATTTCTCCACGATAGATCCACACTTTAACTCCTAGTTTTCCGTATGTTGTATCTGCTTCTTCCCATGCGTAATCAATATCCGCACGTAATGTGTGAAGAGGAACAGTTCCTTCTGAGTATCCTTCTGAACGAGCGATGTCCGCACCGTTTAGACGTCCAGATACTTGAGTTTTGATCCCTTTAGCGCCAGCACGCATTGAACGTTGGATGGCTTGTTTTTGAGCGCGACGGAAAGCAACACGATTTTCTAATTGACGTGCGATTCCTTCACCTACTAATTTTGCATCTAGATCTGGTTTTTTGATTTCCACGATGTTGATATGGATTCTTTTACCAGTTAATTTATTTAATTCTTTTCTTAGGTTTTCGACTTCAGATCCGCCTTTACCAATAACCATACCTGGTTTTGCTGTGTGAATTGAAATGTTAACACGGCCTGTAGCACGTTCGATTTCAATTGTTGATACAGCAGCATCAGCAAGTTTAGTTGAAATAAATTTACGGATTCTTAAATCTTCGTGTAAGAACTCTGCATACTCTTTTTCAGCATACCATTTAGCATCCCAGTCGCGGATGATGCCTACACGCATTCCAATTGGATGTACTTTTTGACCCACTGATTATCCCTCCTTATTTTTCTGATACGACTACCGTGATATGACTTGTACGTTTGTTGATTGGAGAAGCTGATCCTTTTGCACGTGGACGGAAACGTTTCATTGTTGGTCCTTCGTTAACAAATGCTTCAGATACTACCAAGTTTTCAACATCTAAGTCAAAATTGTTTTCTGCATTCGCAACTGCTGACATCAATACTTTTTCAATGATTCCAGCAGATTTGTTTGGTGTGAATTTCAAGATTGAAATTGCATCCGCAACACTTTTACCTCTGATAAGGTCAATTACTAAACGGGCTTTTCGAGGTGAAGTGCGAACTGTTTTTGCAGTTGCTTTAGCTGATGTGATTTGTTCTGCCATTTGGTTTTATCCTCCCCTCAATTAGCGTTTCGTTTTCTTATCGTCTGCAGCATGGCCACGATAAGTTCTTGTTGGTGCGAATTCACCTAGTTTGTGTCCTACCATATCTTCTTGGATGTAAACTGGTACGTGTTTACGTCCATCGTATACTGCGATGGTATATCCAACAAAACTTGGGAAAATGGTCGAACGACGAGACCAAGTTTTGATAACTTTTTTCTTTTCAACCCCTGCTTGAGCTTCAACTTTGTTCATTAAATGCTCATCAACGAAAGGTCCTTTCTTTAAACTACGACCCATGGTGAACCTCCTCTCAAAATGTGCGACACATGGTCAAAGAAATTATTTATTTTTACGACGACGAACAATAAGTTTGTCTGATTTAGCTTTTTTATCACGAGTTTTGTAACCAAGTGCTGGTTGTCCCCAAGGAGAAACTGGTGCTTTACGTCCGATAGGAGCTTTACCTTCACCACCACCGTGTGGGTGATCGTTAGGGTTCATTACGCTACCACGTACAGTTGGGCGTTTACGCATCCAACGAGAGCGTCCAGCTTTACCGATGTTGATCAATTCGTGTTGTTCGTTACCTACTGAACCGATTGTTGCACGGCAAGCAGCTAAGATCATACGAACTTCACCAGAGTTTAAGCGGATCAATACGTATTTGCCTTCTTTACCAAGTACTTGAGCACTTGTACCAGCAGAACGGATTAATTGTCCACCTTTACCAGGTTTCATTTCAATATTGTGGATAACAGTACCAACTGGAATGTTTTCTAAAGGAAGAGCATTTCCGACTTTGATATCTGCATCTGGACCTGAAACAAGTTTCATTCCAACTTGTAGTCCTTTTGGTGCTAAGATGTAAGCTTTCACTCCATCTTCATAGTGTACTAACGCGATGTTAGCTGAACGGTTTGGATCGTATTCGATCGTTTGAACAGTTGCAACAACGTTATCTTTGTTACGTTTGAAGTCGATCACGCGATATTGGCGTTTGTGTCCGCCGCCTTGGTGACGTACAGTGATGCGGCCGTTATTGTTACGTCCAGCATGGTTTTTCAATGGTTGTAACAATGATTTTTCAGGTGTTGATGTTGTGATTTCAGCAAAATCAGAACCTGTCATGTTACGACGACCATTTGAGGTAGGTTTGTACTTTTTAATCGCCACGTTTTTCCCTCCTAATTTAATGAGTTATCTAGTAAGTGCTTATTCAGCAGCTTCGAATAATTGGATTTCTTTTGAATCTTCAGTCAATGTAACGATCGCTTTGCGACGTTTTTTTGTATATCCTGCATATTTGCCCATACGTTTGAATTTCGCACGTACGTTCACGATGTTCACGTTTTTAACTTTTACGTCAAAAGCAGCTTCAACCGCTTGTTTTACTAAAGTTTTGTTTGCACGAGTGTCCACTTCAAAAGTATATTTCTTGTCATCCATGGCAAGCATTGATTTTTCAGTGATCACTGGGCGTTTGATTACGTCTAGTAAGTTCATTATGCAAGCACCTCCTCAATTTGAGTAAGAGCAGTTTGTGTTGCTAACACTTTTGTATTTGAAACAACATCTAGAACACTTACGTTATCAGAAGTTACTACAGTTACGTTTGGTAAGTTACGTGCTGATAAAGCAGCAAAGTCGTTACCATTCTCTAGAACAACCAATACTTTAGAGTCAATAGATAAGTTAGCAAGAACTTGTTTAAATTCTTTTGTTTTTGGTGCATCGAAGCTTAATCCTTCAATTGCTACCAAGTTGTTTTCAGCAACTTTTTCTGACAATACAGATTTCATTGCTAAACGACGAACTTTTTTAGGAAGTTTGTAGCTGTAAGAACGTGGTGTTGGTCCAAAGACTACGCCACCTCCACGCCATTGTGGTGAGCGGATTGATCCTTGACGAGCACGACCAGTTCCTTTTTGACGCCATGGTTTACGTCCACCGCCTCGAACAGCACTACGGTTTTTAACCGCATGTGTTCCTTGTCTTAATGACGCACGTTGCATAACGATTGCATCGTAAACAACACTTTCATTTGGTTCAATTCCGAAGATTTCTTCGTTAAGTGTGATTTCACCGTTTTGGCTTCCATCTTGTTTGAATAATGCTACATTCGGCATTCCTTAGTTCCTCCTTTCTTCCTACTATTATTTAGCTTTCACAGCTGATTTGATAGTGATTAATGATTTTTTAGCTCCAGGAACATTTCCTTTAATTAAGATAACGTTTCTTTCTGCATCAACGCGAACAACTTCCAAGTTTTGGATTGTTACGCGGTTGCCACCCATACGGCCAGCAAGACGTTTGTTTTTGAATACACGGTTAGGTGCAACTGGACCCATTGACCCAGGACGACGATGGTAGCGAGAACCGTGAGCCATTGGTCCGCGGCTTTGGCCGTGACGTTTGATAACCCCTTGGAATCCTTTACCTTTCGTAGTACCTGTTACATCAATAATGTCTCCTGCTTGGAAAACATCTACTGTAATTTCTTTTCCTACTTCATATTCTCCTAGCTCAACATTTTTGAATTCACGAATGAAGCGCTTAGGAGCCGTGTTTGCTTTTGCAACATGACCTTTCGCAGGTTTGTTTGATAAAACTTCACGCATATCTTGGTAACCAACTTGAATAGCTTCGTAGCCATCAGTTTCCATTGTTTTCACTTGTAGCACTACGTTTGGAGTAGCTTCTACAACAGTTACTGGAATTAATTCGCCAGATTCAGTGAAGATTTGTGTCATTCCCACTTTTTTCCCTAAGATTCCTTTGGTCATGAGTACACCTCCATTAATTTTATTTTAATATTATAGTTTGATTTCGATGTTAACACCAGATGGTAAGTCTAGCTTCATCAAAGCATCAACAGTTTTTGGTGTTGGGTTCACAATGTCGATAAGACGTTTGTGTGTACGCATTTCGAATTGTTCGCGTGAATCTTTGTATTTGTGAGTCGCACGAATAACTGTGTAAAGACTGCGTTCAGTTGGTAATGGAATTGGACCAGACACGCTAGCTCCAGTTCTTTTTGCAGTTTCCACGATTTTATCCGCCGCTTGATCTAAAATACGGTGTTCATACGCTTTTAAACGGATACGAATTTTTTGTTTTGCCATCTTGTTCCCTCCTTCGCCTATTTTGAAAAGTAGACATAGCTCCACGAAAATTTCCGTCACGCTCGTTCGTGGCAAAGCGTCCGGGCGTGTCGCAACCTCTCGTTTCTTAGCCGACGAAATCCTATAGATCACGTCTGTGACATTTACGTTTAGGTAAACGCACCTTTGTAATTATAATATATCTAAATCCACAAAGCAAGGCTTTTTTCCTGTAAAAAACAATTTGTTTTCATAAGTTTTCATTTAGATAACTTTAGATGTCTCTTATCCTTAAATGTCACATTTTATTTCTACTAAACTTCCTTCCTATAGTAGTTCGCCTATCATCAGTTATTCAAAAAAACCGCAGAACCCCCAATCATGTTGGTTTCTACGGTTTTTTATTCTATTAACTATCGGAAGTGATAGCCGATCTAAGCCATACACTTTTCTTGAAAAACAAAGTTTGGATTTTTTTTTTAGTTCTGTTCTTGTCGCCAAGGTTGAATATTCGCTTGACGATAGACTTTTGCTTGGTTGATTGAATGGAAGAGTTCCATCTTTTGCTTCACCACTTCTTTTGCTGCTGCGATACATTCAGGATAAATGGCATTTGGGTCCCATAGCTCTGTTGTAGCTAAGATCTCACGACACTTTTTATAAAAAGCATATTTATAGTCGGATGAAATATTGACTTTCTGAATACCGATTTGCACTGCTTTCTCAATTTCTTCGTCTGGGTTAGCAGATCCTCCATGTAAAACTAGCGGAATGGCTACTTTTTCTTTAATACTTGTTAAAACATCCATTTTCAATGCTGGCTTGACATCTTTTGGATAGATACCATGAGCGGTTCCGATTGCCACCGCTAACGAATCGATTCCTGTACGTTCCACAAATTCCTGTGCATCTTCCGGCTTCGTATAAATGACTTCCGATACACCGCCTTCTACTGAAGTACCCGTGTTACCAATCGTTCCTAGTTCGCCTTCAACCGAGACCCCGATCTTATGGCAAACATCTACCACTTCTTTTGTTAGTGCAATATTTTCTTCAAATGGCAACAAGGATCCGTCGATCATAACTGAACTAAACCCACAATGAATCCCTCGCATGATACTTGCTAAGCTATCGCCATGATCCATATGGATAACGAAAGGCACAGCGCTGTTTTTCGCTCGGCTCACTGCATATTGGAAAAACTCATCTTTGGTAAAGTCTAATTCTGTCGGATGGACTGCAATGATTGCGGGTGCATCATTTTCTTCTGCCGCCTCAATGACTACTCGTAAAAAGTTGCTGTCAGCAACGTTAAACGCCCCTACTGCAAAATGATTTTCCTTGGCAATTTCTAACATTTGATTCATATTGATTAACATCGTCTATTTTCTCCATTTCTATGATTTATTGGTTGAACCTGATAGTTGAATGTATTGCTGAACTAACTCTTTTCCTGCTATGACTGTTTGTTGGATGAGAGTTGGGTATTCGATCGTTGGCTCCTGTTGTAGAAGCTGTTGGCATCTTTGTTGTTGCGCCTTCATAAAATCAGAACCAACATTAATCTTATTGATCCCTAACTCAATGGATTGGCGAATGTTGTCTTTTCCCGCTCCTGACCCCCCATGTAAAACTAACGGAAGTTGAGTCTTCTCTTTTATTTCTTGAACAATATCGAAACGAAAACGTGGTTTGTACCCTTTAGGATAATCTCCGTGACTGGAGCCATAGGAAATCGCTAAGCAGTCCACACCCGTTTCATTGATCAATCGGATTGCTTCTGCTGGGTCCGTACACATGGCATCATCTGTAAAATGGTCGCCTGTGACTGCCCCCATATTTCCTACTTCTGCTTCTACGCTCGCATCATACGTTTGGGCAAATTGAACCATCGCTCTCGTTATTTCGATATTCTGATCCAAGGGATACATCGAAGCATCCATCATGACGCTGGAAAATCCTTCTTGTAAGCACTGTTTGACAAATGCGATGTCTTGACCATGATCTAGATTAATCGCTACTTCGACTTTGGCATCCTGTGCCATACGGATGATGGGCTTCGTTAAATAATGATAATTGATGTGTTGCTTTAAGTGATCTTGCAATAAATCTATGATGATCGGCGCATGTAATTCCTCAGCAGCTTGGATCGTTGCTTTTGCTGTTTCTAGATTAAAACAATTGATCGCCATGACAGCATAGTTTTCTTGATTTGCTTTTTTGAGCATCTCTTTCATTGACACATACATATCAAATCCTTCTCCCTACAGTTTTTAAGATAATTTAATAGAAGAAAAATCTACTTCTTCCTCTTCTTCCTCTACGACAGGGTGTTCAGCTGGCGCCTTTTTCAAAACAAACAATAGAATGCCGGTAACTGCAGAACCAATCAATAAGGCAAAGGTAAACTTCAACGGATCCGTCATTGCTGGGATAATAAAGACCCCACCAGAAGGAACTGGTGACCCAATTCCCCACGACATACTCAAACCTCCGCCAATCGCTGCACCAGCTGTACACGAAATGATCACACGAAGCGGATCAACTGCCGCTAAGGGGATAACGCCTTCCGTAATCATGCAAAGTCCCATCGGAAAAGCAATCTTAATGTTGTTTTCTTCTTCTTTTGAATATTTTGTTTGCCGAAATAACTTAGATAAAACCCATGAAATGGTGACACCGAAAGGCGGAACCATTGACGCTAACACTTTCACAGCTTCTGGTTCTTGCACACCTTCCAAAAGCATCCCATCAGCAAACAATGAGGCTACCTTATTGACTGGTCCACCAAAATCAAAGGCAGCCATCCCACCGACAATTGACCCAAAGAGGAATTTTCCAGAACCTTGTAGTCCTTGTAAAAAATCGGTCATCGCTTCTGTTGCCCAAACAATCGGCACACCTACCACGAAAAACATCAATAAACCGATACTAAGGGTCGCTAACAGTGGGATGATCATCATCGGCATCAATCCTTGTGCCCACTTAGGAACTTTGAGATATTTCACCAATAATAGGACAAAGAACCCCACCAAGTAACCGCCTAACATACCACCTAAAAAACCTGCGCCAATGGCATTGGCAATTAACCCCATAAACAAACCTGGACCAATCCCTGGGCGATCGGCAATGGAATAGGCAATCGCTGCAGAAATCACTGGAGCCAATAATCCCATGCCCAAAACCCCTAGAGAAACTAAGGCATCGGGTACAGAATAAGACGCTTGATAATCATTGATGACTTGCCCACCTGTTAAATTCCCAATAGCGATCAAGAGTCCAGCGGTCACAACAACTGGTAACATGTATGAAATAGCTGTCAGTGCATGCTTTTTTAATTGTAGTTGACGAAGCATCCAATTCCTCTCCTTTTATGTTTTACTGAGTTCTTCTTCAATTTTAGTAATCAACCCTTTCGGTGCTTTAATGACCATGTTCGTAGGAATCTCAATCACTTTTTTTCCTTCGAACCGCTCCTTGCCACCAATTTTGATATCTGCTGCAATAATGACGACATCTGCCTGCTTGATCTCCTCCTTCGATAACTCGTCTTCTGTACCAATTGTTCCTTGTGTTTCGATGTGCACTTCATGTCCTAATGCTTTTGCTGCTTTTTCTAATTTTTGTTTGGCAATATACGTATGTGCAATTCCTGAAGTACAGGCTGCTACTCCGACGATCTTCATTTTTTCTTCCTCCTTTTCTTTTAGACAGTTGGTTCTTTTGCTAATAGTTCCATTAATTCTGCTTTACTAGTTGCCTGATTCATTTTTTCGATAATGGTATCTTCTGCTAATAACATTGCTACTTTTTGTAACAATTTGATATGAACGGTATTGGCATCTGTATCTTTTACTGCAAATAAGATAATGACCTTTACAGGCTGCTCATCTAATGATTCCCAAGGGATCGGGGTCTCGACTTTACCCACAACCAAAGAAGTCTGAATGACACTCGCTGATTTTCCGTGGGGAATCGCCACACCGTTTCCAATCCCTGTGATTCCTTCTTTCTCCCGTTGAAAGACATCTGATGAAAAATCATCAACATCTTTGATAATGCCGTTTTCTTTTAGTAATTCACTTAATTCGAGAATCGCTTCTTTTTTTGTTTTCGCTTTCATTTCTAAACGTATCAGTTTTTCTGTAATCACATTTGCGATACTAAATTCTGACATTACCTGTTTTGTAACCATTTCACATCTCTCCTAACATTTGCTTCACACGTTTTTCGTCTTGCTTGGTAAATACTGAGTTTACTAATATCGTGGGAATCTTCGGTGGCTCATTCAAACAAACCGTTGTTAAAATCAAATCGATCTTACTAAATTCCGCTTGGTTTTTCTGGTACTGCCGAGAAGATAAAACAGCAATAATCTCTAATTCAGGAAAGGCTTTTTTTACTTTGACTTTCAATAGTTCTGAAGTTCCAACACCACTACTACACATGATCAATACACGTTTTTTTATTGGGGCTAACTCTTTGTATCTCACAAAGTATAATGTTAAAAATCCAATTTCATCTTTGGATATATGGTTTGTATGAAATTTTTTTTGGACCATTTTACTGACAAATTCTACTAATTGAAACGTTTCCTGGTACTCTAATTCAATGTCGTGCAATAAATCATTTTTGATTGTGATCTCATGTTTTAATCGATACAATAGCGGCTGAATGTGACTATACAAATCATGTCGGTTTCGTTCTTGATCAATCGCCACTCCCATGAGCCGGCTCATCGTAGCAGAAAAAAAACGGGTGATTTCTTCAGCTTCATTTGAGATATTTTGATGTTTAATCGAACCATTTTCGATCCTGGAGGAAATCAAGTATTGAAAAAGATAAAAAGTTTCACTTTCAGGGAGAGTCGTATTTAAATATTGACCTAATTTGAGCATGACTTGCTTTGATAGTTGGTACAGTTCCTGGTTATAATGGATCAGCGCCTGATCTTCTTCATCTAAATCCCATGTATCTTCTTCTAAATACACGACCCCTTCACGGAAGCGTTTGACTAAGATATAAATATGAGAAAAAATATTCATTGCATATGGATAGGCAATTCGACTGACTAGTTTTTGTTCGATAAACTCAACGATCGAAGTAATAAAATTGATATCAAATGAGCTGATCATTGGGTGACTAGGAACCACTTGTTTATCTTCCAATAAATGGATACTTAATAGCATATTCACTACTTTACGAATATGTTTTTCTGTTCCTTCGATACCAATTCGGGTACCTTGTCGTTTAAGTTGGAGGTGGTTTTTCATTAAAAATAAACTGATCTTAGCCAAATCATTACTAATTACCGGATCACTCACATAATACGGATGGAACAATTCATTGATTAATAACTTCTTGGGTGCCTTAAACAACAAATTAAGCAAAATCGCATTTCTTCTTTCCAAAGGTCCTTGACTCGTTCGACTTTCATTATGCGTTGCACTCACATTTAAATATTTATCGTAGTCTAACCGAAATCCTTTGCCTGCCTCTGCCAAAATGATTTCCCCGTTTTCAGACACATCATTTATCTTTTTAATCGTACGGTAGACCGTTTTCGTAGAAACATGGGCAAATTCAGCTAACTCCTGAGCTGTAAGGGATAAGCCATGTTTAACAAAGTATTCGACCATTTCTTTCTCTCTTTTGCTTAGCTGCATTTGTTCAACCTCCTTGTTTATACTATAACGGAATTTTCTGACAACTCATTTTTTGTTCTGTCCATTACTCTGGACATTTTTAAAAGCGTTTACAAAAAGTGGCAAAAAAGACAAAAAACACCGAAGCAGGCAAAAACCTGTCTTCGGTGTTTTACATGATACATCAGAGTACATAAAAGTGATGAATAGACGAAACGATAAAAATAAGTAACTATTGATTGGTGTCAGTAGTTTTCTTCCTTAATTACTCTTAACATGACCAATCACAGCATTTGCTTTAACTACCCCACTAGCATCCATCGTTAGCTTCGCCACTTTTTCACCATTGGTAAAAGCAACGATCAGATCTGATTGTTTGTTTGCCGATTGTAGTGCCACCAAGTCCATGGTTGCAATTAATTGACCACGTGCGACTTTTTGTCCCTCTTCAACGTAGATCGTAAAAGGCGCTCCTTTTAAGTTCACGGTATCGATCCCCATATGCAAGAGAACTTCAATTCCTGATTCCGTTTTGATACCAACTGCATGTTTCGTTGGAAAAATATTGATAATCGTACCAGCGATTGGAGCAAACACTTCGCCATTCGTTGGTAGAACCGCAAACCCGTCTCCCATCATTTTTTGTGAAAAGACATCATCCGCCACTTCTGTGATTGGCATTAGCTTCCCATTTGCTACCGCAAAAATATCTTGGTTTTGTGGATCAACGACTGTTTTGGTTGTCACAGTAGGCGTGGACTGAGCAGTTCCTTTGCCACTACTTCCATGAATTTTTTTCATTTCATCTGCAACAAATTGGACTTCCGTTCCAACGATCACTTGAATATTTTTGGCATCAATTACTTTCAGGCCTGGAACACCAGTTGCTTTGATTTTCCCTTGATCAACTTTTGCCGTATCTTTTACATACAAGCGTAAACGTGTCGTGCAATTGTCAATGGAAACAACGTTCGTTGCACCACCTAATGCTTGATAAAGTTGATTAGCTAGCGTGGCAAATCGATTGTCACCAGTTGGCACTGTTCCTACTTCCCCATTTTCTGCAACTCCAGTATCTTCTTCACGCCCCGGCGTCATCAAATTGAATTTTTTGATGACAAATAAAAATGTAAAGTAATAAATCACACCCATCGCCAAGCCTAATACCAATAGCATTAATGGTTGATTGGCAATAGGTACACGTAAGCTTAAGAAGAAATCAATAAAGCCGGCGCTAAAATTAAAGCCCGCTGTCCAATGGAAGGTTGCTGCGATAAACATCGAAATCCCTGTTAAAGCAGCATGAACGACGTACAATGGCCAAGCGACAAACATAAATGAAAATTCTAACGGTTCAGTCACCCCTGTAAAGAAAGAAGCGAAAGCGGCAGCTAACATCAAAGATGCGGTCACTTTTTTCTTTTCTGGTCGCGCACATTGATAGATAGCAAGTGCACCAGCAGGTAACCCAAACATCATGACCGGGAAGAAACCAGCTTGGTACATACCGGTGACTCCTTTTACCCCTTCACTTGCCCAGAATTTACCGATATCATCAATTCCAGCTAAATTGAACCAAAAAACATTGTTAAGTGCATGGTGTAAACCAGTTGGAATCAGCAAACGGTTGAAGAAGCCATATAGACCAGCACCTAACGCGCCCATTCCAGAGATCAATTCACCGAAACTAACCAATGTATCATAAACTGGTGGCCAAACAAAAATCAATAAAGCAGAAATAATTGCCATTAAACCAGCTGTTACGATCGGTACTGCTCGTTTTCCACTAAAGAAAGACAACGCCATTGGTAATTTAACTCCGCTGAAGCGATTATACATCGCACCAGCGACTAAGCCTGCCAAAATTCCAATAAATACATTTTTATTATTGATTGCATCAAAAGCGATATTCACTTTTTCAACATCCACTTTAGTAAACAATGCAACAGAAGCACTATTGACTAATGTGACTGGTGCTAAAAAGGCGATCAATCCTGCCAATGCTGATGAACCATCTTTGTCCTTAGACATCCCCAATGCTAATCCAACAGCAAAAATGATTCCTAAATTATCTAAGACTGTTCCTCCAGCTTTGATCATAAAAGCGGCAAAAATGTTATTGCCACCCCAACCAGTCGGATCGATCCAATAACCAATCCCCATGAATAAAGCAGCTACTGGTAGGGTTGCTACTGGTAACATCAAGGAACGTCCCATTCGTTGTAAGTATGTTTTCATTTTGTTCTCCTATTCTGTTGTCCCTCGCAAGCGTTCGATATGAATAACTAAATAACCAAGTTCTTCGCTTGTAATAGACATTTGATATTGTTTAGTTAAAAGTACTCGAATTTTTTTTGCGACTGCATAACTTCCTGAATATTTTCGTTTGACTATCTCAATAATCTCCTCGTCTAAGACCGCATACTGCTGATTGTGATACCGTTGGATCAACAACCGAAGATGGTTTGCTAAACGAGAATAATTCAGTGCCATTTGTTCGGAATGGATATCGATCCTCAGCTCTTTTTCAATCAACTGGATAATTTCCGACACGATCGTGACTTCGCGAATGCTACGATGATTACTAGTTTGTCCGCTATGACCACTATGGATATGTATCGCTATATAACCCGCTTCATCATATGTATAAGGAATAGCTAAAGTGTGATTCAAATAATCAACTGCCCATTGCGCAATACTAAATTCTTCGTGGTACAGCGCCTCGATTTCTCGCAGTAATTTATTTCGAATAACAATTCCATTATGAATATTTTCAGCAGCAAAAGCAATATGATCCGTTAACGCGATCAACACATGCTCGTTCAGCTTTTTCATTAAAACTGTTTCTGCATGATCAATGATGTGTTCAGCGGCAAAAAGAAACTTTTCGTCAATTTGATTCAGCAAACTTTGTAATTTCATTTGACTTTCTGGCTCCATCACAAACATCCGCTCAATTTCTCGATGAAAAATCAAGTCATTGCGCTTTTTATCGAATCCAACACCTTTACCAATTGCGACCTTTTCTTGTCCATCGTCATCGACTAAGACCGCATTTTGATTAAAAATCTTTTTGATTTTCATATTAATAACCCTTTTTCTGCAGAATTAAAGTTACTTCATGGACCAATCATCCTTTATCAATCTTAAGCTTGACAACAAAAAAAGCATAGAAAAATTCCACCAAAGTCTCCTTATCGACGGAATCTTCCCATGCCTAGTATGATCTAGTCACATGAAAAATAAATATGTTAACGCTTTAATTTTATCGAGGGAACGTTTTTTTGTCAACATCTTTTTTTCCTTTTGTCAAACAAAATGCTTTCATTTACTCAATAAAGTTTAAAATAAGCCATAAAAAAAGCCATGATGTCTAATGACACCATGACTTTTTATTGTCCGAATACAATGTTGCTTACAATTCAGTTGATCAAAGATTAAGCTTTGATTTCAGTAACGACACCGGCACCAACTGTACGTCCGCCTTCACGGATTGAGAATTTAGTACCGTTTTCGATAGCGATTGGGTGGATTAATTCAACTTCCATTGTTACGTTGTCGCCAGGCATAACCATTTCAGTTCCTTCTGGTAATTCAACAACACCTGTTACGTCAGTTGTACGGAAGTAGAATTGTGGACGGTAGTTAGTGAAGAATGGAGTATGACGTCCACCTTCTTCTTTTGTCAACACGTATACTTCTGCAGAGAATTTTGTATGAGGTGTGATTGTACCTGGTTTAGCTAAAACTTGTCCACGTTGGATGTCTTCACGTGCAACACCACGTAGTAAAGCACCAATGTTGTCTCCAGCTTCAGCGTAGTCTAATAATTTACGGAACATTTCAACACCAGTAACTGTTGTTTGAGCTGTTTCTTCTGCGATACCAACGATATCTACAACGTCACCAACGCGAACTTGTCCACGTTCAACACGACCTGTAGCAACAGTACCACGACCAGTGATTGAGAATACGTCTTCGACTGGCATCATGAATGGTTTGTCGTTGTCACGTTCTGGAGTTGGGATATATTCGTCAACTGCAGCCATCAATTCAAGGATTTTTTCTTCGTAAGAAGCGTCGCCTTCTAAAGCTTTCAAAGCTGAACCAGCAACTACAGGAACATCGTCACCAGGGAATTCGTATTCTGTTAATAAGTCACGAACTTCCATTTCAACTAATTCTAGTAATTCTTCGTCGTCAACCATATCTACTTTGTTCAAGAATACAACGATGTATGGAACACCAACTTGACGAGATAATAGGATATGTTCACGAGTTTGAGGCATAGGACCATCAGCAGCAGATACTACTAAGATAGCTCCGTCCATTTGAGCAGCACCAGTGATCATGTTTTTAACGTAGTCCGCGTGTCCTGGGCAGTCAACGTGAGCGTAGTGACGAGTGTCAGTTTCGTACTCAACGTGAGCTGTTGAAATTGTGATTCCGCGTTCGCGTTCTTCTGGAGCACCATCGATTTGATCGTAAGCCATAGCTTGGCCGCCGTTTTTCTTAGATAGTACAGTTGTGATTGCTGCTGTTAAAGTTGTTTTACCGTGGTCAACGTGTCCGATTGTACCAATGTTAACGTGTGGTTTAGAACGGTCAAATTTTTCTTTTGCCATTTTAAAATGTCCTCCTAAAAATACAATATATTTTTTATTTGTCTGATAGGTATGTGATAAACCAAAAGTCTATCACATGCCCATATCATCGATAATTATTTTACACGAAACTATATTAAAAATACAGTCTCTTTAGATAATCTGTCAAACAGACGATCTTGTTTTAAGAAATTATTCAGCTTTACCGCCGTTTTTCTTAATGATTTCTTCTTGGACTGATTTAGGAACATCTTCATAGTGGTCAAATACCATCATAAATGTACCGCGTCCTTGAGTTGCTGAACGCAATGTTGTTGCGTAACCGAACATTTCAGCCAATGGAACAATCGCATTAACGATTTGTGAGTTACCATGTGCTTCCATACCTTCAACGCGACCGCGTCGGCTAGTTACGTGTCCCATGATATCACCTAAGTAATCTTCTGGAACAGTAATCGTTACTTTCATCATTGGTTCTAAAATAACAGGACGTGCGTGTTTTGCAGCAGCTCTTAAAGCCATAGATGCAGCAACACGGAAGGCTGTTTCATTTGAATCGACGTCATGGTATGAACCATCGTAAAGTTTTGCTTTGATATCCACTAATGGATAGCCAGCAAGAACACCGTTATTCATAGATTCTTCTAGTCCTTTTTCAACAGCAGGGATGTATTCACGAGGAACGACCCCACCGACGATTGCATTTTCAAATTCGAAGCCTTTACCTTCTTCGTTTGGTGTAAATTCAACCCATACGTGACCGTATTGACCTTTACCACCAGACTGACGTACGAATTTACCTTCAGCTTTTGTTGCTTCACGGAATGTTTCACGGTATGAAACTTGTGGAGCACCAACGTTTGCTTCAACTTTAAATTCACGTTTCATACGGTCTACTAAAACGTCTAAGTGCAACTCACCCATACCTGAGATAACAGTTTCACCAGTTTCAACGTTTGTTTCAACTCGGAATGAAGGATCTTCTTCAGCAAGTTTTTGCAACGCAACACCCATTTTATCTTGGTCTGCTTTTGATTTAGGTTCAACAGCAACTTGGATAACTGGGTCAGGGAATTCGATTGACTCAAGAATAACCGGTGAGTCTAATGCACATAATGTATCCCCAGTTGTTGTATCTTTCAATCCAACAGCAGCGGCGATATCACCTGAGTACACTTTATCAATTTCTTGACGAGTGTTGGCGTGCATTTGTAGAATACGTCCGATACGTTCTTTTTTGCCTTTAGAAGCGTTCAATACATATGAACCACTTTCAAGGACACCAGAATAAACACGGAAGAAAGTTAGACGACCTACGAATGGGTCAGTCATTACTTTAAACGCTAATGAAGCAAAAGGAGCTTCATCGTCAGCTGGACGTGTTGTTTCTTCGTCTGTTTTTGTATCGATCCCTTTGATTGCTTCGATATCAACTGGAGAAGGCAAGTAATCAAGAACGGCATCCAACATTAATTGAACCCCTTTGTTCTTGAACGCTGAACCAGCTAATACAGGGAAGAATTCAACATTAATTGTTGCACGGCGGATACCAGCAATCAATTCTTCTTGTGTGATTTCTTCACCTTCAAGATATTTCATCATTAGTTCTTCGTCTGTTTCAGCAACAGCTTCGACTAATTTTTCGCGCCATTCTTGAGCTTGTTCTAAATATTCTTCAGGAATTTCAGTTTCTTGAATATCTGTTCCTAAGTCATTTGTATAGATTTCAGCTTTCATTTTAACCAAGTCGATGATACCAGTGAAGTTTTCTTCAGCACCGATTGGCAATTGGATTGGATGCGCGTTTGCTTGCAAACGATCATGCAATGATTTTACTGAGTACAAGAAGTCCGCACCGATTTTATCCATTTTGTTACAGAATACGATACGAGGCACTCGGTACTCAGTTGCTTGACGCCAAACTGTTTCAGTTTGAGGTTCAACACCTGACTGTGAGTCAAGTACAGTTACCGCACCATCTAATACACGTAGAGAACGTTGAACTTCAATTGTGAAGTCTACGTGTCCTGGTGTGTCGATGATGTTTACACGGTAACCTTTCCACTGCGCTGTAGTCGCAGCAGATGTAATTGTGATACCACGTTCTTGTTCTTGTTCCATCCAGTCCATTTGTGAAGCTCCTTCGTGGGTTTCACCAATTTTATGGATTTTACCAGTATAGTACAAGATACGCTCTGTTGTTGTAGTTTTACCTGCATCAACGTGAGCCATGATACCAATATTACGAGTTTTTTCTAGCGAAAATTCTCTTGCCATTTTCTTACTCCTCTCTTTATTTAAATCGATTGTAAATTGACTTTCTGCTGTCGTTTAACCCAACAGGCAGAGAGGATCTTACCAACGATAATGAGCAAATGCACGGTTGGCATCAGCCATTTTATGAGTGTCTTCACGTTTTTTAACAGAAGCACCAGTGTTGTTTGCAGCATCCATGATTTCTTTTGCTAAGCGTTCTTCCATTGTGTGTTCACCGCGCAAGCGAGCGTAGTTTACTACCCAACGAAGAGCTAAAGTTGTACGACGTTCAGGGCGAACTTCAACTGGTACTTGATAGTTTGAACCCCCAACACGACGTGCTTTAACTTCAAGAACAGGCATAACATTTTTCATAGCTTGTTCAAACACTTCTAATGGATCATTACCTGTAGATTCTTTAATCAAATCAAAGGCGTTATAAATAATACTAGCTGCAACACCGCGTTTTCCGTCAACCATTACACGGTTGATCAAGCGAGTTACTAATTTTGAGTTATAAATAGGATCTGGTAAAACATCACGTTTTGCAACAGGACCTTTACGTGGCATCCGTAACTCCTCCTTCCGAAATATTCTTCATAGTAATTGCCTTACTCTCTTAACATAGTAAGAACAAGTTTCATTTGTTTAATAATTAAAATTAAGCTTTAGGTTTTTTAGTACCGTATTTAGAACGGCTTTGTTTACGGTCGTTTACACCAGCTGTATCAAGTGCACCACGAACGATATGGTAACGTACCCCTGGTAAGTCTTTTACACGTCCACCACGTAGTAATACTACGCTATGTTCTTGTAAGTTGTGACCAATCCCTGGGATATAAGCAGTAACTTCAATTAAGTTTGACAAACGAACACGAGCATATTTACGTAAAGCTGAGTTCGGTTTTTTAGGTGTCATTGTACCCACACGTGTTGCTACCCCACGTTTTTGAGGAGAGTTCACGTTTGTTTGAGTTTTCTTAAAGCTGTTATATCCTTTGTTCAAAGCAGGTGAATTAGATTTTTCCACCTTTGATTTACGAGGTTTACGTACTAATTGGTTAATTGTAGGCATTCCTTGTTTCCTCCTTCCCACGATTCGCGTCTAGTTCCACACATCCAGGTGGTTCTTTTTTTGCGATAAAAAATAAATGCAATTCTGCATCTTTATCAAATATGCTTTGATAAACAGTCAGCACGTCTCTTTACCAGAGACCTGTAGATAAAGCACCTTGGTTAGGATATCATGAATAAAGTACTCTGTCAACCAGTGTTATGTATTTTTTTTAGCCATTTGAAATTAAAAAAAGGACGCTATCTTTTTCCAATCATTCAATATAAAATAGCTATGAATAGAGACGAAAAAAAAGGTGGGAACAACAGATGAATTTGAAACAAGCAGCTGGAATTGAAGCAGCTAAATTTGTGAAGGACGGAATGATCGTTGGTTTGGGTACCGGTTCTACAGCCTATTATATGGTAGAAGAAATCGGTAGAAGAATGCGTGAAGAAGGATTAAACATCACTGGTGTCACTACATCGAATGCCACTAAAGAACAAGCAGAAAAATTAGGTATCCCTCTTAAGAGTATTGATGAAGTACCCGTAGTTGATCTCACGATCGATGGTGCTGATGAAATCAGTAAAGCATTTCAAGGAATTAAAGGTGGTGGCGCAGCATTACTTTTTGAAAAAATTGTTGCTACGTATTCAAAACAAGTCATTTGGATCGTTGATGAATCAAAATTAGTGGAGCAGCTTGGGCAGTTCCCTCTTCCAGTAGAAGTGATTCCTTATGGCGCTCAACAATTGATGCGGATCTTTGATGAGAAAGGTTACCAACCTGTTTTACGTCAGACCGAAACAGGTCAGATAGTCAAAACAGACAGTGGTCATTACATTATTGACTTACATTTAGAAGTGATCAATGACCCTGAAGCTTTGGCAACGTACCTTGATCAACTGGTTGGTGTCGTTGAACATGGACTGTTTTTAAATATGGTTTCAAAAGTCGTCGTCGGCTCCGCACAAGGCGTATCAATTATCGACTCACCTCATCAAAAATAACAACCCTGATATTAGTTATAAAAATTAGCAAAAATAGTTCATTTTAAAAACATAAAAAAACTATCTTTTCAATGGACTTTATGCTACATTTTTACTGTTATCTATAGACAGAAAATCATTGCTAGAAAGGAATCACCATGAAGATTATTGGTTATGCACGCACAACCATAAATGATGTTGATCTTACAACACAAGTGGAGCAACTCTCTAATTTTGGTTGTCAGGAGATTTTTCACGAGACATACAAGTCTAAAGATGCGGTGTCTAATAATATTTGTTTAGAAAAAGTAATCAAGGAAATGCGACAAGGCGATACTTTAGTTATCTGTCAACTTCATCGTCTAGGGAAGTCCACTCGTCAGCTAACAGAACTCACACAATTATTCAAAGATCGTGGCTTACACCTAGTTAGTATCCAAGAAGAGATCGATACGCGTACACCGATGGGGAAAATCTATTTTCAACTAATGGAAGGATTAGCCATTATGGAGTGCTCTTTAATCAAGGAACGGACACTTGTTGGGTTAGATGAAGCACGTAAAAAAGGTAAAATCGGGGGTCGTCCAAAAATCGATCCAAAAACAATTAAAAAAATTCGTCGGCTTTATTATGAAAAAAAAGAAACGATCCAATTAATTTCTACTAAATGTGGTGTATCAGTTGGAACCTGTTATAAATATATCAATCTTCCAGAAAAAGAGATTCAGCAATTATCTTAAACGACTGCCTACATCTTGATATTCTTTCATTTAAAAATGGATTGGCGCAACAAACGCAGACTGTCTGCTAAAGACGAATCAACTGTATATAATGAATAGGTAGGTGGATCAATGTCAAAGTAGTCATTGACCCACCTACCTCTGTTTATCTGTCACTGTAAGAATTATTTTTGTTTTTTTATCTGTCTATCTTCTGATTTTCCCTTTCATTAACTTCATTTTTCAATGGAAATCTAGTCAAAAAAATTGTACAATAAAGCAGAACTGAAATTTTCAGAAATATAACCTATTTTAAAGGAGAGCTAAACATGCCAAAATTAGTTTTTTCTCGTCATGGTCTTAGTGAATGGAATGCATTAAACCAATTTACTGGTTGGGCTGACGTAAACTTAGCACCAGAAGGAATCGAAGAAGCCAAAGAAGGCGGACGCAAAATCAAAGAAGCTGGAATTGAATTTGATGTTGCTTACACTTCAGTTTTAACTCGTGCCATCAAAACATGTAATTTGATTTTAGAACACTCAGATCAACTTTGGGTTCCTCAAATCAAATCATGGCGCTTAAACGAACGTCATTATGGTAAATTACAAGGATTGAACAAAAAAGAAACAGCTGAAAAATATGGAGATGACCAAGTACACATTTGGCGTCGTTCATACGACACTCTTCCTCCATTGATGGACGAAAGTGACGAAGGTTCTGCTGCAAACGATCGTCGTTATGCAATGTTAGACAAACGCGATATTCCTGGTGGCGAAAACTTGAAAGTTACTTTAGAACGTGCTTTACCATTCTGGCAAGACGAAATTGCTCCAGCTTTACTAGACAACAAAACTGTTTTAGTAGCTGCACATGGTAACTCTCTACGTGCTTTAGCAAAACACATCGAAGGAATTTCTGATGAAGATATCATGGATCTTGAAATTCCAACTGGTCAACCACTTGTTTATGAATTAAACGATGATTTGACAGTTGCTAAAAAATACTATCTATAATAAATAAAAAAAGTGGGCAAGCGATTCAATTGAATCACTCGCTCACTTCTTTTATTAATCTGCGATTGCTGTTTCTAATCCGACTTCGATCATTTCGTTAAATGTCGTTTGTCTCTCTTCTGCAGTTGTTTCTTCTCCGGTAAGCAAATGGTCACTCACTGTCATGATTGCTAATGTTTGGACATGATATTTTGCTCCCAAATAGTATAAAGCAGCTGCTTCCATTTCCACACCTAGCACACCTAATTCAGCTAATTTAAACGTTTCTGTTGAATCATCTTTATAAAATGAATCTTCCGAGAGAACATTCCCTACATGTGTGGTAAATCCTTTGTCTTTTGAAATTTCATACGCCTTCAACAATAACTTAAAATCACTGATCGGCGGAAAATGAAAGGCTTGGAAATTTTTCTCGATCATCGAAGAACTAGTAGCTGCTCCTTGAGCTAAAACAAGATCACGAACATGGACATCTTTAGATAATGCACCACATGTACCCACTCGTATCAATTTTTTCACACCGTATGAATGAATCAATTCATGGGCATAGATCGTCGCTGACGGCATCCCCATCCCCGTTCCTTGTACCGAAACACGTTCGCCTTTGTAGGTTCCAGTAAAACCTAACATCCCACGAACTTGGTTGTAACATACTGGATCTTCTAAAAATGTTTCAGCAATATATTTTGCTCGTAAAGGATCGCCTGGAAGTAGTATTTTATCAGCGATCTCTCCTTGTTTTGCTTCAATGTGTACGCTCATCTGACACTCTCCTTGATTCAGTTATAGTAATACTAATACTTCTTTAATCAATGCCTTAAATGATTGTTTGACACGTTGCGTTGTTTCCACCACTTCTTCATGGTTAAGGTTCGCTTGCATGCCTGCTGCTAAATTAGTGATACATGAAATGCCGAGAACTTTCAATCCGCTATGTGCTGCAACGATCACTTCTGGCACAGTGGACATTCCGACTGCATCTGCTCCCATCGTACGTGACATCCGAATCTCTGCAGGTGTTTCGTATGTTGGTCCAGAATAGCCCATATATACCCCTTCTTTAAGAGTCAAATCTAATTGGCTCGCAGCCTCTTTGGCTACTTCACGGTAAGTTAAGGTATACGCCTCGCTCATATCAGGGAAGCGTGGACCGATCTCATCTTCGTTAGGACCAATCAATGGGTTTTGACCTGTGAAGTTGATATGATCAGTAATCAACATCAAATCGCCAGGAACAAATGATTCATTTACCCCACCACTTGCATTCGTGACAATCACCGAATGAGCCTTTAATGCTGCCATTACCCGCACAGGATAAGTGACAGTTTGCATTGAATGACCTTCATAAAAATGGAATCGTCCTTGCATTGCCAGAACTTTTTTACCAGACAAGGTACCATAGACTAATTGACCAGCATGGCCGACAACTGTTGATGTTGGGAAAAATGGGATTTGGTCATAAGGAATCACGATTGCTTCCTCGATTTCTTCCGCTAACTCTCCTAAACCTGAACCTAAGATCAAACCAAAATCAATTTCTTTTACGCCCTTTTCTAGAATAAATTGAGTCGTTTCTTGTAACATTTCGCTTAATTGGGTCATTTACTTTCTCCTATTAACTATTTTTTTCTACAGAAGTCAAGAAGTTAGAAGCCCTGTCGTTCGACTAGCTAAAAAAACAGGTATGCCTGATTAACAAGGCTTTTCACCTCTTGATTGATACTGTTAAAGCAAGATGGCTCTTTGAACAAAATGATTGACCTATCTTAGTTACGCTTTTTCAGGTCAAATTTTCAAACGCGGTCTGTCATTCCTATTTCAAAAGTTTTAAGAAACTTTCGCCATTTTCGGTAGCAGGAACATCGAAGTTTTCAGCAATCGTTGCTGCGATATCTGAATAGTAGCCTTGTGGCAAGCTTCCTTGTCCTTGCATTTTTTTGCTGAAAACTAATAATGGTACATATTCACGTGTATGATCTGTTCCAGGGAATGTTGGATCGTTTCCATGATCAGCAGTAATCATCAGTAAGTCGTCCTCTGCCATTGCCTCTAATATTTCAGGAATACGTAAATCAAAATCTTCAATTGCGTGGGCATAACCTACAACATCCCGACGATGTCCAAATAATGCATCAAAATCAACTAAATTAGTAAAACTGATCCCTGTAAACTCTTTTTTCATCACATTTAATAATTGGTCAACGCCATCCATATTGCTTTTCGTACGGACGAACTCTGTAATTCCTTGACCGTTGAAGATATCGTTGATTTTTCCAACAGCGATAACGTCTTTTCCTGCTTCTTTTAATGAATCTAAAACCGTATGCCCGAATGGATCCAATGCGTAATCATGTCGGTTGCTCGTACGAGTAAAATTACCAGGTTCTCCAACGTAAGGTCGCGCAATAATTCGACCAATCATGTATGGGTCGTCTTTAGTAATGTCACGAACGAACTGACAAATCCGATAAAGTTCTTCTAAAGGAATAATTTCTTCATGTGCAGCAATTTGTAAAACTGGATCTGCGGACGTATAGACGATCAAATCACCAGTTTTCATTTGATGTTCACCATAGTCATCTATAACAGCGGTTCCACTATATGGTTGATTGCAAACAATTTTGCGTCCTGAGAAGTCTTCGATTTGTTTGAGTAATTCATCAGGGAAACCGTTAGGAAATACTCGAAATGGTGTCTTGATGTTCAGACCCATGATTTCCCAGTGACCGGTCATTGTATCTTTTCCTACAGATACTTCCTCCAATTTAGTGGCATAGCCTTGGTGGTTTTTAACCGCTTCGACACCTTCTAATGGGCGAATCGTTCCTAATCCTAACTGTTCTAAATGAGGAATTGTCAAACCAGCTTCTTTTGCGATATGCCCTAGTGTATCTGAACCTTTATCACCAAATTTTTCAGCATCTGGCGCTTCGCCGATTCCTACTGAATCCATGACAATCAAATGTACGCGTTTAAACATGATTATTCCTTCTTTCTTTTTTATTATTGCTATTAAATCAAAAAGGGCGAGTCGAAAAAACATTTCCCGTAACCCACCCTTTTTATTCACTAAAAGTTTATTTTGATTTTATATAATTTTTACCGTTTGCTTTAGGTCCAGATGCTTTTCCTAAGAACGCTACTAACACAATAACGGTTAATAGGTAAGGTGCAATCTGCAGCAATACTGGCGGTATCGAAGAAATCACTGGTAATTGAGCCCCGATGATACTTAAACTTTGCGCAAAACCAAAGAATAAAGAAGCGCCCATGGCCCCTAGTGGATTCCATTTACCGAAGATCATAGCAGCCATTGAGATAAACCCTTGACCTACGATCGTTCCGGCAGAGAAATTCCCTGAAATCGATTGAGCGAATACTGCGCCACCCATTCCGCCAAGTAAACCAGAGATCAATACCCCAGAATAACGCATCGCGTAAACATTGATTCCCAATGTATCCGCTGCTTGAGGATTTTCACCCACTGAGCGTAAGCGAAGTCCAAACTTTGTCTTAAAGATAATAAACCAAGCAAGAATCGCAATTAAAATGGCACAATAAGCTGGTAAAAATGTATTTTTAAAGAAAATTGGTCCAATCACAGGGATTTTTGATAATCCAGGAAATGAGAAATATCCTAAGTTAACTGAAATGTTATCAGTTTGTCCTTTTCCATACCATGTTTTAATTAAAAATACACCCAAAGCTGGTGCCATCAAGTTGATAACTGTCCCGCTGATGATATGGTCTGCACGTAAACTAACAGTTGCTACTGCATGTAATAAAGAGAATAACACACCAACTATCCCACCGACTAAAATAGCGATCCATGGTGTCATGTCTCCTAAGGTAGGACTCATGGTTAGATTAAATACTACCGCACTGAAAGCACCCATAACCATGATGCCTTCTAAACCTACATTGACAATCCCACTTCGTTCAGAAAAAGTTCCACCTAAAGATGTAAGAATTAATGGTGTTGAATAAACCAACGTTGAAGTGAGGATTAAAGCAATTAACTCAGTTGTTGACATTATAATTCTCCTCCTTCTTGACTCTGATTTGTTGGTTTCGATTCAACAGTCTCCACGATCGCTTCTTGTTTTTTACCTTGGAAGAATTTTGCCATAATGAAACGAATCAAGAAGTTGATCCCAACAAAGAAAATAATCAATGCAATCGATACATTTACGATTTCAAATGGTATACCGGCACCTGTTTGCATCCCCAAACCACCGATTTTCAAGATACTGAACAAGAGTGCTGAAAGTAAAATTCCAATCGCTGAACCAGAACCTAACAGTGACACAGCCATTCCGTCAAATCCGATGGCTAATGAAGTTGTTTGGACGAAAAAGTTTTGATACGTTCCTAATCCTTCGACTACTCCACCAAGTCCTGCTAAAGCGCCTGAAATCATCATGGAGAAGACGATCGTACGTTTACTACTCATTCCAGCATACTCAGAAGCAAAAGGATTTAGACCTACCGAACGAATTTCAAAGCCTAACGTCGTTTTCTTCATCAATAGCCAAACAACAACCAGTGCAATCAATGCTAAAAACAAACCAGCATTTACACGAGAACCGCCAAACATTTGTGTCAGCCAAGGTAATCTAAGAGAAGCATTTTGCCCAATCAAATTTGAAGAATCTAAGCTTGAACGATACGTGTCTGGCATGATGTCATGTAAAGCAAAAGTACTTAAATAAAGTAAAATATAGTTCATCATAATAGTGACGATTACTTCACTTGTACCGAAAAAGGCTCTTAACACCCCTGGGATAGCCGCAGCCAAGGCTCCTGCCAAAGCACCTAAAATCACACAAGTCGGTAATAAAATGACTTTTGGCAGATCAGGAAAGGCAAGTGCTACCCACACACTAACGATCCAACCACAGAGTGCTTGTCCCGAAAGCCCGATATTGAAGAATCCTGCTGAGTTCGCAACAGAAAAACCTAATGCAGTAAAAATCAACGGTGTTGCTTGCCGTAATGTTTCACCAATACTTCTTTGAGAACCAAGGGACGCATTTAACATTGAAGAATAACCTTGGCCTGGGTTATAACCAAAAGCTGCCATCAAGATAGCACCTAAAACTAAACCTAGAATTACCGAAAAAATAGGAACTAGGAGATTACGTATCTTTTCATTGCGATCATTCATGTGCGCCACCAACCTTTTCTAACTCTTTTCTTGCTTCTTCTAAAGAATAGCCCGCCATAAGTAATCCTAGTTCATTTTCAGAAGTTTCTTTTGGATCAACGATTCCCACGATTTTTCCTTCGTGGAGTACCGCAATACGATCAGAAACATTCAAAATTTCTTCTAATTCAAAACTAATCAATAAGACCGCTTTGTATTTGTCTCTTTGTTCAATCAAACGTTTATGAATAAACTCGATTGCTCCAACATCTAGCCCACGTGTCGGATTAGCAACGATCAACAAGTCAGGATCACGATCGATTTCCCGAGCAATAATTGCTTTTTGTTGATTCCCACCTGATAATGCTTTTGCTGGCACAAGTTCATTCGTTGTTCGAACATCATACTCTTCGATTAATTCTCGTGCATGTTCATTGATCAACGAATAATTCAATAAGCCATTTCTACTGTAAGGTTTTTGGTAATAATTTTGTAAAGCAATATTCTCCGCTAACGTCATATCCAACACTAAGCCATACTTATGACGGTCTTCGGGCACATGTCCTACACCAGCCTCCGTAATTTTTCTTGGCTTTTTATTCGTGATATCTTCATCTTTTAAGCGAATTGTTCCACTTTCTGCTTTACGTAAACCGGTTAACGCCTGGATCAATTCTGACTGTCCGTTACCATCAATACCAGCAATTCCTAAAACTTCTCCTGCTCGTACTTCTAAACTTAGATCTTTGACTGCGTCCAATCCTCGGTTTTCTTTAACCACTAGATTTTCAATCGATAACACAACTTCTTGAGGCTGACTTTCTTTCTTCATTGTCTTAAATGAAACCGTACGTCCAACCATCATATCTGCCAATTGTTGTGAAGAGACATCTTTTACATTTACTGTACCAATCCCTTTACCACGACGGATAACTGTACAACGATCTGCTACAGCTTTAATCTCATCTAACTTATGGGTGATCAAAATGATCGATTTTCCTTCTTTGACCAACTCTTTCATGATTACAATCAGTTCGTCAATCTCTTGTGGCGTTAATACCGCTGTAGGTTCGTCAAAAATCAAGACATCTGCCCCACGATAAAGTGTTTTTAAGATTTCTACCCGTTGTTCCATTCCAACAGAGATATCTCGGACATACGCATCAGGATTGACCGATAAACCATATTGTTCAGAAAGCTTTTGGATTTCTTCACGTGCTTGGCGACGATCAAGTACCCCTGCTCGACTTGGCTCACTTCCCAAAACAATATTTTCAGTAACAGTAAATGCATCCACAAGCATAAAGTGCTGATGGACCATTCCGATACCTAGCTGGTTCGCTTTTGTCGGACTTGTAATTTTCACTTCTTTCCCATGCATCAGTATTTCACCTGATGTTGGCTCTAAAAGGCCTGAGAGCACATTCATCAAGGTTGATTTTCCGGCACCATTTTCTCCAAGTAAAGCGTGGATCTCTCCTGCTTTCACTTGCAAGTTGATGTTGTCATTTGCTTTGAACGTACCAAACTGTTTGGTGATATTCCGCATTTCGATGACAATATTTTCTTGAACCACAATTTTTCACATCCTAACGATTTCTATCTAGGCAACGATTAACAAAGATTTTTCATAAAATCTCAAATTGAAGCAAAAATTTCAGGGGATTATTCCCTTATCAAGAGGCTGTGAAAGAAGCGTTTAGCTCCGAGCAAATAAGAGAGGATTTTTTAAAATAGCTTCTCATATTTTTAAAAATCATCGCTTATTGTTGAGGAGCTGCTTCTTGAACGCCGTTTAGCAAGAGGCTGTGAGCAGCATGTTCTACTTCAAGAATTAAGAACAAAAAAACGAAAATAGCTTTTCAGCAACATCTTGATAAAGAAACAATCGTTAGTTATTTACTAAACCATAGCCTTGTCAAACAATTGTCCAACAAGGCTATAGAAATTCGTTTGATTATTTTTCAGGAGTTTCTGGTACTTTGATATCTCCTGAGATGATTTTTTCTTTTGCTTCATTCACAGCTTTTTCTGCTTTTTCTGAAAGTTGACCTTTTGTGATACCAACACCGTCTTCTTTCAATCCGTAAACGGTATGTTCCCCACCAGGGAAATCACCATCAGCTGATTTTTGAGCTAAGTCTTCAACAACAGTTCCTACACCTTTTAGAGTTGATGTCAAAGTAAAGTTTTTCTTTTCACCATTTAAAGTGTATTCGCCTTCGTCAGATTGGTCACGGTCAACCCCGATAACCCAAACTTTTTTGTCGCCTGATTCGTTTAATGATTTCGCTTCTTGGAATACACCGTTACCAGTACCACCAGATGCGTGGAAAATGATATCTGCATTTTGTGCATACATTCCTTGAGCAATTGAACGTCCTTTATCTGGCGCTGAGAAGTCTCCTGCATATTGATTCAAGACTTTAATTTCTTTGTTTAATGCTTTTGCACCAGCATCTACACCAGCTTTGAATCCTGCGTCAAAACGATCGATTACTTCACCTTTTACCCCACCAATGAAACCAACAGTGTTTGTTTCAGTTGTGTAAGCTGCGGCAATCCCAGCAAGATAAGAAGCTTCGTTATCTTTAAATGTTGCTGAAACCACGTTGTCTTTGCCGTCGATAACGTCATCAATAATAGCAAAGTTTGTTTCAGGATTTGATGCAGCTTGCTCTTCAATAGCTGGTTTCAATTTATAACCAATACCAAAGATTGTTTTAAAACCTGCATTCAAAGCTTGGTCAATATTAGGGATATAATCTGATTCATTTGCTGATTGGAAATATTGGAACCCATCATTCCCACGTGATAGATCATGATCTTTCCCCCAAGCTTGTAGTCCTTCCCAAGCTGACTGGTTGAATGAACGGTCATCAACACCGCCCGTATCTGTGATCAATGCTGCAGTTGCTGTTTTTGAACCGCTGTTTCCACCGGTTGAATCAGTTGAATCTGATCCGCTGCCACATGCGCCCAATAATAACCCAGCAGATAACGCTACAGCACTTAAACCAAATAATTTTGCTTTTTTCATTTCTGTAAAGCCCCCTAAAATAATTGTTTTATTTTTCAACAGTCAGCTGACTGAATGAACATGAGTGATAATTCTATAGATCTTTTTCTGTAAAGGCGTAAGGTAATAGTTCTTTAACCGTCATTGCCTTAGTCACACCGTTATCCCCTACTAAAGTTACCGGCATGTCTGGTACACAAAACTCAGCCATTACTTGACGACAAGCACCACAAGGAGAAATTGGCTCTGGCGTATGACCAGCCACTACTAAATGAGTAAACTCTTTTTCTCCTTCAGAAACAGCTTTGAAAAAAGCCGTGCGCTCCGCACAATTGGTTAAACCAAACGAGGCATTTTCGATGTTGACTCCTTGATACGTTTTTCCAGATTCAGTGACTAAACATGCGCCTACTGGAAAATGTGAATATGGTACATATGCTTTATCCAATGCTTCTACTGCAATGTTGATCCATTCTTGCTTCACTTCTGTCATAAGCTTCCCCTTACTACTTAATAGCCTTCGCCAGTAGATCCTGACATAATCGAAACTCCTGCACTGGTACCAATTCTTGTCGCACCAGCTTCAATCATTGCCAAAGCTTCAGCTTCGTTATGGATACCACCAGATGCTTTTACACCCATTTCAGGTCCAACAGTTTCACGCATTAAACGAACATCTTCGACTTTTGCTCCTCCAGTTGAAAATCCTGTAGAAGTTTTAACAAAGTCTGCCCCAGCAGCTTTTGCCAGCTCACAAGCTTTTACAATTTCCTCATGATTTAATAAAGCTGTTTCGATGATGACTTTGACTAAAGCACGATCTTTGGCCGCTGCAACCACTGCTTCAATATCTTTTTGGACTTTATCAAACTGTTGAGACTTCATTGCCCCAATATTGATGACCATATCCACTTCATCTGCGCCATTTTCAATCGCATTTGTAGTTTCAAAAGCCTTAGTTTCAGCAGTATTAGCTCCTAAAGGAAAGCCAATTACTGTACATACTGCCACTGGTTCGCCTTTTAATTGTTCTTTTGCTAGTGCGACCCATGTTGGGTTGATACAAACAGAATAGAAATGGTATTTCTTTGCTTCTTCAATAATTCGCATGACGTCTTCTTGAGAAGCATCTGCTTTTAAGATGGTGTGATCGATCATTCGGTTCAATTCCATTTTTTTCTCTCCTTTTATTCGGTGATGATATCATGTATCAATGTAGGCTTTTCAGCCGAGTCACTAATTTGGATATTTTGATAGAGCAATTCTTGAACAGAAGAAATCTCTTTTGTATTACTGTAGATTGTCAATAATGATTCTCCCTCTTTTACAGAATCACCAATTTTTTTATTTAATTTAAGACCAACTGCGTGATCAATATCATCTTCTTTAGTTTTGCGTCCTGCACCTAACATCATAGCTGCAATCCCCAACTCATTCGCAACGAGTTTTGAGACAATACCACTCGATTTGGCTGGCAACTCAACAACATACTTAGCTGTCAGTAACCGTTCTGGTTGGTCTACGATAGAGTCATCTCCACCTTGATTACGGATCATTTCCTTAAATTTGTCTAAGGCTTTGCCAGATTCTAGTGCTTCTTGCAGTAAACTTCTAGCTTCTTCGATTGTTGCTGCTTGATTGGCTAAGACCACCATCTGACTCCCTAATGCATAACACATTTCCAGCAAGTCTTCTGGTCCATTGCCGTTTAACGTTTCAATTGCTTCCACAACTTCAAGACTATTACCAATTGCTTCACCAAGAGGTTCAGACATATCAGAAATTACGGCTACTGTCTGACGATGAGCTAATTTTCCAATACTAGTCATTGTTTTTGCTAAACGTCTAGCATCTTCAATATTCTTCATAAAGGCGCCGTCACCTGTCGTCACGTCTAAAACGATCGCATCTGCTCCTGCGGCAATTTTCTTACTCATGATCGAACTGGCAATCAAAGGAATCGAATCCACTGTCGCAGTCACATCCCGCAAAGCATAAAGTTTTTTATCTGCTGGTGCAAGATTTCCTGATTGTCCAATAACAGCCACTTTACTCTCATTGACAATTCGGATAAACGCTTCATCAGAAAGCTCGATTTGAAATCCAGGAATTGCTTCTAGTTTATCCAGCGTACCACCTGTATACCCCAAACCTCTACCAGACATTTTGGCAACTGTAACACCCACACTTGCAACTAAAGGCGCTAAGATCAACGTTGTCGTATCTCCCACACCACCTGTAGAGTGTTTATCCACTTTGATCCCATCTAAAGGACTTAAATCAATGACATCTCCTGAGTGGGCAATGGCAAGTGTTAAATCCGTGATTTCTCTATCGGTCATATCTTGATAAAAGATCGCCATCAACAATGCGCTGATTTGATAATCTGGAATTTCACCATTCGTGTATTTTGTAATAATATACTCGATTTCTTTTGTCGATAATTCATTTCCGTCTCGCTTTTTTTCAATCAGATCCACCATTCGCATTGCTTGATCCTCCTCGTCTTCATTCGGTATTATACAGGAATTTTCCAAAAGGTAAACCACTTTAGTAAACCAGTTTACTAAGAATACAAAGAGCTACTCACCGCCTTTGTAAACACTTACATAAGCAATATAACGCTGAGTTATCCCTTTGTCAATGTTTTTATGCTCTCACGAATAATTAATTTTGTTTCAAAGACTTTGTTCGGAACTTTGCGTTGTGGGAACTCGATCGTGTCGATCAAAAATCTTGCGGCATAAAATCCAATATCAGAACTTGGCTGTTTCACTGTTGTCAATTGAGGGATCATATACTCGGATAACTTCAACCCATCGAAACCAATAACTGAAATATCATCGGGGATTTTTTTGCCTAATTCATCAATCGCTTGGTAACAACCAATCGCCATTGCATCATTTCCACAAAAAATTGCTGTAAGATCTTTGTGCTTTAAGAGCCGTTTAGACGCCTCGTATCCACCTTGGACCGTCAACTCCCCTTGTTCTACATACTTTCCATTGAAAGGGATTCCATGATCCTTTAGTGCATGACGATACCCGTTGAACCGTTCTTCTAACTGGTAATAGCCTGTTGTTTCTTTGAGCATACCGATTTTGGTATGACCGTTCTTAATAAACAAAGAAACTGCTTGATAAGCCCCCTCATACTCTTTTACGATCAACCGACCATTATCTCTGGTATTCAATCCACGATCAATCAAAATAATCGGCATATTTTTATAAAAACCACTATCTAAAGAATAGTCATCTGGCAAAACATTGGGCGTAGCCAATAAGATTCCATCCACTGAGCGATGAGCCAATTCTTTTAAATACTTGATTTCATTTTCTTGACTATGACGAGAGTTGCAAAGCATGATCACATACCCCAGTGGATTCAAGTAACTCTCGACCCCTTCAATCAATTTAGAAAAGAAGAAGTCAGTGACATCTGGCACGATCATACCAATCGTTTTAGAATGACGATTGATCACATTCGAGGCAAAGTAATCTGGTTTATAATGGTGCTCGTTAACAATATTCAGGACTTTTTTTCGTGTTTTATCACTAAAGCGGCTCCCTTTATTATTTAAAATTTGTGATACAGTGGTGACTGAAACACCTGCCATTTCTGCAATGTCTCGGATCGTTAGTTTCACTTCTTCTCCTCCTTTATGATGTAAATTCTTTTTTAGTTTACCAAAAGCATATAAAAAAGAATAGATAGAAAAAAATAAGAAAAAATCTTTTATTCACTAATAAAAATAAATAACTTGGAAAGTGCCAATTTCCTAAACTGACTTCTTAAAAACTTCTGTAACTGCCGATCATCTGTCATTGTTCTTCTCTTTCATAGGAGTTTTTTCATTGGCTTGAGTAACTAGCGATTGATCTTTTCTATTATTGATTGCACTAGTTACTTTCTCACTCAAAGAAGACTTCTGACTTTGGGTTACTAAATGATCAGCAGCTATATGTTCAGAATCCCGTTTTTCAATCGCTCCTACCATTCTATCTACCTGCTTGAGAAGTATTTTTTTCTCATCATGAGCTATTTCCTGATCGTTTAAGATTTCATTATGGAGTTCTAGAATCTTTTCTCGAACAGATGAAAAAAGTTGAAGCTCTTTTTGATAACCTGCCGTTCGATCCGTGGCGATCATCGTTGTTAGCTGTTCAAGGAAAGGTTTTTTATTTTCAATAGGAATCTTTGGATCTTGCCTTACTTGTTGCCTAAGATTTAAAAAGTTTAAATCATGTTTATCGACTGCCTGAAAATAGTCTGCCGTATTTCCTTTCATAAGAAGCTCTCCGATATCCATAGCTAGCCTCTGCTCTTCATTCTCTTGCAAATCTTTTTTAGTCAGCGTAGCTTGTTGACTGCCTTTTTCTTGTTCATCCTTGGGAACAGAAATCTTTCCCCCATCCCCTATCAGTTGTTTCTCCTGGCTCTCAAATCTATTTATGGCATCAAAGAGTCCTGTTCTTATCTTTAGAATTTTTTGTAACTTTTGTTCGTATTTAATCATGCGATGATCAATTTGTTGCTCCTTCTTCGTCTTTTGAGAAACCTCTTGTTGGTATCCTAGTTGTATATTTTGAACGTGAGACTTTAAAACAAGAGCAACAAGCGTGGAATCTTGCCGATTTTCTCCACCAACTCGTTGATTTTTTGCTGTTGGTTCCTTTAACTCAGATAAAACGATTACTTTCAAATGTGGAGGGATTCGTTCCTCTTGATTGATTCTTTTAATCATTTCCTCTTCCCATTTATTTTCACTTATAAACTTTTGGCACTCTTTGATATCACTTTGAGCAGTTACATGTTCCTTTTGTTTTTCATTACTATTCGTGACTTTTTCTATTTGTTCAAAAAGCGGCTGATAGGTTTTATCCGTTGCCACTCGTTCTTTTAGTACTTCTAACAGTTGCTTTCTAATGAAAAATTCCTGTTTGATAACTGATATTTTTTTGATGTTGTTCTTTTTCGCTTCCTCTGAGGGATTAATTTCAGAAATGAGAGCTTTTTTTATTTCTTCTGAATACTCTTTGCTTTGTTTGATGCTAGCTACCACTTCTCGGGTCAATTGTTTGTCACTCATCAGTGCTTTATATGTATCTAGTTTTTCTTGAGCTACTTGTTTTCTTACTAATTCTTCGGTCAACACATTCTTTGTTAGCCAATCCAAATTTGACTCATCTTTGATTCGTTTGAGCAAGTCAATTCGCTCTTGTGGTACATCTTTTTTGAACATCTTATGTAAATCCTTATTTTTTTCACTTAGATCCGCGACTGCTTCTTCAAACAGTATAGCTTGACTATTAAATTTGGCGATACGTGCATCTAAATCGTTATGAAGTGCCTGTTTTTCTTCTGGAGTCAATCCATCTTGATGATCAATTTGTTCTTTCACATGTTTTACTTTAGAATAATCTGCCACACTTCTGATACTAACAAACTCCCAATAGACTGTTTTATTTCTCTGTGAAAGCTTGTCAAGCGTTGCCGCAGGACGATTTTGAATTTCTTGATTTAAGTTGTCTCGTCGCTGATCGTTGGGAATCGTATGGGTTAGAAATTCTTTTACCAGTTGTTCCCTCTCTGAGCGAGAAAAATCAAGTAGTTCAAACAGCAGCATGTTTCCAACAAATAGGACATCGTTGTTTTTTTGAGAATGGTAGCCTTTTTTGATCTGAGCAAATTTCTTTGGCTTTTTTTGGTAAAGCTTAATCATAGGCTTGTCGTTCATGATTTGAGTGAACCCGTTCTTAGCATCTCGATTCTTAAGTAAGAAATCAAATTTTTCTTGATCTTTCCATATCAATAGATTTTTATACTTAGACACCAGCGTGGGACGATACTGATGCAAACCATGATGTACTAATCCATCTAAGAGATCTAAAAGTTCATTTGTTAAAGCAACATGTTGATCATCTGGCTGAACTTCACTTTTTTCTCTTTTGCTATTTAATTTTTCTCTTTTCGTTTTATTGTTCTGGACGATCCCCTTCGCCTTTTCTTCCCATGCTTTAAATGTTGTAGCCATTTCGACATGGTCTTTTTCTAAATACCTTAATACGTTTTCCTGGTTATACATGGGTAATTCTAAAATAGATTTAGTATCTACTATCATTCTGGTTTGTGTCATTTTTTTATTCTCCTTTCAAGTCACTCAAATTTTTCAATACCATGCTAGTTTTGTTTTCTAAAAAAGGAAGAAACGTTATTCAATTATTAGCTCCTTGAAATACGCCACTTTTCAATAGGAAAAAGTTCCACTAGTTAGCGAAGTGTCTCACTCCTGTCATCAACTTTTTTACGATCTCCATATTCCCATGACCTAGAGTACCTATCGCCTGTTTTTTAATAGAAAGAAAGGGACAAAAATAAACCGAAGGACCCGCAAATAGTTACTTCTATTTTAGGATTCTTCGGTTGCTTTTAGAGTGTGTTATTTTGTCATAGCTTTTTATTTAGTCTCAAACACCACAATCAAACAGTTATTCTTTGATACTTTTGATGATATAGTACCCTTTCTCTTTATGGACGATTTCAGCATTCCCAAAGGTCTCTGCCATTTTGCTTTTTGCACTAGGAGCCCCTTGTTTTTTTTGAATGACAATGGTTAGTGTTCCACCCGATTTTAACCTTGGATATGCTTCGGTTAAAATTTCGTGTACCACTTTTTTACCGGCACGAATTGGCGGATTGCTGACGATTGCTGCATAAGTTTCTTCATGAACTGCTTCATAGATATTCGATTGATGAATATCCACCTGTTTGATCCCATTGCGGTTCGCATTTCCTTGAGCTAATTCTACTGCCCGAGAGTTAATATCGACCATCTCAACAAATCGCTGACTAGCAAAAGCGATCGCCAATCCAATCGGACCATAGCCACAACCAACATCCAAAATTTTGCCATCAGCTGGCAGCTCTTCCCAATTAAAGGTATCAATTAACACTCGTGAACCAAAGTCGACTGTTTCACGTGAAAATACTCCTGAATCTGTTACAAATTGGAAGTTTTTTCCTTTTAATTCAAATGACCATTGTTCAAAGTCATGTTCTGTCGTTGGCTCTTGCGAATAATAATGATTCGTCATATCGTTCATCCTTTTTATATTGTTTCTTGTTTCTTGTTTCTTGTTTCTTGTTTCTTGTTTCTTGTTTCTTGTTTCTTGTTTCTTGTTTCTTAGTCTATCCTTTTATCAATTGGCATGCAATGTCTATTTTTCCTAGTTTAAATAAATAGTTGATCAGAAACACGAACAGAATGAATTTTGATATGTCATCCTTTTTATTTATTCAGTTAACAGTTATTCACTTAAAAATAAGAGACTTATAACCATTCTCGTTTAGTGGTGGGGTTTAGCCGTGTTTTATGTTAAAATGATTCCATTGATGGGAGAATGCAGGAGGCTATTATGAATGATCCAATGAACTACTACCGTGTGGCAAGAGAAGAATGGCGTGAATTTTATCGTAATGGACAAGCACCTTTGACCCAAGACGAGCTAGATAACATCAAAAGTTTAAATGACCGTATTTCAATGCAAGATGTTCGAGATATCTATGTTCCTCTTGCTCATTTGATTTATCTATATATGAAAGAATTTGAATCTCTTTCGTTAAGTAAAGGTCTATTTCTTCATAAATATGTCGAAGTACCGCCATTTATTATTGGAATTGCTGGGAGTGTTGCCGTTGGAAAAAGCACAACAGCTCGCCTGTTACAAACGATCTTATCACGTACATTTAAACGCAGGAATGTTCAGTTGATTACAACTGATGGTTTTTTATATCCTAATGAAACGTTAAAAGAACGAGGGATCATGAATCGTAAAGGGTTCCCAGAAAGTTATGATATGGAGATGTTGATTGATTTTCTTAATCGAGTAAAATCCGGTCAGGAAGAAATAAAAGTACCTGTTTATTCACATGACATTTACAATATCATTCCTGGCGAATATGAATTGATCCAACAACCTGATATTCTGATTGTTGAAGGAATCAACACGCTGCAACTGCCTGCTAATCAACAAATCTATGTCAGTGATTTTTTTGATTTTTCTGTTTATGTTGATGCTGATTCATCATTAATTGAAAAATGGTATTTAGATCGATTCGGTGCCTTACTCGACACCGCTTTTCAAAATCCACAAAATTATTACTATCAATTTGCTATTGGCGATCGTGACGATGCATTTAAAATGGCGCAAGAAGTATGGAAAAATGTGAATTTGAAAAATTTAAACGAATATATCTTGCCTACTCGTGGCAGAGCAGATATAATTCTCCATAAAACTGAAAATCATATTATTGATTCGATTTTCATGCGAAAATATTAGCATTTTAAAATAGTTTATTCTATTTTGAGATAAAATTTAAAGGGATAGGGGTAATAAATGTGACAAACGTTGCCGACATGACAAACGTTGAAAAGATTATCGTATTAGACTACGGTAGCCAGTATAACCAATTGATTACACGACGCATCCGTGATTTAGGAGTTTTTTCTGAATTATTGAGCCATCGGGTTTCTGCTGAAGAAGTAAAAGCAATGAATCCAAAAGGAATCATTCTTTCCGGTGGTCCTAACAGTGTGTATGATGAAAATGCTTTTGGAATCGATCCAGAAATCTTTAACTTAGGGATTCCTGTATTGGGTATTTGCTACGGTATGCAATTGATTACGTATAAGCTAGGTGGGAAAGTTGAACCAGCTAAAAACCGTGAATACGGAAAAGCTCAGTTAGAAGTAACCAGTGACGATGCAGTATTGTTCAATGACACACCTAAACAACAAACCGTTTGGATGAGCCACGGGGACTTAGTAACCCAAGTTCCTGAAGGATTTGAAATCGTTGGTACAAGTAAAGACTGCCCGATCGCATCCATCCAAGATACAAAACGTAATTTCTATGGTATCCAATTCCATGCAGAAGTTCGTCATTCTGAATACGGAATCGAATTACTCCGTCATTTTGCTTTTGATGTTTGTCATTGTGAAGGAAACTGGACAATGAATAACTTCATCGATATGCAAATCGAAAAAATTCGTGAACAAGTTGGCGATAAAAAAGTATTGCTTGGACTTTCTGGCGGCGTGGATTCTAGTGTCGTTGGTGTTCTTCTACAAAAAGCAATCGGTGATCAGCTAACTTCCATCTTTGTTGACCATGGTTTATTGCGTAAAGGTGAAGCAGACCAAGTAATGGAAAGTTTAGGCGGGAAATTTGGTCTAAATATTATCAAAGTGGATGCAAGAAAACGTTTCTTAGACAAGTTAGCCGGCGTTTCTGATCCTGAGCAAAAACGTAAAATCATTGGTAATGAATTTGTGTATGTTTTTGATGATGAAGCAACAAAATTAGCGGGAGAAGAAGGAATTGCTTTCTTAGCCCAAGGAACACTTTATACTGATGTGATCGAAAGTGGAACGGAAACTGCTCAAACGATCAAATCTCACCATAACGTGGGTGGACTACCAGAAGACATGCAATTCCAATTGATTGAACCTTTGAACACATTATTCAAAGATGAAGTCCGTGAATTAGGAACACAACTAGGAATGCCAGATTCAATCGTTTGGCGTCAACCTTTCCCAGGTCCTGGTCTAGGTATCCGTGTCTTGGGTGAAATCAGTGAAGAAAAACTAGAAATCGTCCGTGAATCAGATGCGATCTTACGTGAAGAAATCGCAGCAGCTGGCTTAGATCGTGACATTTGGCAATATTTCACTGTTCTACCAGGAATCCGCTCTGTCGGCGTAATGGGCGATGGCCGTACTTACGACTATACAGTAGGTATCCGTGCAGTCACTTCTATTGATGGGATGACAGCAGACTTTGCCCGTATCCCATGGGATGTTTTACAAAAAATCTCTGTCCGCATCGTAAACGAAGTCGCTCACGTCAACCGTATCGTGTACGACATCACTTCTAAACCACCTGCAACTGTGGAGTGGGAATAATGAAAAACAGCCAACAAACGTGGTTAAACCAATGTTTGTTGGCTGTTTGTTTTTTCATTATCACACTTTTATCACAACTTTAAATAAAACATCTGATAATATAATATTTTTCTTCATTTATAGACTACTTAAAAAATTTTAGCAATGTATAATATAAATATAAATATTGATCGGAGGAAATAAAAAATGAAACGAATATTTATTAGCTTTGCAATCGAAGATTCTAACTTGAGAGATTTTTTAGTTGGTCAGGCAAAAAATACAAACAGTCCATTTGAGTTTGTTGATATGTCTGTAAAACAGCCTTGGAATGATTCTTGGAAGACTAGATGTAGAACGAAAATAAAAGGTTGTGATGGAGTAATTGCAATTGTGACAAAAAACACAATGAATGCTGATGGGGAACGTTGGGAAATCAAATGTGCTTCTGAAGAAAAAATTCCGGTTTTGGGAATTTGGGGAAATGATAACCATCTAGATGTTAAAATTCCTCCTGAACTACCATCTTATAAAATGAGAGATTGGAAATGGGCAAATATTGCATCTTGGATTAATAATTTATAGGAGTTACAATTATGAAAAAAGCGCTAGTAATAGGTATAGATGATTACCCTATCATTCCCCTCAGTGGCTGTATAAATGATGCAAATGCAGTAACAGAACTTTTACAAACTAATGGTGACGGTTCACCAAATTTTGAAGTTGTCCAATTAAACAATGTTGCTACTAAAGCAGATTTACTTAGGTCTATAGAAAAATTATTTTCAGGAGATGCTGATATTGCATTACTATATTTTTCTGGACACGGTAGTGATTCAGGATCAGGATATTTAGTAACACCCGACTTTAAAAATTATGACTTAGGAGTACCCATGACTGAAGTATTGAGATTAGCTAATGCTTCAAAGTGTCGAAATAAAATTATTATATTAGATTGTTGTTTTTCTGGAAAATTTGGTGAATCAGGAGTTATTCAGGGTACAGAATCCTTCCTTGGAGAAGGAGTCACAATAATGTCAGCAAGTATGCGTGATGAAGTATCTATGGAAGTATCCGGTCATGGTATATTCACAAACTTGTTATTGCAAGGGTTAAGAGGAAGTGCCTCAGACATAACTGGGAATATAACTCCTGCTAGCTTATATTCATTTATTGATCAATCTTTAGGTACTTGGGAACAACGCCCTGTTTTTAAAACTAATATTTCAAGATTTTTACCTATACGATCTATTGATCCACGTGTACCAAAAGAACTTTTACGAAAATTATCAACTTTCTTCCCAAATTCCAGCGATGAATTTCAATTAGATCCATCTTTTGAGTTTACCAATGATCCAAAACAAGAACATAAAATAATTGAACCTTATGCAGATGAAAATAATGTTTCTAAGTTTAAAACACTACAACTATACGAGAGTGTAGGTTTAATAGAACCTGTGGGGACAGAACACATGTATTTTGCTGCAATGAATAGTAAATCATGTAAATTAACTGCTTTAGGATTACATTACTGGAGATTATCTAAAGATAAAAGATTTTAATTTATTTGAACTGAAGGTGAAATATGTTTAATCCAACTATAGATAAAACTTTTGAACTAACACCTGAGCAATTTGAACGTTACTCTTTAGACGTTCTAAAGGAACAAACCAAAAACCTTGAAAACTTAGTAATTGAACACGACAAGATCATTGAAACATTTGATGGTAATTATCAAATTGATGGATATATTGAATTTTCTTTAATGGGTGTAACATATAAAACACTAATTGAATGTAAACATTACAAATCACCAATTAATAGAGAAAAAGTACAAATATTACATTCAAAGATTAATTCAATAGGTGCTCATAAAGGTATCCTAATTTCTACATCGAATTTTCAAAGTGGAGCTGTTAATTATGCTAGCCAACATGGAATAGCGTTAATTCAGCTTACAGATACAATGAGTGATTATCAAGCACGTTCTATGGAAGGTGTAATTGTTGCGTCTGGACTAAAGCCTTATAACTATGGAAAACCTTATTCAGGTGTATTAATTGATGGTACCGGAAAAGGTACTTTTACTTGTTCTTATCTAAGTCGTTCCAATAACGCATTGGAAGAGTTTATTAAAAAGTAAGTCAATGCTAATTTTTAGTATATATATAAATAAAATATTTCTAATTTTGTAAATGAAATAGATAATAGAACTAAAAATAAAGAGTCAATAATCATTTTTGACTCTTTATTTAATTTTTAAATTGATTTTTAACATCTTTTACTAGGCTCTCTTCTGGTAAGTCAACCTTTATATAATTATTTAAAGATTCCGCAACTGTAAAATTCGTGTTGGGATATAAATGTCCATAAGTCCCTAAAGTAGTTTGAATATCCTCATGTCCTAAGCGATCCTTTACCAATATGCATTCATGCCCATACTAATAAGGAGCGAAGCATGTGAATGTCTTAATGCGTGTATCCTTATACTGTGTACTTTTGCAACATCAGCATATCTTCTTATAATATGCCGAAGAGTATAATTTTGAGTAAAAACACTATTATAAGATAAAATAAAGTTCATTCCTTTTTGTTCATCTTGCCGTTGCTTCCACTTTTGCAAGTAGTTAATTGTTACATCATCTAAAGTAATCACTCGTTTACTAGCTTAAATTTCAGGCTCAACAAATTCATAGGTAATACTATTTTCATAATTAAGTGTCTTATTTATATTCAACGTTTTATGTTCAAAATCTATATCACTCCATTGATAGATGATTTGATATTATGCTATTCTCAACTGGACGATTTAGTGATTGATTTATTTTTAGGTAGCGATGTATCTGCCCTCTCCGCCCAAAGACTGAAGAAACGGTTCAACGGATATGAGCAAGATGGGAACACTTTCAAAAAGATTCTAGGAGTACTCAAATAACTTAGATATGCTTCATAAAATATTAAAACAAGGAGGACTTGGCAATTGCATCATGTATTAAACGAAGATTATCAAACAGAATTTATTGGACTTACTCACATTGACACTACAGTATCCGCAAAGAACTTCTCAGATTTATTGAAAGAGAATAAAACTTATTTTCTTAATGGTGCATGGGGGTCTGGAAAAACAGAATTTCTAAGAGAAGCTGAAAAAAAAGCAAAAAAAGAAATCAAAAAGAGATTTATTACTTTAGATTTTTGGAGAGTGACTGATGAGCGTTCAGTAGTTTCTATCGCTTTTTCAAAACTATTACCAAAAACATACTGGATTTTAAGATCTGCTATGATTTTATCTGTCGTTATCTCAATCTTAATGACAGACCTTGTAAATCTAGGGCTTTCTAAATTTTTGGGTACTCTTTTAATATCACAAATTGCTGGATTAGTAGCTTTGATTGTAGCAGTATGGAGCTTTTTTAAGATAAAATCTGATTCATTTTACGTATTGATACTTAAAAAATATCCTTTTAGAAACAAGGTTCTAGTTATAGATGATTTTGATAGAATTGATTCTCCCTTGCAGGAACAAATATATACATTATTTAATATTCTTGAAAATAGAATACCTATCATTTTTGTAGGAGACTACAGTAAATTATCACAAAATGATGGCAAATTTCTTCAAAAAATTATAAGTCGCAAAGTGGAACTTCCTTTTGCTTTACAACCACAGAATATCTGGAACGAGTATTTTAACGTATTGGAAAACAAACTATACTTCTCTGTTCCTGATGAGTTTAAAAGGATGGTAATCAATGAACAACGTAACTTACGTGAGCGTGAACAGTTTAATGATTACGTAAATAATGAGTTTTTTACTCGTGAAAAACTGAATTATGTTCAACCCATCCATCAACTACTAGTTATATACGTCTATCTGTTTCATCCAGATCATTATAATACCTTACTATCTAATTCTGAATTTGACTTTGCAGAGCAATTTCAGAATCAAGAAAAAGAAGTTCTTATTTCTACTAACAAAGATATTCTTCATTCACTTTTATATGCAATGCAGCGAACAGAAAATGAAGGATATCCATACCCATTTATAAAAAATAGACAAGGATACTTTTTGTATGAGCAGCCTTCAAATCAAACAGTTCAAGTTTTAAATTCGTTTATACAGGATAATGAGTCCTTAACACGTAACCTCTTATCTGACATGGACTCAGACTTTTACACTTATGTAACTAGTAACTATAAAGACTTTGAAAAAGACAAAAAACAGATAATCTTTGTTGCAACTTTAAAATTAGTAAAGGGATACAAGTATAGTCCTCTAATACAGTATGTTATCAACGAAAAAAATGAAGAATTAATGCCTAGAAAACGGTATATGGGAAATAATACGTGGGGTATTCCAGATAAGCGAGCGCATAAAAGTGATGAGCAAATTCGTAAAGAGATATACGATTCTTGGCATAATATATTGAATGAGTATGATTTTGACTTTTCTCAAGAACTTTATCTGCTTGAAAAATATAGCGAATTACACTTTCAGGCGTTAGGTGTTCTTTTTCCAGACATCGAACTTTCAATTGAGAACTTTGAACATGTTAGACGGAAAGATATTTTGTTAATTACGTATCTTTCATCAAAAAATATGTATGCAAAAATGGAAGACTGGTCGGTGTCTGTTTGGCAAATTATTGAACAGCTTTCTGATACTCAATATCTTTCATTTTGGGTGGCTCAGGGAATACTCGACAATAATAGAATCCATGAATTTGATATAATTCCTGAAAATAAACAATACATTTTATTAGAAAACAAACGTGACTTTGACTCTTACAATACATTTATAGATCATAGCTACACTATCCAGAAGATTAAACCTAGATTAAAGGAACTTGAAAACAAAGGATACACTTTCAACAAACGAAATAAAAAATAATTACACATAGAGAGTGAGACAATAGTCAAAAAAAGGCTCTATAATTTATGGCCCTGATGAATCAGAATTGACTCTTCTCATATTGCCAAGAACTATCTAAATAGAAATTTCCATGCAGATAAACCAAATGAAAAATGGTTAACTGATGTCAGTGAATTCAAGTACACTCTAGGAAACCAAGTAAAAAAAAATTTATCTTAGTGCCATTCTAGACTTAGCAGATCGGCGTATTGTTTCTTTCGTCATTAGCGATAGAAATGATAATAAGTTGGTTTTTGATACCTTTGACGAAGCGATTCGACTTGAACCTGTGGCTCATCCACTATTCCATAGCGATCGAGGGTTTCAGTACACCAGTAAAAACATGAGAAATAAAATCAAAAATCAAAGGATGAAACAAAGCATGTCTCGTGTAGCCCATTGTATTGATAATGGGCCAATGGAAGGGTTCTGGGGAACATTGAAACGTGAAAAATACTATCGTCGTAAATTTACAAGACGCGAAGATCTCGTATCGATGATCGAAGATTACATCAACTACTATAACAATGGCCGTTATCAACGATGCTTGAAATCCAAAACGCCATTACAAGTTCACCAACAGCTTTTAATGACAGCGTGATAATCGTATCCCTTAGATGTGTGAAATGTCCTTTGTTTCGCACATCTAAGGGATACGCCAACCAAGCGCAGCCGAGGTTTGAACAATGAAAAACAAAAGAACTGTTTGCCACAAAATTAGCAAACAGCTCTCTAAAAATTTTATTATATTTCCGTGTCCACTTGACGGGGAGCCAACCACAGAAGGCTCTCACGGTTCTTTTTGTTTTACAACCAATGAATCTTTCTCTATCAAAGGCTGTTCACTTCCTATTTTTTATAAATACTATCAAAGAGTATCATACCGTTCATGTGAAGCCAGTCAATCGTTTAATTTCTTCCCCCTCTTATTTTTGACAATCAATTGATTATTCGTATAAAAACGGGGAACTTGCTAAAAATAAAGAACGTAAAAAATCAGAAAAGCTAACTCGATGACCATAAAGTTAATAACTTGTTTTTTTCTTATTGCAGTAATCTTTTCGACATCTTCCCTGTCCAACAGAACGATTTTCAATGGATTATCGGGATGTTGATTTAGATAATTCTCCCAAAACTGTGCTTGTTTCTGACTTGACGGAGCGATTATACTAAGAAGTAAAATACAAAAGGTTAAGCCAATGATAAATAGGAAACTAGTCGAAAAATCTTGATAAAGCATACTAGTGACCAAAGCGCCTATAATACTTGCAAGTAATGCAACAGTCAATAACATTTGAATACCTCTTTTAAAAGTGGTATTCAAATACATATTTTGATAATTTATAATTGCTGTTTTTCTCAGCTTTAAGTCCTCTTTACTAAGTTCGGGGAACATTTCACTCACTTTATTTTTTTTCTTCTTTTCCATAGCCCGTCTTTGATTACGTAATCTAAAACCACAAAAAATAAAGACGGGTATCGCTATAATTGCATAAAATTGACTAACTAATCTCAGTACTTCCATTGAGAACCTCCATTTGTCTCCTAATTAATTAGTCCATAATAGCAAAGTACATTAAACTTTTCATTAATATTAAATGAGTAATTTTTACTGCAAACTTACTTGAATTACTACCAAAACAATGAGGATATATTTCTCTTCTCTAAAAGAACAGAAAGAAGTTTTTCTTCTTTCTGTCCAAATGATTCTAAGATTTCTCTTCACCAATATCATATCATTTAACAAAGAGCCCATAAAATTAGGTTAACTTTTAACCTATCTCTTCTTTTTGTCTCTTTTATCTGAGGAATATTCCTTCACCATTGATCAGCGTCTCCCCTTATTGACCACCTATGTTCAAACTAACAATGTCTCAAAGTTAATAAATATCAAACACGCTATGTAATTTCTGTTCTTGTTTGTTGATAAAAGAAAATCAAGTTTTGAATTTCTCTTGATTTGGGATATATAGAAATACCAAATATAGGGATATTGAACTGTCTGTTCAGCATCGTATTGGAAACAATACAATCATAGTTTTCCTTATGTAGCATCTGATCTGTAACTACCGGGGTTTTGCTGGCTACAAAACGATATCGTCCTCCTAGATAAAGCTCAAGCTTTGCAATAATGTAGCTAGCATATTGTTCAGAATTGGTTACAATCAACGCCCTAATTTGTTTACTCGTTTCAATCTTTTTTAGTAGATCATTCCAGTAGACAAGTAACAAAGCGACTAATTTTCTGGTAAATTCGTCATTTTTCATATACTTTAATAACTCTTTTTGATCCTTGTTAATTAAATAATTCTTTAGTCCTACTTGAATACTTTCGATTTCTGGAAGTATCTGTTTTAAAAACTGATGATGTTTATCATATAAAATAAAAGAAAGATTTTCCATATAGTCGCCATCATTAATTATTTTATAGCAGATTTCTTGTCGTTCTTCACATTTGATCTGATATTTTATTTCCAAATAATCAAGCAATATCCCAACCATCTTTGTTAAATAAGGTTTTTGTTGGTAGTCATCGCTGTTGTTCTGTATATCCAGTAGCGAACAAACAAACGGCTGTTCAAAGATGTATTTTATCAGATCCTGATCCTCTTCAAGAGATAACCATAAAGAAGTATTTTGCTTCTCGTTTGATCCTAAACATAAAAGATTGTTCTGCTCTTTTTCAATGAATTGTTTTTCGTTTTTTACTTGGTAAATTTTCATAGCAATATAAAATAAAAGCTGATTATGTTTTCGGTGTTCCAGTTTACGAATTATATCTTGAAGTTGATTATTCGTTATGTATTTTAAGTATAATTGACGACTTTTTTGACAAATTTCTTCATTGAAGGCCTCTTCTAAACACACATATTTTTCTAAAAGTAACTGGATCGTCAACTTTTCAATTAATTGTGTATTTCCCGTTAATCGAATCAATCCTCGAATTCTTAAGTGATATTGCTCTAAGGAAAGATTGATGCGCTTCACCATTCGCCTTAAAGTGCTCTCTGAAATAAATAGTTGTTCCGTTACTTCCAAGTAGTTCGTATATTTATTTAACACGATTGCTTCTAAAAATTGATACTCAATCGATTCATTCATAATAATTCGGTAAATATATTCTTCTGTGACATGAGGAGCAATTTCTGCAAATATCCCATTCTCACGATCAGTATGTATATTAATTTCTTTTGCATAAGAATCGATATCCATCAAGTCATTTCTCAATGTTTTTGAAGAACACTTTAATTGAGATTCTAAATCTTGAAAGCGATAGGTTTCTCCTTCAAAAAGCAATTCCAGTAGAAGTAACTGTCGTTTCATTTTTTTCGATAAAATATTTAACATTTACTTCCTCCCCTCTTTTTACCAACTAGAAAAAAGCATTCACTTTTTTCTAGTTGAATGTTCCTATTTATATTTTAAAGAAAATTTTTAACGAATTAGAATTTTTTTTTCAAAAAAATAGTAAAAATGGGTATAAAAAATATGAAAAATAAGCAATCCTATCTACCTATTTTATAAATAGATCATCTATAGCCTTTTTTGCCCTTAGACCTTTCAAATAAACAGAATGCTGATCTTGCCAACAGAAAATAGTATCATTCGCCTTCTCATTTTAAAAAATAACTAAATAAATTATTTTAGCGAAATAAATTATTTGATTGAAACATTTCTTCAGTAAAATAAACTGCTAAAATTAAGTATTTTATGCTTTATTTTTTTTATATTTAAATTTATACTGTTTTTAAAGTAATTAATTAATAACAAAAATTAATAAAAAAAGGCATATATTATACCATTTTTAATGATTAAAAAACTATTTTTATCATAAATGTACTTTTTTACGTCATAACTGTTAGATGGGAGTGTCCAAGGTGAAGAAAACAATTATTATAGTTAGTAGTTTTTTAGGTTTAATTGCTTTATTTTTTATGATTGAATACTTTGCTTCTCCTGTAAAAGATGTTACTTCAAAAGCTGAAATGAAAATGACTACTGGAGCCAAGATGGAATATGTGCCAACAAAAGATGAACTAGTAAAAATTGAAGGAGATCAACTTCAATTACTGGGCATTTACACAGTAGTTGGTATCCATTTCGACAGACATTCTTATGTGACGTTAGCAAATGCCGAACAAGAAGAAATCAACTTTTCTATTTCAATTATAGACAAACAAAAACAGACATTTTCAATCCCCGCCATACAATTCTCACCTCAAAATTTACAGCTATCTGATTCTTTTGGCTTAGCAAAAAAAGAAGCACGCTACTTTGCTTATAAAAAAAATTATCCTGTCGCAAGTGCCACTCATACAACAGACTGACCAATCAAATATACCCCTACAAGGTATATTTGATTGGCTTTTATCTTTTCAATGGAAAGAACCTCGAATAACTTTTCTGTTTTTTCTTCTCCCACTCGACCATTGATCTTTTATACTAACTATTTAATTCGAGACGGCTTGTTCCCTTTGTTTTTCGTCATTTTTCCTAATTTATTCGATCCTTCCTGTGAAGAAAATAAACAAATTATTAAATCCGTTATTTTAAAAAGATAAAATAACACTATACTCAAAAACCAAAAGTTATTTAATCAGATGGATTAATCTATATAAATTGTTATCTGCCTATTCATTTAATATTTATACAAAAATATTGTATAACTGCTTTTATCAATAGGTTGGAACTTTTCGTTTTCGTTATCCCCTGTGGAAAACTTTCGGAACAGATTACCTCTCTGATACGTATCTGTGTATAATTAGATACAACGAATCCCGGATCTTTCAATTCTTTAGACTGAAAGATCCGGGATCAAAAATAAACGCTACTTACTTCTTTAATGCTACAACAAATGGAATCATCATAGATAACAAAATAACCAATAAACTACATTGCCGATGATCTATATAGATAAGGATCGTTATCATGCTCGTAGTTAGACCGATATTCAATTTTTTTTGATTGATCATAAGCATCCCTCTTCAAGGAAGATTTTCCTCTAGAAGTTCGACCATTTTTTTATCTTTTTGTTATATTTCTCTTAATTTTTTTGAACATCTTTAATTACTATATTGAGATTCGATTTTACGGCTAGGGATCAGCCAACCAAGTAAAATCACAGCATTCGTTACTAAAACAGCTATTGGTGTAATGACATAGCCTAAAATAATTCCTAAAATATTTAACCCAATTGACCAGTAGGATTTTCGATAGTTATCTAGTAATTCTTTGATATTCTTTTTATTTTTAGGATCAGACTGAACCAACTCTCTTGCTAAAATATAGTAAGCAATATTAGCTCCTAAAGTTACTACACCGTATGTGATCTCTGGCGCTAAACTATGACTATACTCGCTGATCCAAGACGTGACAAAGGGAAAAAATGATAAAGCAAAGATAAAAAAGCTATTCGCCCATAAAACTCGCCAATTTACTTTATGAACGACTTGAAACATATGATGATGATTATTCCAATAGATGACCAATGTAAAAAAGCTGACAATATAGATCATAAAACGATATCCTAAGGCACTTAGCGCTTGCCAAGTGTCAGTGTTCGGCTGGTGAAGCTCTAAGACCAAGATAGTCATAATGATTGCGATAACTGCATCGGTAAAAGCTTCTAAACGATTTTTTGGCATATTTTTGCCTCCTTTTCTGACTTATTGTAGTAAAGATAGCTAGAAAAAAGCAACTAAATCAGTCTATAGTTGGAGGTAACGCTCACTTTATACTGCTATACTCAATGAAACAAGAGGATTTAACTATCGTGGTTCTCTAATAACTAAGCTAAGTTCTAAGTACATTTTTATTAAATTTAACTTATTTTGGGAACTAGAAAGAAATGAGGGGTTTGTATGGGACAAAGAAATACTTTTTTAACTATTTTCATGCTAATAATGGTATTGATTATAGGTAGTTTTGTAATTAGCCTTTTTACTAGTATTTTATGGTTTGCAATTAAATTACTCATTCCTATTGCAATCATTATTTGGCTAATTCGTGTAATTTCTGGAACAAATCGTCGACATCATCGAAAATATTACTAATATTGAAAAAAGCAGCACACGACAGATTCCCCAGTCTTGTGCTGCTTTTTTCTTTATATTTTTATCAGTTGTTCCAAATGATATATCATTTGATGGTATTACCCTAAAGCTACATCTAGTACCATCATAATGATAAAACCTAACATCACCCCAAAAACGGCAAAATGTCGTTTACTTGATAATGTTTGTTGGGCTTCGGGAATTAATTCCTCAACAACCACATAGATCATCGCACCTGCTGCAAATGCCAGTGCATAAGGTAAAAGGATGGTTACTCGTGTCACTAGCACCGCACCAATCACACCTGCGATCGGTTCAACAATACCTGAAGCTTGTCCATATATAAATGCCTTTGTTCGACTCAAGCCTTCTTGTCTTAAAGGAATCGAAACAGCTGCACCTTCCGGAAAATTCTGAATTCCAATACCCAATGCAACCGAAATGGCTGCCAAAACGGCCGCTGTTGGATTATCGGCTGTACTGGCAGCCCCAAATGCTACCCCTACAGCCAAACCTTCAGGGATATTGTGCAAGGTGATCGAAAAAACTAATAAGATTGTTCGTTTTAAATGCGTAGGTAGGCCTTCTTTTTCGTGCTGTGGGCCAAAATGCATATGCGGAAGCGTTTTATCAGCAATGTACAGAAAGACGCCACCTAATCCAAAACCAATACTGACGACTAGCCAAGCGATATCGCCATTTTCTTCAGCTTTCGTAATTGCAGGATCAAGCAATGACCAAAAACTAGCAGCTATCATGACCCCCGAAGCGAAACCAAGCATGAGATTCAATACTTCTTTCTTGATTTCCTTAAAGAAAAATACCAACCCAGCCCCCAGAGCTGTCATAAAATACGTAAATGCTGTCCCTGCTAATGCTTGTTGCCACGGGGCTAAGCTTAGTAGCCATTCTGTCATTTTATTCTCCTTTCGTGCCTTTACTTATTACTCTAGCATATTCAAAAAATCATGACTACTGTTTGTGTAAAAAAGCGAATCAGTTGGGCTTTTATTCTTAAAGCACTATACTTTAATTAATAAAGTTACGAAATTTTATCATTCATTTGATAAAGGAGTGGGAGAATATGGCAACAATCAATGCTGGTATCGCAATGGTCAAAGTAATGGAAAGTTGGGGAATCGAGCACATTTATGGGATTCCTGGTGGTTCGTTTAATTCAATCATGGATGCTCTTTATCATGAAAAAGATCAAATAAAATATATCCAAGTACGTCACGAAGAAGTAGGAGCGCTAGCCGCAGCAGCCGATGCGAAACTAACAGGAAAAATTGGGGCTGTTTTTGGTTCTGCTGGACCAGGTGCCACGCATTTAATCAATGGTTTGTATGATGCACAAATGGATCATGTTCCAGTTGTTGCGTTGCTTGGACAAGTTGCAACTACTGCTATGAACTATAACTCTTTCCAAGAATTAAATGAAAATCCAATTTTTGCAGATGTTAGTGTCTATAATCGGACAGTTATGACACCTGAAAGTTTACCTCATGTCGTGGACGAAGCAATCAAAGCAGCCTATGAAAATAAAGGAGTAGCTATTGTAACCATCCCTGTTGATTTAGGTTTTGCAGACATTGAAGAAGAGGAAATATCTAACGCAGCTACTCATAAAACAGGTACTATCCTTCCTGATGAAAAAGATATAATTGCTGCTCTTCCTTTTATTGAAAAAGCTAAAAAGCCTGTACTTTACATTGGACAAGGCACTCGTAATGGCTTTTCACAAATCAAAGATTTTACAGAACACTTTTCCATGCCAGTTGTTGCTTCTGTTTTAGCGAAAGGCATCATTCCAGATAACTATAAAAACTTTCTAGGCTTTGCTGGACGTGTGGCCACAAAACCTGCAAATGAAGCATTAGCAGAGGCCGACTTGATTTTATTTATGGGTAGTGACTTTCCTTTTGGTCGTGCGTTCTTTAACCCAGAGGCTGAATTTATCCAAGTGGACATCGATGCTTCAAAATTTGGTCGAAGACATGCTACCTCCCATACCATTTTAGGGGATGCCAATACCACATTAGCGAGATTAACAAAGCTGGGCGAACCACGTCCTGAAGATCGTTGGTATCTAGCCAATCAAGAAAACAAAGCGAATTGGGTAAACTGGTTAAACTCATTCGCTGACCTTGAAGACCAACCGATTCGTCCTGAGGCTGTTTATAAAGAAATCAATCGGATCGCTGAAGAAGATGCGATTTTTGTAACAGATGTTGGGAATACGACGATCCATTCCATTCGATTATTAGACATGAACGGCAAACAAAAACACACGACCTCTGGTTGGTTCGCTACCATGGGGAATGGTGTTCCAGGTGGCATTGCCGCACAATTAAGTTATCCTGATCGACAAGTCTTTACTTTAAGCGGTGATGGTGGTTTTGCAATGGTGATGCAAGATATCATTACACAAGTGAAATACCAACTACCGATTATTAATGTGGTTTTATCGAATACATCGTTTGGGTTTATTGAAGCAGAACAAGAAGATACTGAACAGAAAAAATTTGGTGTGTTTTTAGAAGAGGCTGACTTCGGAAAAGCGAGTGAAGCACTGGGAGCTGATGGTTTCACGATTACTGAGTATCACCAATTAAGACCTGCATTTGATGCCGCTAAAAAATCCCAACGACCAGTAGTAATTGATGTAAAAATCAATAACAAACGTCCTTTACCGGTTGAAGATCTTCATCTTGATCCAAGAAAATATACAGAAGAAGAAATCAAACAATTCAAAGAAAAATACGAAGTGCATGATTTACCTGTATTGAATGAATTATATGAAAAAAGGAAATAATTGAACCTCTACTCTTTGAGAGATTCAGACATATCAACTATAAAAAAGAAGCAACCAGGAAAATTCAGCCTGATTGCTTCTTTATATACTTTACTTTGTTTATCTGAAAGCATATACGATATGGTTGATCCCAAAGATCATAAAATAAAAACCGACAAGAAAACTTAAAGTCAAAGCGGAGGAAATAGGATTAAACAATAGTATACATCCTAATACCACACCCAAAATATTGATGATTACTGTAAACCAATAGTAGCCTGTGCTATAACCTTTCGCTAAATCAGCTGTAAATAAAGCTAAGATAGAGTCGGCAATAAACCAAATGGCAAAAACAAATGGTAAAGCAACTACTCCTGCACCAATATTGAACAAGAAGAAAATCCCGACTAAAATATCAATGATACCAATAACCAACGGCATTTTCCCTTTATAACCTGTCAATTCTTTCATGCGATTTCGTACAAATAATTCAAAAATTCCTTTTAAAAAGGCAAAAATAGCAAAAACAACGACAATCGCCACTAAATTACCAACAGGATCTTGAAAAGAGATTAATGAAACAAGGACAAATAAAATCCCTAAAATTAATGATCCCCAGTCTAGTGTTTTTCTTTCATTCATTTTCATTCCAACTTTCATTTTAATCTATTATTATACTAACGCTCTCTTTAAATAACGTCAAAACATATGCTGGTGATGAAAAGCAAAAGTAATTTCTTTTCTGATCAGCTTTTGCTGCTATTATTTTTAGTAAAAGCTACTACTTCTTATAATTTGCGTATATTCATTACCAACTTATTCTTCTACTAAATAAACGAGCATTTTGCCTTTCTATCTTAGATACCTTCGAACCTCATCATTGCTTCATAAGTACAAATTTTTTCACTCTTTCATAATTTTTTAGTATTTTTTATTCCCATGTTCCACGTGAAACACAAAGAATAATTGATTACCTTGAAACTTTCTCTTTTCCCCTATATAATTCTAGGAGGCTCGTTAAATATTATAAAGATAAAGTGAGGAAAAAAATTGATTACTGTAAATGATGTAAGTTTGCACTTTTCAGACCGCAAACTATTTGATGATGTTAATATTAAATTTACTCCAGGAAATTGCTATGGCTTAATAGGTGCAAATGGTGCAGGTAAATCAACGTTCCTTAAAGTATTATCAGGAGACTTACAACCTTCTACGGGGACCGTTTCCATGGGACCAGATGAGCGAATGGCTGTATTGAAACAAAACCATTATGACTATGAAGAATATACAGTTTTAGAAACAGTTATTATGGGACATAAACGTTTATACGAAGTTATGAAAGAAAAAGACGCTATCTATATGAAGGAAGATTTCACTGATGAAGATGGTATCCGAGCAGCTGAATTAGAAGGCGAGTTTGCTGAATTAAATGGTTGGGAAGCTGAACCTGAAGCTGCTGTTTTACTACAAGGACTGAATATTCCAGAAGAATTGCACCATCAATTGATGAGTGAACTTACTGGTGGTCAAAAAGTCAAAGTACTTTTAGCTCAAACATTGTTTGGTAAACCGGATGTGTTACTCCTTGATGAGCCTACGAATGGATTAGATATCCAATCCATCAACTGGTTAGAAGAATTTTTAATTGAATTTGAAAATACGGTTATCGTTGTTTCTCATGACCGTCATTTCTTAAATAAAGTATGTACCCATATGGCAGATTTAGATTTTGGAAAAATCAAATTATACGTTGGTAACTATGATTTTTGGCTAGAATCAAGTCAACTTGCTGCAAAATTACAAGCAAATGCCAATGCCAAAAAAGAGGAACAAATCAAAGAACTACAAGAATTTATTGCTCGTTTTAGTGCGAATGCTTCAAAATCTAAACAGGCAACTTCTCGTAAGAAAATGTTAGAAAAAATTACTCTTGACGATATTCAACCTTCTTCACGTCGTTATCCATTCGTTGGATTTAAACCAGAACGTGAAATTGGTAATGATCTTTTACAGGTCGAAAATGTGAGTGTAACGATCGACGGTAAGAAAATATTAAATGATATATCATTCAATTTAAGCAAAGAAGATAAAGTTGCGTTCGTTGCTGAAAATGATATTACAACTACAACTTTGTTTAAAGTAATCATGGGTGAGATCACTCCTGATACTGGAACCGTAAGATGGGGCGTAACAACGAGCAATTCTTATCTACCAAAAGATACAACGAAAGAATTTGATAATGAATTGACGATCTTAGATTGGTTACGTCAATACGCAAGTAAAGAAGAAGACGATAATACGTTTTTACGAAGCTTTTTAGGACGCATGCTGTTTTCTGGAGAAGAAGTATTAAAACCTGTCAATGTCCTTTCTGGTGGTGAAAAAGTTCGTTGCATGCTTTCTAAAATGATGCTTTCTAAAGCAAATGTCTTAGTTTTAGACGATCCTACGAATCATTTAGATCTAGAGTCGATTACAGCACTAAACGATGGCTTGATGGCCTTTACTGGCTCTATCCTTTTTGCTTCACATGACCATCAATTTATCCAAACATTGGCTAATCGTATCATTGCCGTTTCTGATAAAGGTGTTATCGATCGAGCAGATACAACCTATGATGAATTTTTAGAAAATAAAGATATCCAAAAACAATTGGATGAGCTTTGGAAATAAGACAACATCATTGTAGACTTAAGAAAATAGCCTATCGGGGGCATCTCATCAGTCGGTGAGATGTCCTTTTCTTCTACGATAAACACTGTCTTTCACAACTACCAAGACACCTTCGATCCATTTACTTTCTATATTCATCATTTTCTCTTATTTCGCTTAATCAACCGCTTTATTTTTTCTGATGTGTAAGCTATAATAGAAAATGAAAAAGGGATTGCGCAAACAATCCCTTCATCAGTAACTCGTGCCGTTAAAAAGACGGTAGCCTTTTTAGAATGGTGACCATCTAAAACTTCTGCTAAAAGTGATTTAGATGGTTATTTTTTTTGGTCTTTTTTGTCAATTAACAACAACACAAATGTCGCAAATGCGAGCATGAGTTGTATTGCTTCATATACTGACAACTTTATTCCTTTCCAGGGACAAAGCTCTTAACCATAAGCATCACCCCTTATCTAAGAGATTAGCTACCATCTTTTACACTCCACGATTTACTGGTTTTATTGTAGCAAATTTAGTACAAACTTACTATCCTCATTAACTTTAATTTTAAATAATAACGTTATTTTTTACCTGACATATATTTGATTCGTGTGCCTTCATTTTTTTAAAACTATTTTTTAATCAACCGCTTTACTTTTTTCCAATTGATAAGCTATAATGGAAAATGAAAAAGGGATTGCTCTAACAACCCCTTCATCAGTAATTCGTGCCGTTAAAAAGACGGTAGCTTTATTTTTTGGGTATATATACCATCTAAAAACTCGGCTAAAAGTGATTTAGATGGTTATTTTTTTTGGTCTTTTTTGTCAATTAACAACAGCACAAATGTCGCAAATGCGAGCATGAGTTGTATTGCTTCATACACTGACAACTTTATTCCTTTCCAGGGACAAAGCTCTTAACCATAAGCATCACCCCTTGTTCAAGAGATTAGCTACCATCTTTTACACTCCACGAATTACTGGCTTTATTATAGCAAACTTAAGAAGTACTTACTATCGACAAAAGATTTAACTTAATATAAATCAGTTATTTTATATTCTAAAAAAGAACCACTCGAAGAATATTCTTTTTCTTCTGAATGGTTCTTTTTTTGGTGCATTTCTTCTACAATGACTACAATTTTTTATCGAGTGATTCCCATTGAGAATATCGCAATACATCCATATCCTGTATGGCTTGCGATGGTAGGCCCAAGCGGATATAACTTGACTTCTTTCATCTTAATATTCTCTTCAAGTAATTGTTTTGTTTTTTCAGCACTTTCTAAATCGCCTGCATAAGCAATATAAACAGTTTGTTCTAATGGGGCAACAATGGTTTTGACAGTTTCCTCAACAATTTTTTGTATCGATTTATTTCGTCCTCGTACTTTGCTGATATTCGTCAAACGTCCTTCCTGATCGACTGTGATAATTGGCTTCACGTTTAGAATACTACCTAGTGTAGCACTAGTTTTAGAGATACGCCCCCCACGTTCAAGGTGTTTGAGATCATCAACGGTTACCCAAGAATGTACTTTTAAGTAATTGTTTTCTAACCATTCTAAGTTCTCTTCTAATGTTTTCCCCTCGTTTTTCAATCGAACAGCTTCCAATACTAATAACCCTTCCCCAACGCTTGCGGCTTTTGTATCAAAGACCTTTACTTGTGGATCTGGATATTCTTCTTTTAATAATTCTACTGCTTGTAACGCACTACTATAGGATCCACTTAAAGCACTGGAAAAAGCAACATAAAGGATAGGAATATTTTGTTCAACGTAAGGACGGAAAAATTCTAAGTATTGACCCACATTGATTTGTGAGGTCGTTGGGGTAGCCCCATTTCTTAATTGTTCCATATAATGATCATAATTAAACGTTTTTCCCAGATCATCTACTAATTCTTCTTCATCTAACTGGATCTTCATTGATAAATAATCAACCTTGGCTGCTTGTAGCACTTGATAAGGCAGATCACAACATGAATCGGTTACGATTTGATACACACCCTTCAACTCCTTCAACTTTTCATTTTACCCTTAACTCCTATTATAGCAAATCTCTTGCATGGAAAATAACGTTAACTATGTTTGTAAAAAGGAAAACCATTGTCTTCGTAAAATTTTAATGGATGATTAAAAAGAAGAACAACGCTCACCGCTAAACCAACTTTGATTACTTATTGAAAAAAAACGCCAAAATCTACAAAAATGTTAAAAACAAATTTCGCAGTTTCGACGTTTTCTTTCTTTACCGCATGAGCATTCTTACCTATACTTCTGCTATTTCGTTCATTCTTAAGGAACAAGAATGTCCTGTCTCAACGAACTTAGCTGAATGGCTTAAATTTGTGCCCAGACGCTTTCTAAGATATTTGTTTGTGTTCTATCAGGTCCAACAGAAAATGTTGAAATACGCACACCTACGAGTTCAGAAATACGTCTGACATAGTTACGTGCATTTTCTGGTAATTCAGCAAGTGTTTTGCATGCTGTGATATCTTCAGACCAACCTGGAAGTTCTTCATAAACAGGTTTACAACGTTTCAATTCTTTCAAACTTGCTGGATAATGATAAATCAATTCTCCATCGAGCTCATAAGCTGTACAAATTTTTACTGTATCAAGTCCACTTAAGACATCAATTGAATTAAGGGATAGATTAGTAATTCCTGAAACACGTTTTGAGTGACGCATCACTACTGAATCAAACCATCCCACACGTCGTGGACGACCTGTAGTCGTTCCGTATTCGCGACCAACTTCACGAATTTGTTGTCCCGTCTCATCAAACAATTCAGTTGGGAATGGACCATCTCCTACACGAGAAGTATAAGCTTTACATACACCAACAACTTTATTGATTTTAGATGGACCTACGCCACTACCGATCGTTACGCCACCTGCGACTGGGTTTGAAGAAGTAACAAATGGATAGGTTCCTTGGTCGATATCCAGCATAACCCCTTGTGCGCCTTCAAATAATACTCGTTTTCCTGCATCTAGGGCATCATTTAAAATGACAGATGTATCAGTAACATACTGTTTGATTTGTTGACCATATTCATAATATTCTTCAAATATCGAGTCAAAATCAATTGGCTCAGAATCAAACATTTTTACAAATTGACGGTTTTTATCTTCTAAGTTTAAACGTAAGCGTTCTTCAAAAATTTCTTTGTCTAGTAAGTCAGCGATGCGGATCCCTACACGAGCTGCTTTGTCCATGTATGCTGGTCCGATCCCTTTGATTGTTGTACCGATTTTATTTTCACCTTTTGCATCTTCTTGCAATTGATCCAATTTGATGTGATAAGGCAAAATAACATGTGCTCGGTCAGAAATACGCAAGTTATCAGTAGTTACACCTTTTTCATGTAAATAAGCTAACTCTTTGACTAATGATTTAGGATTGACTACCACACCATTCCCGATCACACTGATTTTATCTTTATAAAAAATCCCCGAAGGAATCAAATGCAGTTTATAAGTAACACCGTTGAATTTGATCGTGTGTCCTGCATTATCGCCACCTTGGTACCGTGCGATCACTTCAGCATTTTCACTAAGAAAGTCAGTAATTTTTCCTTTCCCTTCGTCGCCCCATTGTGTACCTACCACTACTACAGATGACATTTGAACACCTCGTTTTATTTTATTTAATCCTGAATTATTGTAACAATAACTCATTACTTATTCAACTAAAATCGAATGATTCTTTTATTTATTTTATAAAAACGCTTGAAAAACGAACGATGATAAATTTTAAATAGAAACTAGTGTAAACCAAACTATTCAGAGAAGAAAGTTCCTTTAGTACAAAGCAAATAAGATAGTTTTTTAGGGTTTATTACTCGTTGCCACTGACAGAATCGTAATCTAAACATCTTTGCTTATTAGAAATAATGATTACTAGGGTAGACTGCTTCCTAATTTACTATACTATTATTTCCCAAATGTGATTCTGCTGCGTTTTCTTTTGATAAAGAACAGTTGGAATGATCGATAGCTAAAAAAGCACCTCCAAATTAACGAGATAATTTGGAGGTGCTTTTTTATAGTCAATATTATAATCAATATTCTTCTCTCGGGGATAACGACGAAAATTTGTTGTATTCTTTGATAAACAGTAATTCTACTGTACCACGGGCACCACTACGGTTTTTTTCGATGATGACTTCAATGACATTGTCGTTTTTTGGTTCGTTATCCTCATTGTCTTCGCCACCTTCTCTTTCATAGTAATCATCTCGATATAAGAAGGCTACGATATCAGCATCTTGCTCAATGGAACCCGATTCACGGATATCACTTAATACAGGACGTTTATCTTGACGTTGTTCTACTCCACGGGAAAGCTGGGACAACGCAATAACGGGTACTTTTAATTCTTTAGCTAGCTTTTTTAATTGACGTGAAATATCAGATACTTCTTGTTGACGATTTTCTCTCCCGTTTCCTTCAATCAATTGCAAGTAGTCAATCAAGATCAATCCAAGATTTCCCTTTTCCTGCGCTAATTTTCGGCATTTGGCACGAATCTCAGAAATTTTTATTCCTGGAGTATCATCAATAAAGATATTTGCCCGTGACAAACTACCCATTGCAACGATCAAATTAGACCACTCTTCTTCAGAAAGTTGACCGGTACGCAAATGGCTTGCTTCGATCGATCCTTCCGCACAAAGCATCCGATTGACAAGCGATTCAGCCCCCATTTCCAAACTAAAAATAGCAACTGAACGATCGGTTTTTGTCCCGACATTTTGAGCTATATTTAATGCGAAAGCTGTTTTCCCTACCGCAGGCCGAGCTGCTAGGATGATCAATTCCTCAGGTTGAAAACCTGCTGTCATTTTATCAAGTCCTTGGTATCCAGTCGGTAATCCTGTGATTTCTTCATTATTTTGGGCCAGTTGGTCAATATTTTCAATGGTTGAGTTCAAGACTTCTGCAATAGATAGAAAGCCACTGCGGTTTCTTTTTTCTGATACTTCTAAAATACTGCGCTCGGCATCATCCAGAATCGACTGGACTTCTTCCCCTTGTTCAAACCCTTTTGTCACGATCCCAGTAGCTGTTTGGATCAGTGTGCGGAGCAATGATTTTTCTTCAACGATTTTCGCATAATAGACGATATTTGCTGCAGTAGGCACAGCTAACGCTAAATCTGAAAGGTAGCTTAACCCACCAGCATCTTCTAATAAGTTCGCTTGCTCCAACCGATCTTTTACAGTCACTACATCTATTGCTTCATTACGGTCATTTAACTCGATCATTGTTTCAAAAATGATTTGATGTCCCCGACGATAAAAGTCTTTCGGTTCTATGTACTCCATGGCATCAATGATCGTTTCAGCATCTAAAAAAACCGATCCTAAAACCGCTTGTTCAGCTTCAATATTTTGCGGTGGAATTCGATCCTGCCACACTTCATTCATACATATCGCTCCTTGTCTTCAATTGCTTTATTTTACAAGAAAATCGTAAAAAAGTCACTTTAAAAAAGTGAGTTTAATGGTTGCTTATCTTTCGAAATCAATAAAAGAGACAGTCAATGTCAAGAATAAGTACAGAAAATACACACGTAAATCCAGCAAAATCTTAAACTAGCAAAAACTTTGAGAACGAAGACCCCTTGATAAAGTTAACAACTATAAAAAGTATATCAGTCAAGTAATCCTTTACGCTAGTACCAAACTAGCTATATGTTCAATAGGTTTTATCATAATCGAAAAAGAAAAAAAAGGAAACTTTTTTATTTTTTCCTATTTTTTCATTTTTGACAAAAAATAGATCACTTATGATTATTTAATACTATATACTATTGATTGTGCTAGAATTCATTACAGAAAACGTTTTCTAGTCCGCACAAAAAATTTTAGGAGGAAGTTTGTCATGAAAAAATGAAACTCGTTGCTATTTTATTGTCTTGTCTGTCTTTATTTGGATCTGTAGTACCAGGAGTAACACAAATCGTTGATGCAGCTGAGAAAACCGCTAGTGTACCAGCTGAAAACCATTTTCAACTAGATAAAGTCACGATTGTCGAATCCAATGAATTATACAAAAATTTTGTGCAAGAAGTGAATCGTCCAGAGATCAAACAACAGTTAATGAATCAGCCAGACTCAGCAGAAACAAAAGCTTTGATCTAGTCTCTTATCTTAAAATATGATGGCGCTGAAGTCCACTATGCTTATGGTGACAATACGTTCGCACGAGGACTTTACGATACTACCGGGTGGTCAGAAAAATTTGTTAATGGTGGTATCAACGATTATGCCACTAGTAAGACAGGATTAGCTAATTGAAGAGACTATTTAGGTTTTTGTTCTGTTGGTTTAGCAGTAAATGGTGCGGGTTATGGTGCTGTAATTGGTGGTGTGATTGGAGCTGTAGTTGGGACAATTATTGGTGCTGCAGTATTAGCCAAACGTTGCGATCAAGGTCAAAGTGATGTAAAAACAATGATTAGTAAAAATAGATCAAATGGAGGAGTGCGGATGACTTTAACAGCAGAATTTCCGATTTGCAGTTTAACGTCACAAACGCAGTGTAGTATATGAGACTGGGAACTTTATTAATTTATTCAACAATCCTTGTGATGATATTACTATTTTTGAAATATCGCAAGAAAAAATAATCTAAGCTTAAAGAGTCTAGGGCATGAACAAAAAAATCTGGTTAATGTCCCACTTTTTTGATCTAGGGTATTAAAAAGCACATAATCTTGTAAGAATAAAGTAGCTAAAATCAATCGAAAAGAAAGTATGCTTTCTATACCATCCTATCAAATATCTTTACCATTAAATGAAGAAAATCAGCCGGATTTTGACATGATTCATCAAAATCCGGCTGATTTTCTTTTTGAAAAGAACTCTCAATCTCTGCGATCATTTCTCAACAAGTCCTATTACAGAACCTGAAGAGACTGCTAACAGAAATGATTGGTGAGGTAGCTATTCTGCTACCACATGCACTTTGATCGTTGCAGTCACTTCATGATGCAATTTGACTGGTACGTTCGTGTAACCTAACGTACGGATTGGATTATTCAATTCGATTTTTCGTTTATCTAGTTTTACTTTGTATTGCTTGTTCAATCCTTCAGCAATTTGTTTTGAAGGGATTGAACCGAATAAACGTCCATCTTCACCAGCTTTGGCTTTCAGTTCGACAACCGTTTCTTCTTTTTCTAAAAATCCTTTTAGTTCTTTTGCTTCTTCTAAAATTTCAGCTTCTTGTTTTTCTTGTGCCTTTTTTTGTCCAGCTAATTGGCTAATACTACTTTTATTTGCTTCTTTTGCCAAATTATTTTTTAATAGGAAATTTTGTGCGTAACCATTCGGTACTTCTTTAACGTCACCTTTTTTTCCTTTACCTTTTACATCTTGTAAGAAAATGACTTTCATATCCATTACTCCTTATCATATAATTGATTCCTATTTTCTTTGATTGCAGCAAGTAAACGCTGTTTGGTTTCTTCTACTGTGACACCTTCCAATTGGGTCGCTGCATTGGTGAAATGACCGCCGCCGCCAAGAGACTCCATGATCACTTGAACATTGATCGTGCCCGAACTACGAGCACTGATCCCGACTAGCCCGTCCGTTCGTTTCGTGATGACAAAAGCCCCATTGATATTGATCATTGATAAGAGGGTGTCTGCCGTTTTCGCAGCGATCACACTATTATATTCCTTTTCATCTGTCCCAGCTGCTACGACAATATCTGAAGTTACATATTCGCTCTGTGCAATCAAATGGCTGATTTCCAAATAGGTTGCTAAATCTGAACTCAATAAATATTGTACTAGGGAAGCATCCGCACTACAAGACCTTAAATAACTTGCTACATCAAAAGTTCGTGCCGTTGTGCGTACATTAAAACTGTTCGTATCAACAGTCATGCCTGCCAATAACAACGTCGCTTCAAAACGATCTAAGCGATTCGTGCGATTGCTTTGATACTGAATTAGTTCTGTCACTAACTCTGAAGCAGAAGAAGCAGAAGATTCGATATACGTCAACAGCGGCTTACTTGGGAACTCCTCCCCACGTCGATGATGATCAATAATAACGATCTTATCAAATTGCTCATATAGGCTCTGAGAGATCGATAGCGAGGGTTTGTGGTAATCCACCATAACTAGCAGGTCTTCTTCTTTTTTAAGCTCCATCGCTTTTTTGGGCGAAATCAGCTGTGCTTCTAGTTCAGGGTGTTTATGAATTTCCTCTAAACATCGTTCTACGTCTGGAATAATCTCGTTTTCATCAAGTACGATATACGCTTTTTTTTGATTGAAACGAGCTAAGCAACTTACCCCAAATGCTGAACCAATGGCATCCATATCGGGGAATTTATGCCCCATGATAAATACATCACCAGTTTCAGTAAAAATCTTACGAAGCGCAGTACTCATTGCTCGTGACCGCACACGGGTTCGTTTGACTGACTTAGCTGATTTTCCTCCATAGTAAACAGGTTTTGCTCCCTCACGTAGTTCTTTCACGACAACTTGGTCGCCACCTCGAACTAGAGCAATGTCCAAATTATTTTGGGCTTCTCCCCCAATTTCATCTAACGAATCTTGCCCGTAAGCAATCCCCATACTTAGAGTAATTGGCAAATTTTGTCGCTCTGCTTCTGCACGTAAACGATCCAACAGATCAAATTTTTTGTCCATCATTTTTTTCAAATCAATCATTTGTGCTACAAAGAAAAAGCGTTCTGCAGTGATCCGCTTAAAAAAGACATGGTATTCATTCATCCAATCAGACACCATTGTAGTCACAAACGAATTGAGATAAGAAATTTCTTTGTCATCTAACTTATCGATAGCATCTGCATAATTATCAATTGATAAGATACCAATCACTGGTTGGCTGTTGGTTTGATGGAGCTTCAACAATTGATTTTGAGTGATATCGTTGAAATAAACGACCCCTTTTACTGTATCCATTTCAAATTGAAAGGTTCGATCTGCTAAATATACTTGTTTTTTCTTTTTCTCTTTTGCCGTAAAGAAAGCATCTAATAGTTCTTCTTCTGTTAAGCTACTTTGATCTTTGATTTTTAAGGCGAGTGGGTTCAACCATTCAATTTTTTGGCTTGTTGGTTGGTACGCAATCACTCCTACTGGCATCACTTCGGAGACATAAGCAAGATTGTTCTCAGCCACCGTTGAGGCTTGTTGGATTTTTTCACGATTTTTTATCATTAGCCATCGTTTTAATTTCAACCAATAACGTAAGCCAAAAAGGTTCATCAAAAGCACAACCAAAGCGCTAACAAAACGAAATGGCATAAATAATACAACCAGTACTTCAAGCAATAGAAATAAAAAAATGAAGAGAGGTCTAGGGGTTAAGTTTTCTTTTTCTTTTTCCATCTTCTTCCTCCCATAGTTGATTAGTTTAATTTTACCATAACTTCCCGTATTCAAGCGACTAAACAAATGCTTGATTATTTAACTGAAAATACTTTTCACTGTATTAAAAAAAATGGTAGAATAACTTGTTTTCAACCTTGAAATGACAGTTATCATCTAACCTCAAACCGAAATAAAGCAAATTATTACTACTTTGAATGTTCAAATGAGCAATTCAGAAAAGGCAAAGGAGCATTATATGAATAAAATGAACAAATTAAGCTTCCATCATATCGGTAAACCAATCGATCTGGAAGAAATCAAAGATCACCCAGGAACAAAGTATAGTCCTTTATTCGATATGTACTCACTGGATGTGAAAAATTCTTTATCTATGCCAATCGAACTCCATGCCTTTGGTCCCGATTGTCGTCTTGATCCAATCATTCAAAAAGAAGCACATGTTGCTTTTACAGTCGATAACATTGAACTAGCATTGAAAGGACAAGAAATCATCATGCCTCTTTATCAACCTTTCGCTGGCTACCGTTGTGCAATGATCTTAGTCAATCAGCAACCGATCGAGTTGATTGAGAGCAGCTTGTCGGAAAGTCAGATTTGGGGAGATGGAATTTTTAAAGATAGTATTCTTTATCCCCAATCCTAAACGAAAATCGTGGATGCTTTTCTCTATGATTCTTCTAAGTATAGATGACACTCTTTTTTTTGATAATAAAACATCTAAACATTCATTCTCAAAAAGTAAAAAACGAGGGAACGGTAGTAAAACCATTTCCTCGTTTCATTATTTCAATTAATCTTCACTTACGAAAGGTAGTAAGCCCATGATACGTGCGCGTTTGATAGCAACAGTAATTTTACGTTGGTTTTTAGCGCCTGTACCTGTTACACGACGTGGCAAGATTTTTCCACGTTCTGAGATAAATCTTTTTAGTAATTCAATATCTTTATAATCGATATATTCAATATGGTTAGCAGCAATATAGTCTACTTTACGACGTTTACGTCCGCCTCTTCTTTGTTGTGCCATTCTATTTCCCTCCTATCAAATTCGTTTAGAATGGTAAATCATCGTCTGAAATGTCGATCGTTGAACTTGAACCAAATGGATCAGAATTGTCACGATCAAAATCAGGCATACCGTTGGATGATTGAGATGTTTGATTATAGTTATTACTTCCGCCAAAATCATTTGTCGATTGACCAGAGCTTTGGTAACCGCCAGTTTGTTGACGATTTTCAGATGCAGCACGACTTTCCAATAATTGGAAGTTTTCAGCAACTACTTCTGTTACGTATACACGTTGTCCTTGCTGATTATCATAAGAACGAGTTTGGATACGTCCAGTAACTCCTAAAAGAGTCCCCTTACGAGCATAGTTTGCTAATGTCTCTGCTGATTTACGCCAAATCACACAATTAATAAAGTCAGCCTCACGATTGCCGTTTTGGCTAGTAAAATTACGATTAACAGCTAAAGTAAACGTTGCTACTGCAGTGCCACTTGATGTATATCGTAAATCCGGATCTTTAGTTAGACGTCCAACTAGTACAACATTATTAATCAAAAGATTCATCTCCTCTCATCGTTGTTCTATTGTTCCACATGAAACAATAAATTATGCTTCTTCTTTCACGATCATGTGACGAATGATATCGTCGTTGATTTTAGCAAGACGGTCAAATTCATTGACAGCAGTTGCAGATGATGGAGAAGACACTTTAACGATGTGATAGATACCTTCACGGTAACCGTTCATTTCATACGCTAAACGGCGTTTTTCCCAATCTTTAGATTCGATAACTTCAGCTCCGTTATCTTTCAAGATTGCATCGAAACGTTCGATTAAAGCAGTTTTTGCTTCTTCATCAATGTTTGGACGAATAATGTACATGATTTCATATTTCGTATTTTCCATTGATTTTCACCTCCCTATGGACTTTCGGCTCTTAGATTCCCAAGAGCAAGGAGAGTTTTCTAATAAATTAGACTACTCACAATCTTTAATTATACACGTATAGAGTGAAAAAAGCAATAAGCTGAAGGGAAAATAGTGTAGAAAGAAGTTTTTAATAAAATGCTTTACTAAATGACTGCCGAAAGTTCTCTTTTTGAATCTCTTGAAAAACACGATCTCCTACAATAACAAAGTATAAAAACTACAAGAGCTATTCGTAGGTGGATTCTTTTTTATGTTGCAAAAGAATCCATAAACATAAAACAATAATAAGCCACAACCTCCGATAATCATTGTGTATCGGAGGTTGTGGCTTATTTTTACAAGCTTCCCATCGCTGAGACAAGCCCTGTTTTTTGACTATTCTTCTGTTTTATCTATTGTGGTATCTTCCACGGTCTCTGTTGGTGTCTCAGTTTCTTCTGTGCTTTCTGGCTCGACGGCCGCCATTGTCACAACCTTCGTATCAGCTTCCATTTTGATCAAACGTACGCCAAGTGTAGCACGTCCAGTTTGAGAAACAGTTGAGACATTGAAACGAATAATAACGCCTTTATCTGTGATCAGCATGATATCTTCTGTTCCAACAATCGTGGCTAGTCCAGCTAATGGACCATTTTTTTCAGTGATATTGGCTGTTTTGATCCCTTTACCGCCGCGACCTTTCACTGGATACTCTTTCACTTTCGTTCGTTTACCATAGCCTTTTTCAGTAATGATCAAGACTTCATGATTTTCATTCATCAAGGCAGCACCAATCACATAATCGTCTTCTCTTAAACGAATACCTCGAACTCCTGACGCTGTCCGTCCCATGTCCCGAACAGCTCCTTCCGCAAACGTTACCGAATAACCATCATGTGTACCAATGATAATGTTTGATTGACCATCTGTTAACAACACGTTGACTAATTCATCGTCTTCTTTTAAGCCAATCGCAATCAATCCATTACTGCGGATATTCGCAAAAGCAGTTACGGTGGTCCGTTTCACCGTTCCTTGACGAGTAGTGAAGAAGAGGTAATGTCCTTCTTGAGCTTCACCGGTGACTGCAATAATTGCTTGAATTTTTTCACTTGAATCGATCCCTAACAAGTTAATGATCGGGATTCCTTTCGCAGTTCGACCATATTCTGGAATTTCATATCCTTTGGCACGATAGACTTTCCCGTTATTGGTAAAGAACAGCAAGGTGTCATGTGTCGAACAAGAGACAAGGTTTTTGACGAAGTCATCGTTATGCACGCCCATTCCTTGTACACCACGTCCACCACGACGTTGTGCTCTAAATTCATTGTTCGCTAAACGTTTGATATACCCATTGTTCGTGAGTGTAATAACGATTTCTTCTTCTTCGATCAAGTCTTCATCTTCAAGACTTAAAACTTCACCCACTAGTAATTCTGTACGACGTTTGTCACCAAAACGTTGGTTTAATTCTGCTAACTCTGTTTTGATGATTTCGGTCACACGTTCTGGACGAGCAAGAATATCCGTTAAATCTTCGATCAATCGTAATAATTCTTGGTATTCATTTTCGATTTTCTCACGTTCTAAACCAGTTAGACGACGTAAACGCATATCTAAGATCGCTTGTGCTTGTCGATCAGATAATTCAAAACGATCAATCATCGTTGTTTTTGCTTCATCGTCAGATTTAGACCCACGGATAATTGCAATGATTTCATCAATATGGTCCAATGCGATCCGTAAACCTTCTAAAATGTGAGCTCGTGCTTCTGCCTTTTCTTTTTCAAAAATCGTTCGGCGAGTGATCACTTCACGCTGATGCTCTACATAGTTTTCAAGTATTTGTTTAAGACTCAGTACTTTAGGAACGCCTTTTTCAATGGCCAGCATATTGAAACCAAATGAATTTTGTAATGAAGTCAACTTATACAGGTTATTTAAAATAACCGAAGCACTTGCATCACGGCGGATATCGATAACGATCCGCATTCCTTCACGGGAAGACTCATCACGCAAATCCGTAATTCCTTCAATCCGTTTATCGCGGTGTAATTCAGAGATTCGTTCGATCAATTTTGCTTTATTGACCATATAAGGAAGTTCCGTTACGATAATTCGTTCTTTGCCATTAGGCATCTCCGTGATTTCTACTTTTGCTCGAACAGTTATTGAGCCTTTCCCCGTTTCGTAAGCACGGCGAATACCTGATTTACCCATCACGAGACCACCGGTTGGAAAATCGGGACCAGGTAAAACTTCCATCAATTCATTGGTTGTTACTTCTGGATTTTCCATCAATAGATCGATCGCTGCTACTACCTCAGATAAATTATGAGGGGGGATATTCGTCGCCATACCAACTGCGATCCCTGTTGTTCCGTTAACTAGCAGATTAGGAAAGCGTGCTGGAAGTACGACTGGTTCCCTTTCTGTATCGTCATAGTTACTTTGGAAATCTACAGTATTTTTATTGATATCCCGTAGCATCTCCGTGGCAATTTTACTCATACGTGCTTCGGTGTACCGCATCGCAGCTGCTCCATCACCATCGACAGAACCAAAGTTACCATGTCCATCCACTAGCATGTACCGATAACTAAATGGTTGTGCCATCCGTACCATGGATTCATAAATAGCACTGTCTCCATGGGGGTGATACTTACCCATAACATCCCCAACGATTCTGGCAGATTTTTTATGGGCTTTATCTGGGGTCACACCCAATTCGTTCATCCCGTATAAAATACGGCGATGAACAGGTTTTAACCCATCTCGAACATCCGGTAGTGCACGAGCAACAATAACACTCATCGCATAATCGATGAAGGAGTCTTTCATTTCGCTAGTTAGATTGACATCATGGATGTTCTCTCTGATTTCTTCACTCATCTTTTTTCCTCCTTCATGACTAAATATCTAAGTTTTTCACATAATGGGCATTTTCTTCAATGAATGCACGACGAGGTTCCACTCGATCACCCATTAACATTTCAAAAATTTGATCAGCTGCGATAGCATCATCCACACTAACACGAGCCATCATACGATTGCTAGGGTCCATCGTTGTTTCCCATAGTTGATGGTCATCCATTTCACCTAACCCTTTGTATCGTTGAACACTTGGTTTTGGTGTAGCTGGTAGAGAAGCAACTACTTGTTTCAAATCTTCTTCAGCGTTTTTACCGGGTTGTACATACGTGATTTTTTTCCCTTGTTTTACCCCGTATAGCGGCGGTTGTGCAATATAAACATATCCCGCTTCAACAATTGGGCGCATATAACGATAAAACAAGGTTAAGAGCAATGTTCGAATATGGGCACCATCGACATCGGCATCCGTCATAATCACTAATTTGTGGTAACGAGCTTTGGAAACATCGAAGTCTTCACCGAATCCTGTTCCCATAGCGGTAAATAAAGAGCGGATTTCTTCATTGGCTAGAATTTTATCCATACTTGCTTTTTCAACATTTAAGATTTTCCCACGAATCGGTAAAATTGCTTGAAATTCACGATTTCGCCCTTGTTTTGCTGAACCGCCGGCAGAATCTCCTTCGACGATGAACAATTCGCATTTTTCTGGATCATTACTTGAGCAATCCGCCAGTTTACCAGGCAAATTACTGATTTCTAATGCGCCTTTTCTTCTGGTTACTTCACGGGCACGTTTCGCTGCTAGACGTGCTTTAGAAGCCAACAATCCTTTTTCAATGATTTGTCGTCCAACACTTGGATTTTCTAACAAGAATTTCATGAAATGCTCGCTAAACAGACGATCTGTTACTGTCCGAACTTCAGAATTACCTAATTTTGTTTTGGTTTGCCCTTCAAATTGTGGATCTGGGTGTTTGATCGAAATTACTGCGGTCAGTCCTTCCCGCACATCTTCACCAGTTAAGTTATCATCATTTTCTTTCATCAATTTTTGTTTACGTGCATAGTCATTGATCACACGTGTCAACGCTGTCTTGAAGCCAGATTCATGCGTACCACCTTCATAAGTATGGATATTATTTGCAAAACTCATGATGTTGGAGTGGTAACCATCGGTATATTGCATGGAAACTTCTACCGTGATGTCTTGTTGTTCTCCTTCTAAATAAACTGGCTCTGGAAAAATGACCGTTTTATTTGCATTCAAATATTCCACATAGCTCTTGATCCCACCGTCATAATGGTACTCTTTTACTACTGGAGATTCTTCTCTCTTATCTTCAATCGAGATCTTCATTCCCCGGTTCAAGAATGCTAATTCGCGGATACGGGTCGCTAGCTTATTAAAATCAAAAACTGTTGTTTCCGTAAAGATTTCTGGATCTGGTATAAAATGAACAGTTGTCCCGTTTCGATCGGTTTGTTCAATAATCTTCAGATCATCGACAACAGCACCACGACGATATTCCTGATAGTACACATTTCCATCTTTGTAGACTTTTACATCAAGCTGAGTGGAGAGCGCATTTACAACCGAAGAACCTACCCCGTGAAGACCACCAGATACTTTATAACCGCCTCCGCCGAATTTCCCACCAGCATGGAGTACCGTAAACACCGTTTCTACCGCTGGACGACCAGTTTTGGCTTGGATATCAACGGGGATACCTCGGCCATCATCGATGACAGTAATACTGTTATCTTTTTCAATTATTACTTGGATTTTCGTCGCAAATCCTGCTAGGACTTCATCGATAGAGTTATCAACGATTTCCCATACTAAGTGATGTAATCCTTCCGAACTTGTGGAGCCGATATACATACCAGGACGTTTTCGAACGGCTTCAAGTCCTTCAAGAACTTGGATCTGACTGGCATCATATTCTTTTGCACGTTCTACTAAACTTTTTTCATCTGTCATTTAGCCTTCTTCTCCTTTTATTTCCCCTTGCTGAACATAAAAAATCTCTGGTTCAACAGTCATTTTGTTTTTTACATGATCAAGTGTCGTTGTTGTTAAGAAAGTCTGTACCTTTCCTTCAATCGTTTCTAGTAAATGTAGTTGGCGATTATCATCTAGCTCACTCATTACATCATCAAGTAAAAGAATTGGATACTCCCCAGTTTCTTCTTTGATCAAATCAATTTCAGCCAACTTAACACTTAAAGCAGTGGTCCGCTGCTGTCCTTGAGAACCATACGTTTGCACGTTTTTTTGATTGACGAAAAAAGAAAGATCATCACGATGTGGTCCAATTGTCGTTGTTCCGCGAAACATATCTTTCTTTTTGTTTTGATTCAACAATTCTAAAAATTGTGTTTGGATCTCTTCTTGTGTTTGTGTACTTAAAGAAGAAAACGAGGTGACATATTCAATCTCTAATTGCTCTTTTTGATGGGTGATTTGTTGGTGCAATGTATTTGCCCAAAATTCCAGTCGTCGAACAAACTGTGCACGTGCTTTCAATACTTTACTTCCAAATTCAGCTAACTGTTCAGATAAAATATCTAAATAAAGTAAATCTGTTTGTTTTTTTTCATTCAGTTGTTTCAAATATTGATTTCTTTGTTTTAGGATACCTTGATATTGAACCAAATCGTAAAGATAGATCGGATTGATCTGTCCTAACTCCATATCAAGAAATTTTCGCCTGATCTGCGGACTACCCTTTACTAATGAAAGGTCTTCAGGTGCAAATAAAATGACATTTAATTGACCAACATAGCTACTTAATTTTTTTTGTTCGATATGATTGATCTTTGTTTTGCGTCCCTTTTTTGAAAGAAGGATCTCCAAAGGAATCTTAGAGGTTCCTTTTGTCACTTCGCCCTGGATCAGTGCTTGCTCGCCTTGCCATCCGATCAATTCTTGCTCACTGCTGGTACGGTGACTTCTCGTCATAGCCAAAACATAAATACTTTCCAAAAGATTCGTCTTACCTTGGGCATTTTCTCCTAAAAAAATGACAAGGTTTTTAGTAAACGTAATCTTTAATTCCTGATAGTTTCGATAATTTTTTAGATACAGCTTATTCAGCCTCATTATCGTTTATTCCTTTTTTTACCATAAAAAAAGTTCCCACTTCTGGAACTTCAACCATCATGCCGGGATAAAGTTTTCGTCCACGACGATTCTCTGGTTCGCCGTCTACCAAGACAGTGTTTTCAGCTAAATACCATTTTGCTTGTCCACCACTGCTAATTACTGTGACTTCTTTTAGCATTTGACCCAACGTCATAAATTCTGTTTTTAGAATGACTTGTTGTTTCAATGTTCATCCCTCATTTTCATTAATAAATGTATACTCTATTATACCTTTTTTTAGGCAATAAAACAAATTTATCCATATATTTTTCCATATAAGACGATTTAAGCGAAAAAAGGTGTTTTAAACAAAAATAAACAAAAAGCCTTAAAAGTGATTTTATGGCTTTTTGTTTATTTTTTGTTTTTTTCATTACTTTTTCAAAATGATATACAGATTAGTTCGTACGTACTGGTGTGATTAACTGGATAAATTGAACACCATCTTCTGTTGGTTCTAATGTAAACGGACGAATAGAAGAAATAAATTTCACTTTGATACTCATATCACCAAACGCACGTAACGCAGCTTTCATGTAATCAGGGTTAAAGGAAATATCCAAAGGATCCCCACTACTTGCCACATAATTCAGACTTTCTTCTACTTTTCCGATTTCAGGTGAGTTTCCATATAGAATCACCGCATCTGATTGGATGGATAAACGAACGATATTATTACGTCCTTCATGAGAAAGTAATGAGGCACGTTCAATCGCTGCAAGGAAACTTGGAACAGAAAATTCTACTTCTGTGTTGAAGCTTGAAGGAATCAACCGATTCGTATCGGGGTAGTTTCCTTCCAACAGACGGGAATAAAAATACATGTTTTCTGTTTTAAAGAGTACTTGGTTTTCCATGATACTGATCTCAACGATTTCTTCTTCATTTGTCAATGAACGAGATAATTCAGTCAGACTTTTACCAGGAATCACGATATCAAAATGATCAGCTGCTTGTTCAACTGGAATCACTCGTTGGCTTAGACGGTGGGAATCAGTTGCGACAGCCAAAAGAGAATTTCCTTCTAAAATAAAATGGACCCCTGTTAGAATTGGACGACTTTCATGTTGTGAGACAGCGAATACTGTTTCATTGATCAATTTCGTTAAGACATGTACCGGTAATTTCATTTGATTATGGCTTTCAACGACAGGTAAATGAGGGTAATTGTCTGCATCTAACCCATTGACTAAGAAGTTGGCTTTTCCTGAAGTAATGGCTACTTGTTTATTCTCTAAGACTTCAAGAGTAAAGGTGTCTTCTGGTAAGCGACGGATAATTTCACTAAAGAAACGAGCTTGTAACACAATTGCTCCAGTTGATTCAATTTGCATTTGGGCTTTTTCATTTTCAACAGATAAAAAAGTTTCAATAGAAATATCTGCATTACTCCCAGTTAGCGTTAATCCTTCTTGAGTCAAAGTAATTTTGACTCCAGTCAAGATTGGAATAGTGGTTTTACTTGAAATAGCACGTTGAACAGTTTGCAATTCTTGCATAAAACTTGCTCGATTTAAAGTTACTTTCATGTTGTGTCTCCTTTAAGCGTTTATTTATTATTAGTTAATATATAAATAATAAAAGTATTAGGTACTGTTGATTCTGTGGAAAACTAAAAAAATGCAAGAAATAAAAGAAAAAACAGCTGTGGAAAATCTGTGTATAACTTTTAGGCTTTTTTTGATTTTATCCACAAAGCGTTTTTTCGTTTTTCAAAGTTAATTTAATAAGAAATTTTTGATTTCGGATACTTCATTTTGCATGCTGACACTTGATTCCATTAATTGCTGGATTTTTTCGTGAGCATGAATCACTGTTGTATGGTCTTTCCCACCAAATTCAGCACCAATTTTTGGTAAAGAGCTATCCGTTAGCTCTCTTGCTAAGTACATAGCGATTTGTCTCGGTACAACGATTGATTTGACACGTTTTTTTCCTTTTAGGTCTTTTAACTGAATATGATAATATTTCGCGACTTCTTCTTGGATCTGTAAGATAGATAATTGTGGATGACCTTTACCAGATTTTAGTGTTTTCAGTGCATCTGCAGCTAAACTAGTTGAGATATCTTCACTATTCATCGCAGCAAATGCTTGAACGCGAACGAGTGCTCCTTCTAATTCACGGATGTTTGAATCAATTTGTCCGGCAATGTAACTCAAGGTATCATCGGGTATTTCCAAACGTTCGGCTGCTGCTTTTTTACGTAAAATCGCAGTTCTCGTTTCTAAATCGGGTGGTGTGATATCAACTGACAATCCCCACGCAAAACGTGAAACCAAACGTTCTTGTAATTTTGGAATCTCATTTGGTAAACGATCACTCGTCAATACAATTTGTTTTCCTTCATTGTAGAGTGCATTGAAAGTATGGAAAAATTCTTCCTGTGTTGCTTCTTTTTCAGCAAAGAATTGAATATCATCGACCAGCAAAAGATCGACGTTTCGGTATTCTTGGCGAAATTCCTCTGCAGTTTTATTTTGGATCGAGTTAATAAAGTCATTGGCAAATGTTTCACTACTAACGTATTTGACCTTTGCATCAGGCTCGCTTAACAACATTTGATGTCCGATAGCATGCATCAAATGGGTTTTACCAAGGCCGACACCACCATAAAAGAACAAAGGATTATAAATGGAACCAGGGTCTTCTGCAACGACTAAAGCTGCCGCATGAGCCATTTGGTTTCCTTTACCGATAACGAAGGTATCAAATGTATATTTTGGGTTCAACATCGCCTTCTTTATTGGATTTGCAACAGGTATTTTAGGACTTTTGATTTCTTCGACGACTTCTTGCTCCACCTCTTCACCAGTTACAAACCTTGGAATGATCTCTTTTCCAGTTAGCATGTAACCAACTTCAACAATTTTGGTTGTTAGATTCTTTTCCCAATATTCTTTATGAATTTTACTTGGTACTTCGACGACTAATTGACTCTGATCCAATGAACGTGGATGAGCGGTTTCGATCCAAGTATTATAGCTCGCAGGTGAGAGATCCTTTTGATAAGTTGTTTTTAATTCGTTCCATAAAGCATCGAGGGATACCATATAAGGCTTCCTCCTTCATTAAAAAGTGAATAACTAGTACTAATTTATCATTTTTTCATATAGTTTTCCACAGAAAGAGCAGAAAAAATTTTTTATTTGAGATTATCCACAAAATTAAGAGAGAAAAAAACAAAAAAAATCACAACGAGGAAAAATACTTATCCACATCACTAATCAACAGGTGGATAAGTGTGTTTTAAAGACAGAAATCCCAGGTAGGTTGTGGATAAAAAATCTTTGTTTATCAAGGAGTTAAGCATTCAATTCACAGATAAATGACTGTTTGTGGATTACTTTTTTTACAGGTGTTTATTCTGTGTAAAAAACCCTAAAAAATAATTGTGGATAAATCTTGTGTATAACTTTTTCCACAAACGAATCACACGAAAAAAACTAAACTGTGGAAAAATAGAATGCATAAATCCAGAAGTTTCCTTTCATTTTATATTGACAAATTACCTTGATTGTCGTTATACTATCAAAGTATGTCTGTGTTTTAACAGTAGATAAGAAATTTTGGAGGTGGAATACATGAAAAGAACATACCAACCAAATAAACGTAAACGTCAAAAAGTTCACGGATTCCGTAAACGTATGAGTACTAAAAATGGCCGTCGTGTTTTAGCAAGCCGTCGCCGTAAAGGAAGAAAAGTTCTTTCAGCTTAAGCCACTGGGGTTTCAGTGGTTTTTTTTATGCCCTTTTTTAGGGAAAAGCTGAAAGAATAAAGAGAAATATGTTATGATTATGGACGTAAGTGAAAGATAGAAAAGGAAAGAAAACGAATGAGAAAAGCGTATCGAGTCAAAAAAGAACGAGAGTTTCAAAACGTATTCCATACAGGAACGTCATTTGCTAATCGTAAATTTGTCGTTTACCGCTTAGAAAAAAAAGACCAGCCACATTTTCGTGTCGGGCTTTCAGTAGGTAAAAAAGTGGGCAATGCAGTATGTCGCAATGAGGTAAAACGTAAGATTCGTGCGGCGGTCTATTCTGTAAAAGAACAGATCGATCCGGAATTGGATTTTATCGTGATTGCAAGACCAAGTGTCAAGGGACTAACTTACGATGAGATTCGTTCCAATCTAGTCCATGTCTTAAAACTTGCAAAAATAATCGATAGAGAGGAAAAGAGTAAGTGAAGAAATACAAACGTTTACTTTTGATGGCAGGCATTATCAGTCTAGTCGTTGTCTTATCCGGTTGTGGAACTGGAGAAGTAAGTGCACAAAGCACAGGAATTTGGGATCGCTACATCGTTTATTATTTTGCAGAAGCGATCAAGGCATTGTCATTTGGAAATGCAGGGATTGGGATTATTTTATTCACTTTGATCATTCGTGTGATCTTGATGCCGTTGATGCATTTTCAAACCAAGAGTATGCGAAAAACCCAAGAACTTCAACCAAAATTAAAAGCACTACAACAAGAATATAGTTCAAAAGATCCTGAGACACAAAGTAAGTTACGTGAAGCGCAACAACGTTTATATGCGGAAAATAATGTGAACCCATATGCTGGTTGTTTACCGTTGTTAGTACAGATGCCGATTTTGATGGCGTTATGGCAATCGATTTCACGTGTGCCTGAATTAAAACAAGGAAACTTTTTATGGTTAAATCTAGGAACAGCAGATCCAACCTTTATTTTACCGATCCTTGCTGCGGTATTTACTTTTGCAAGTACGTATCTAAGTAGCATGAGTCAAATTGAATCAAATGCATCAATGAAGATCATGAATTTTGTGATGCCTGTGATGATCTTAGTTATGGGGGTCAACTTAGCAAGTGGTCTTTCATTATATTGGGTAATATCTAATGCTTTCCAAGTCGTTCAAACATTACTAATCAATAATCCATTTAAGATTAGAAAAGAGCGAGAAGAAGAAGCTCAACGTATTCGTGAAAAAGAACGTGCGTTGAAAAAAGCCATGAGTCCGAAGAAAAAACGTAAAAAATAAGGGAGGGAATGCTAATGCCGATTTATGAAGCTGCGACAATTGATGAAGCAATCCAACTTGGTTTAAACGATTTAGGATTGGATAAAGAGCAAGTTGAAATTGAGATACTAGATGAAGGTAAGAAAGGATTTCTTGGGATCGGGCGTAAGAATGCTCGTCTTAAGATTGAACCTTCAATTAGTGAAACTGTTTCAGAAGCAATTGAAGAAACGGTAGAAGAAGTTTTAGAAGAACCTTTAGAAAAAACGATAGAAGAAACTGAAACCATTGAAGTCTTCACAGAAGACCAACCAGAAGAAGTAGAAACCAGTGAATTAGGCGATGAAGCAGCTTTAACGGAATTAGCAGTCTATCTCACGGATATTACCAAGCAATTAGATGCGCCAGCTTTAGTAAAAATGACCCGCGAAGCAAATACCGTCGTTTTTCAATTAGATACACAAAAACAAGGGATTTTAATTGGCAAACACGGCAAAACATTAAATGCTTTACAGTATTTAGCACAAGTTTTCATTCACCGTGTTGCTAAAAATAAACTATCTGTAGTAGTAAACGTTGGTAATTATCGTGAAAAAAGACAAGAAATCATTCAACGCTTAGCAGATCGTACTGCCGAAAAAGCAATTAAATCCGGTCAACCAGTCTTCTTAGAACCAATGCCGGCATTTGAGAGAAAACAAATCCATGCGGCATTAAGCAAGAATGAATATGTGAAAACTCATTCTGAAGGAGACGAGCCTTATCGTTATCTAGTAGTAGAACCTGTAAAAAAACGATTATAAACACTAAAAGAGTTTGCTTCATTAACAAATGCTTGTTAATGAAATAATGCTTGATAAATAAGAGAAGTTTAAATCAATGAAGTAGCGAAAAAGTAAACTGATTACTTTTTCGCTACTTTATTTTTGTTGTGTTTTGCAAGAAATCTTTTTTTCTCTGTTTTCTAAAAAAAAGTTTCTTTCTCCAAAATAATCTATGTTACTGTGAATACGACTGGGGGAAAAGGAAGGGAAAAATGGAAGAGAAAAAAAGAAAAAAAATGATAAAAGATATCGAAAAAGCTCGTGAAAAATATGTAAAAAATGAACAAAAGTATCTTGCAGAAATGTCGCATGTCTTTAATCAAAAATGGAATTGGACTTCCAATATGCTGGATAATGAGGCTGGAGTAAAATATGATAACCTTATAGAGTATATGTATTTGTATAAAAAGGTAGTTGAAAAAAATCCTGAACAGTTTACAGAAAATGGTAGAGAACGAAAGAACTTAATAAACTCTTTAAACGGTAGTATAGGATGTAGTTACGATAACAAATATTTTAAGCCATGCATGAAAGACTTGGTAAATAATGATCCGGATAGTTTTTTAGTTATACCAATCATGTATAACCGAAGAGCAGGCGATGTTCATAGTGTCAGCCTGCTTATTCAAAAAGAAGACAATAAAATTAAAGTGCGCGTTTGTAATAAAGGAGGTCAACTTGTACCTAATGAAGCGCCAAATGTTGATGGAAAAATTTCTCTTGAGCATTTAAATAAAATAGCGTCGTTTTATCAATGGGAAAACTGGAATGATTTTTCCGATAAAGAGAAATTAGACCTTTGGAAAGGCGTTAGTAAGGAGGATAAAGCAGAATTTGTAGAGAGTTTCGCAGCAGTAGAAAAATTGTGGGTAGATCTGGATACCAAACAATTAAAATCAATCTATGTATATGAGTTTGAAGAATCAAAAGAAAACATAGAAGCCATTTCAAAAGCTGTTCGTATAGGAAGATATGCTCCTACATGGCGAGATTTTTTAAGTTTGTCCCGAAAAGAAGGTGTGAGCTTTGGAAGCTTTTTTCAAGATAAATATAATTTGTTTTTTCATAAGACAACAGAATTTCCGTTAAAAGAGCTTCATCATCATGCATCAGAATGTAAGTTTGAAAATTATGTTGCAAGGTCACAAATGACAGGGGCATGTATCGTAAAAAATATAGGATTAGCATTCAAATATACACTAGGTTATAAAACTAAGGCAATTATTAAAGACAAAGAGTATGATCAATGTAAACAAATTGAGGGTATGGATGAAATGCTGCTAAAAGTTGCTAAAGATGAGGTCAAGAACCAGAGTTATAGTGATTTACTTGATCAGAATTACGCGTTTTTTCTTAAAAATAAAAAAGAATTGGCGCAAGAGACGCCAAGCATGAAAATAGTAAAAAAAGAATTGTTAATAGATGTTGTAAATGAAGCTGGAGAAAAAGTTGGAGACGTGCTTACAAACCAGTTTCTTATAAATCAGAAAGATGTTAAAAACGAGTTACATAATAGAAAAACGGGTGAAGAATACCTGAGAAAAGTTGCTGCTGTAAATAAAAATGAATCAAAATCTAGTCCTGAAGCTAAGAAAAGAATTAATACTATAAATAAAAAAGTTTCAAAAAAGAAAAAAACAGAAAGACCAAACTCTGGATTGGAAATATCAAGTTCTGGATTAGAAAGATAGAGGTAAACCCTCCTGAATAGGGATAAAATAAATGTCGTTTTATCCTATAGTTGAAAATTCATTTAATCATTCATAGAAGATCGGTTATATTGAGGAAAAAGCAAAATTTAAAGGTTGATATGCGTGGTTGTTTTTAGGAATCACATTGACAAACTTTTTTAAACAAAGTATATTTTATTAGAAATCATTCTTATCGGAGTATACGATGCTTAAGTAGTCTTACTTTGATAGAAAAAGCACATGGAGGTTAGCCTTCGTGTGTTTTTTTGTAGAACTGAGATGAGATAGCGATTTGTTTTGAATGGCTATTTTTTATGTTGAATAGTCGTGAAAAGGAACGCGACGATACAAAGGATGAAATAAAAAGAATGTACAATATCCTCAAATCAGAATGAATGTATAAATGAAAAAAATTTTTACGATATTGTAAAAAAGAAGAAGTTGTCAGAGTTCTCTATTTTCAATACTTGTGTCTTGTAACTAAATATGATAACCTATGTTCAGAATTTAATCATGGACAAGCAGTCAAAGTGCGAAGTTCACCATTTATTGTAAAGGGTGAAGTGGGCACTTTTTTTGTGCGTAAAATTAAAAAGGGAGTGAAAAAATGGCTGAAATTACTTTAGAATTTGATACGATTGCTGCAATTTCTACCCCACCAGGAGAAGGAGCGATCAGTATTGTTCGACTTAGTGGAGACCAAGCGGTAGCGTTAGCAGATAAAGTCTATCGTTGTGGCAAGAAAAGCTTATTGGAAGTACCTAGTCATACGATTCATTATGGGCATATTACTGATCCGAAGAATGAACAGATCATTGATGAAGTTATGGTTTCTGTTATGTTAGCACCTAAAACATTTACTCGTGAAGATGTCGTTGAAATCAATTGTCATGGTGGGATCGTAGTCGTAAATCAAATTTTACAACTGCTATTACGAGAAGGAGCAAGACTAGCTGAACCTGGAGAATTTACAAAAAGAGCTTTCTTAAATGGTCGTGTAGATCTTTCTCAAGCAGAAGCCGTGATGGATTTAATTCGGGCGAAAACGGACAAAGCAATGGGCTTAGCTTTAAATCAATTAGATGGCAATCTTTCTTCGTTGATTCGTTCATTAAGACAAGAGATCTTAGAAACATTAGCACAAGTAGAAGTCAATATCGATTATCCTGAATACGATGATGTGGAAGAATTGACTACACGATTATTGCTTGAAAAAGCGACGATGATCCAACAAAGGATCCAAGCTTTACTTGCTACATCGAAACAAGGAAAAGTCTTGCGTGAAGGATTAAGTACAGCTATCATCGGTCGTCCAAATGTCGGAAAATCAAGCTTGTTGAATCACTTATTGCGAGAAGAAAAAGCAATTGTAACAGATATTGCGGGAACGACACGAGATGTCATCGAAGAATACGTGAACGTTCGTGGTGTACCATTGAAATTAATTGATACAGCTGGAATCCGCGAAACAGAAGATCTCGTTGAACAGATCGGGGTAGAAAGAAGTCGAAAAGCATTATCTGAATCGGATTTGATTTTATTGGTTTTGAATCAAAGTGAGCCACTGACCAGAGAAGACGAGCAGCTTTTAGAAGCTACTAAGGGTTTGAAACGGATTGTACTTTTAAATAAAACAGATTTGCCGCAAAAGTTAGAAAAAGAAGAACTTGATCAATGGTTAGAAGATGAACCGGTGTTTGCCGTTTCTGTGGCTAAAAATGATGGTTTAGATCAATTAGAAACAGCTATCGCTGATTTATTCTTTGGTGGGCAAACCGGTGAAAGAGATGCTACGTATGTATCAAATACCAGACATATTGCTCTACTTGAAAAAGCATCAATTTCATTAGCAGAAGTAGTTGCTGGGATTGAAGCAGGTATGCCTGTAGATCTTGTTCAAATCGATATGACACGCTGTTGGGACTACTTAGGGGAAGTCGTTGGAGACAGTGTACAAGATGAATTAATCACTCAATTATTCAGTCAATTCTGTTTAGGAAAATAAAAGGAGGAAATGTACTTGAATCATTATCAAGCAGATACTTATGACGTCATCGTTGTAGGGGCAGGACATGCTGGTTCAGAAGCAGCGTTGGCTGCAGCCAGAATGGGCTCAAAAACGTTATTACTAACTATCAATCTAGACATGGTAGCGTTCATGCCATGTAACCCTTCAGTCGGAGGACCAGCAAAAGGTGTCGTAGTGAGAGAAATCGATGCTCTTGGTGGCGAAATGGGTAAAAATATCGATAAAACGTACATTCAAATGAGAATGTTAAACACAGGAAAAGGTCCTGCTGTGCGTGCTTTAAGAGCGCAAGCAGACAAGCATGCTTATTCCGCAGAAATGAAGCATACGATAGAAAAAGAACCTAATTTGACGTTGCGTCAAGGAATCGTCGAAGAATTAATCGTCGAAGAGGGTGTTTGTCGAGGTGTGGTGACATCAACTGGCGCTTGCTACCAAGCGAAAGCTGTCGTCATTACTGCTGGCACAGCTTTACGAGGTGAAATCATCATCGGAGAATTGAAGTATTCATCTGGACCCAACAATTCACAACCTTCTGTTGGATTAGCTAATAATCTAAAAGAATTAGGTTTTGCGATTGATCGTTTCAAAACAGGAACACCTCCTCGGGTTAAATCAAGTACGATTGATTATTCAGTGACTGAAGAGCAACCTGGCGATAAAGAACCAAATCATTTTAGTTTTAGCACGCCAGATAGTGCGTACAACTTAGAACAAGAATCTTGCTGGTTGACTTATACCGGTGAAACGACTCATAAAATCATACGTGATAACTTGCATCGTGCACCGATGTTTACTGGAATCGTTGAAGGTGTGGGCGCTCGCTATTGTCCATCGATTGAAGATAAGATCGTACGTTTTGCAGATAAACCAAGACATCAATTGTTTTTAGAACCAGAAGGCTTGCATACGGAAGAAGTATACGTTCAAGGATTATCGACTTCATTACCAGAAGATGTCCAAGTGGATATGCTACACTCTATCGCAGGACTGGAAAAAGTTGAAATGATGCGTACGGGATATGCGATCGAATATGACGTTGTCGAACCCCATCAATTACGTCCAACGCTCGAAACGAAAGTCATCGAAAACCTTTATACTGCAGGTCAAACGAATGGGACTAGTGGTTATGAAGAAGCAGCGGGCCAAGGGCTGATTGCTGGAATCAATGCAGCGCTCAAAGTCCAAGGAAAAGAGCCTTTGATCATCAAACGCAGTGACGGTTATATTGGTGTTATGATTGATGACCTAGTGACTAAAGGAACCAATGAACCTTATCGCTTGCTCACTTCACGTGCTGAATATCGTTTATTATTGCGTCATGACAATGCAGATCTACGTTTGACGGAGATGGGACACCAAGTAGGTTTAGTCAAAGAAGACCAATACCAAGCTTATCTGAAAAAGAAAGCTGCTGTTGAAGCAGAAATTAAACGTTTGATGACTGTCCGGATCAAACCGACAGAAGAAGTCCAAGCATTTTTGGCAACTATCAATGCTGCGCCATTAAAAGACGGGGTTTTAGCGAGTGACTTTTTGAAGCGACCTGAAATTAGCTACAGCGATTTAATGTTGTTTATTCCGGAAAATGAAGCATTGACAGCGAAAGAAATTGAACAAGTTGAAATTCAGATCAAGTACGAAGGATACATTAAAAAAGCACTTGAAAAAGTAGAAAAATTAAAACGAATGGAAGCCAAAAAAATACCAGAAAATATCGACTACGCAGCAATTAATGGATTGGCTACAGAAGCAAAACAAAAACTACAAAAAATCCAACCAGAAACCATTGCTCAAGCTAGCCGTATCAGTGGTGTAAACCCCGCTGATCTAAGTATTTTGATGGTCTACATCGAACAAGGGAAGATTGCGAAAGTGGAAAACCTCTGATTTACGGTTTTCCATAAGTAGCTCCATTGGAAAATTAGCCGAAGATTTCAAAAAATAGGAGGAACTATTTTTGGATTCTCCGGCTTATTTCTTAGAGCTAGATACTCCTGTTGGAATCTCTAGAAGATAGTTTTTTCGTCTTTTTAGCAACGATACCAGTAAAGAGAAATCTTAGCACCATCAATGGACAGGAAGTATTTTGCTTTTTGTCCATTTTTTGATGGCGTAAATCTCCTTTTTTCAGGACACAATTCAATTGGGTAGGTTGAGCTAGAATTGATGGGAAATTACCTCGTAATTCTCGAGTCCCTCCTATTTATAGATTGAGCCAAAAATTTGAGAAGCATCAAGTAGGTAACAATCAACAGCAGAAACTAGTGTTTGTGTTTTCTGTCAATTTCTGGAAATTCTTTCTTCTTTCTTGATGCTAAACACTTTTGTCTCAACCCCCACTTATTTTTTATGAAAAATAAAGAAATTGTTGTTATACTAAATGATGTTGATAGAAACGAGAGCGAAACATTGGAGCCTCAACATCTAAATAAAGATAGAAGAAAGGAGCGATTGGTTGTTCAAAACTTATTTTCGTTTTAATAAGATTCAAGATAACCCATTTCGTATCATGAACCTTATGCTATTGATTTTTATCGTACTATGGTTAGGATACATAAACCAGAATTTCTTGATTTCAAGTTTTTCTTCATTAGGGATTTTTACTTTTTTCTATTATCAAAATATACCCATGAAACATTTAATTAAGCGCATGTTTTTCATTGGCTGTGGACTTTTATTTGCTTTTGTATTAGGAATGTTATCAACCTATGTTTTATGGTTGGAACCTTTTGCTGTAGCTGTAGTGGCTTTTGCCAGCCGGTTTATTTTGCGGTTGTTCCATATTTCAAAACCAGGTGGCTTATTTTTTGCGATGCTTTCGGCGATGGGAACAAGTATGCAGTTACCGATTGATCATTTGCCAATGGTTTCTCTTTATTTTTTCATAGGGGTCATGTTTTCATTGATCGCTGCAGTTATCACCAAGTTACTTGATTCACGTCCAGAACAAGCCATTGAACAAATCTCTTTAAAAGAGAGATTCCAAGAAGAACCGTTAGTGATTATTGATTCTGTTTTCTACAGTGTTGCTTTATTTCTTTCCGTCTATATTAGTCACGGATTGCAGTTGCACAATCCTTACTGGTTAACTCTTTCTTGTGCTTCTATTCTTTTAGCTGAGAATTTGGATGCAATGAAACATCGGCAAGTACAATATTTGATTGGTTCCATGGGGGGCTTATGTGTGTCGGCTGTTTTATCCTTTGTACCATTTACTCAGTTACAAACGATTTTTCTGATCACTTTTCTTTACGGTATCTCACAATTTTTGGTTGCTAGAAATTATGCGGTTGCCAACATTTTTCTTAATCCGATGGCACTGATGTTATCGACACTAATTCGTGGGGCCTACTTGATATCCTTGATCGAATATCGCTTTTTGGGAATCGTGATCGGAAGTTTTATTGGTTTAGGTGCTGCATGGGTCATGACTGTTGGGTTACAGCACTATCTCAATGTTGTGCGGAGAAAATTAGAGACAAAATAATAAATAAAAGTATATACAATAAAAAAAACCAGTTCGTTTTTGAAGTGAGGATCAAAGACGAGCTGATTTTTTTAATCCATACATTTGATATGTGTTCATTTTTTGTTTAAATTTGAATAAAAAATCAACTAGCGTTAAAAATTAGAGATAACCTAGTTAAGGCATTTATTTTTTTTTAATTACTTACATATAGAAGGATGTGTACTTCCTAGTGCTTCCTTTTTAATTTTTTAAAACCTCCTATAAATTTACCGGTAGAAAGATTGCAACTCGATTCATTTTGCGTTAAAGTAAAAAGAGATTTCGTGAAACAATTGCTGTTTCACAATGAAAGGATTAATTATGACACCAGAAGAATTTCGTCAAGCATTGGCAGATAAAGACATCCATTTATCTGATCAACAAATGAGTCAATTTGAACGTTACTATCAGTGGTTAGTTGAGTGGAACGAAAAAATGAATTTAACAGCCATCACGGAAAAAAATGACGTTTATTTGAAGCATTTCTATGATTCATTAACGTTAGCTTTTGAGGTGGACTTTTCTCAGCCTCTTTCACTTTGCGACGTAGGTTCAGGCGCAGGTTTTCCGAGTATCCCACTGAAAATTGCGTTTCCTAACTTACAGATCACGATCGTTGATTCACTGAATAAACGAATCAACTTCTTAACGGAATTAACAAAAGAACTTGGTATCACAGCGGCACTTCATCACGATCGTGCCGAGACATTTGGTCAAAATCCTCAATTCCGAGCTTCATTTGACTTAGTAACTGCTCGCGCTGTAGCAAGATTGAATGTTTTAGCAGAACTATGTTTGCCTCTAGTGAAACAAGAAGGATACTTTTATGCGCTGAAAGCTGCAAAAAGCGAAGAAGAACTAATAGAAGCCAAGCATGCGATCGCGATCTTAGGGGGAAAGTTTATCAAAGAAGATGCGATAGAATTACCGAAAATATCTGACAAGCGACATATTTTGGTAATCCAAAAGAAGAAAGTCACCCCGAAAAAATACCCAAGAAAACCTGGTATGCCAAATAAGCAACCAATCAAGTAGGAGGAGAAGAGATGGCACAAATAATATCTGTTGCAAACCAAAAAGGTGGCGTAGGTAAAACGACGACCACTGTTAACTTAGGTGCTTGCTTAGCTAGTCTTGGTAAAAGAGTCTTGTTAGTGGATATGGATGCACAAGGCAATGCCACAAGTGGTGTCGGTATTCGAAAACCAGATGTTACTCAAGATATTTATGATGTCTTAGTCAATGAGCTACCGATTGCCGAAGCAACTCTTGTTACCGAACATGAAAATTTGAGTATTGTGCCTGCCACTCTTCAATTAGCAGGAGCAGAAATCGAATTAACTTCAATGATGGCCAGAGAGTCTCGCTTGAAAGGTTCTTTAGCCGAAGTGAACGATCAATATGATTATATTCTGATTGATTGCCCACCTTCATTAGGTCATTTGACTATTAATTCATTTACAGCTAGCGATTCTATTCTGATCCCAGTGCAATGTGAATATTATGCATTAGAAGGATTGAGTCAATTACTCAATACAGTTCGTTTAGTTCAAAAGCATTTCAATCCAGAATTGGAGATTGAAGGCGTCTTACTTACAATGTATGATGCACGTACGAACTTAGGAAATGAAGTCGTGGAAGAAGTCCGAAAGTATTTCCGTGAGAAGGTCTATGAAACGATTATTCCAAGAAATATTCGTCTTTCAGAAGCACCAAGTCATGGAATGCCGATCATTGATTATGATCCACGTTCTAGAGGAGCTGAAGTTTACCAAGCATTGGCAAAGGAAGTGGTTAACCGTGAAGAAAAGTAAAGGATTAGGACGAGGGATCGATGCGTTATTTCAAGATTTAGAGAATTTAGAAACTGTGGATGTTGAAGATGAAACAGTTGTACAATTACCACTAAACGAATTACGCCCTAACCCTTATCAACCACGTAAAACATTTGAAGAAGTCTCGCTTCAAGAATTGGCAAACTCCATTGAGCAATCAGGCGTGTTTCAACCGATTATCGTCCGTCGTTCGGCAGTAAAAGGATATGAAATCATTGCTGGTGAACGTCGTTTCCGAGCTTCTAAGTTAGCAGAAAAAGCGACCATCCCTGCAATTGTTCGTGACTTTGATGAAGAAGCAATGATGCAAGTCGCTGTTTTGGAAAACTTGCAACGTGAAGACTTGAATCCATTAGAAGAAGCTGAAGCCTATGATATGCTGATGAAAAATCTTAAACTTACGCAAGCAGAAGTGGCGAAACGCTTAGGTAAAAGTCGTCCATATATCGCAAACTATCTCCGTCTGTTAACGTTACCTGATTTAGTGAAGGAAATGGTCCAAGATCAACGATTATCGATGGGACAAGCTCGTACCTTATTAGGTCTAAAAAACAAAAGTTTGATTCTAAAATTAGCGAATCGAGCAGTTATGGAAAATCTAACGGTTCGTCAGTTGGAACAAATTGTTTCGCAATTAAATCAAAACGATGGGAAAGAAAAAAAGAAAATCCCTCGACTAGCAAAAGAAAAGCCTTATTATATACGTGAAAGTGAAGACCGCTTGATGGATAAGTTTGGTACAAGTGTTGCTATCCAAGAAAAAGACGGTAAAGGAAAGATTGAAATTGAGTACCTTTCGCAAAATGATTTGACAAGAATCCTTGATATCCTTAATATTCAATTCGATGAAGAATAAGTAATAGGAAAGAAGCGTTCAATTCAGACCAATCAACCTTAATTTTTACGATCACTATATGAATATCAAAAAGACGTGGGAACCGTTCTTAAGAGAAATGACTAAAGGAGGGGACTTTTATGTACGACTTACATGATATTGTTGAAATGAAAAAACCTCATGCTTGTCAGACCAACCGTTGGGAAATCATCCGCATGGGAGCGGACATCAAAATCAAATGCGTCAATTGCGGGCACATCGTTATGATGACTCGTCGAGAATTTGAGAAAAAATTAAAAAAAGTACTTGAAAAAAATGCAGAGAAAGAGTGAATAAATCTATGGCATTAACTGCTGGAATTGTTGGATTACCCAATGTCGGTAAATCAACTTTATTTAACGCAATCACCAAAGCTGGAGCAGAAGCAGCGAACTATCCTTTTGCAACCATTGATCCGAATGTAGGAATGGTAGAAGTTCCCGATTGGCGTTTACAACGCTTAACTGAACTTGTTCATCCTAAAAAAACCGTGCCAACAACATTTGAATTTACGGATATTGCAGGAATCGTTAAAGGTGCAAGTAAAGGGGAAGGCTTGGGAAATCAATTTCTAAGTCATATCCGCCAAGTTGATGCGATTTGTCATGTGGTCCGTTGTTTCGATGATGACAACATCACACATGTTGAAGGACGAGTTGACCCATTAGCGGATATTGATACGATCAATCTAGAATTAGTATTGGCAGATCTGGAATCGATCACTAAACGCTATACTCGAGTAGCAAAAATCGCAAAAACGAAAGACAAAGATGCAGTTGCTGAATTAGCTGTTTTAGATAAAATCAAGCCAGTCTTAGAAGAAGGCCGTTCAGCTCGCTCTATCGAATTTACGGACGAAGAACAAAAAATCGTTAAATCATTGTTTTTATTGACTACCAAACCAATCTTATATGTAGCAAACGTTGCAGAAGATGAAGTAGCAGATAGCGATACGAATCGCTACGTTCAAGCTGTACGTAATTTTGCTGCCGAAGAAAATGCAGAAGTTATCGTAGTCAGCGCACGTGCAGAGGAAGAAATTGCTGAACTAGACGAAGAAGATAAAGCAGAATTCTTAGAAGCTTTAGGAATTGAAGAGTCTGGATTAGATCAATTAATTCGTGCAGCTTATGATTTGCTAGGATTAGCTACGTACTTTACAGCAGGAGAACAAGAAGTTCGGGCTTGGACATTTAAAAAAGGCATCAAAGCACCTCAAGCAGCTGGGATTATCCATTCAGACTTTGAGCGTGGATTTATCCGTGCGGAAACTGTTTCTTTTGAAGATCTAGATCATTATGGAAATATGCATGCTGCCAAAGAAGCTGGCCGTGTTCGTCTAGAAGGTAAAGACTATGTAGTCCAAGATGGCGACGTTATGTTATTCCGTTTTAATGTATAAAAGGGCTATCAAACGATACGTATAGTATGTTAGAATGTCTTTTGTGACAACCGTTAAAGTAGCGGCTAAGGAGGACTATTTAGATCATGGAATCAGAACAATTACGTGAAATTGTAAAAGAAAACAATCAATTAGAAGAAAAATTAACTAAAAGAAACCAACAATATATTTTTGACTTAAAAAAATCTTTAGAAGCAGCTAATCTATCCGAAGAGGAAAAGGTAAAAGCACTTCATGACATCCTTCCAACCTTAGTGTCTGAACAAAAAGGTGGAAAAACAGCCAGACAATTATTTGGAACTGTTTCTGAAAGAACTGAAGCAATTATCAACAAACCAGTTGAAGCAAAGGTAAATTCTAAACCACTATTGATGTGGCTAGACAATACATTCCTGTTATTAGGTTTGTTGAGTATCATGATTGCTATTACCGGATTGTTTTCACGTGGAACAACGCCAGCTTATGGAATCACAACTTTGGTCTTTGGATCAGCTGTTGGTGGTTGGGTATTTTACCTGATGTATAAATACATTTATCAATATGAGTATCCGGGAGCAGATCGTAGTAAAAAGCCAGGTATGGGTAAAACATTGTTGATCTTAACTGGAACTACATTGGTCTGGGTGGTTGCCTTTTCCGCTACCACACTTCTTCCTCCAGTACTGAATCCGTTGTTAGATCCAGTAGTTATCATCATTATTGGGGCTGCTGCACTAGCTTTGCGTTATTACATGAAGAAAAAATATGGAATCGTTGGAAGTTTATCTGTACCTAGAAGATAATTCGTTAAAGTACGATTCGATGTATATCAATGATGAGGGATCATTATTTGAAACAGTTGTTTGTTTTGAATAGTGGTCTCTTATTTTTTATGGAGAAATGGTTAAAACAGAAAGAACAAAGATTTGAGAAACTTGGTAAATTTAATCAGTAGCTTCTCTTAAAAGAGTTTCTCGTTATTAACCATATATGACTTGTAATGGAAGCGCTTATAATAAGGATATTCTTAGAAACAGTCCGGATTATGGGAAGACGGTTGACTTAATAGAAAAAATCGATTATTTTAATAGATAAACTAAAAACTAGAGGAGTGGTACTAAAAATGTCCAACTGGGAAACAAAGTTCACGAAAAAAGGGTTTACTTTCGATGATGTCTTACTGATACCAGCAGAAAGTCACGTGTTACCAAACGAAGTGGATATGAGTGTACAATTAGCAAAAAATATTAAGTTGAATATCCCGATCATCAGTGCAAGTATGGACACTGTAACTGATAGTAAGATGGCTATTGCGATGGCTAGACAAGGTGGATTAGGTGTTATTCATAAAAATATGACAATTAGTCAACAAGCAGACGAAGTGCGCAAAGTCAAACGTTCTGAAAGTGGTGTGATCATTGATCCATTTTTCTTAACACCGCAACATCTTGTAGCAGATGCAGAAGAATTGATGAGCAAATATCGAATTAGCGGTGTACCGATCGTTGAGACTTTAGAAAACAGAAAACTTGTTGGTATTATTACGAACCGTGACATGCGCTTTGTAACTGATTATCATATGGAAATCAATGATGTGATGACCAAAGAAAACTTAGTAACAGCCCCAGTCGGTACTTCTCTAAAAGACGCAGAAAAAATATTGCAAAAACATAAAATTGAAAAATTACCTATCGTTGACAACGATGGTTGTTTAAGTGGATTGATCACAATCAAAGATATTGAAAAAGTGATTGAATTTCCCAACGCTGCCAAAGATGAACATGGACGTCTACTTGTAGCTGCTGCTGTTGGTGTAACAAGTGATACATTTGAGCGTGCAGGTGCCTTGTTGGAAGCAGGAGCAGATGCGATCGTTATTGATACAGCACATGGTCATAGCGCTGGAGTGATTCGTAAAATCCAAGAAATTCGTTCTACCTTTAAAGATGCTACTTTGATTGCCGGTAACGTAGCGACAGCGGAAGCAACAAAAGCATTATATGATGCGGGTGTGGATGTCGTAAAAGTCGGTATCGGACCAGGATCAATTTGTACAACACGTGTGGTTGCCGGTGTAGGTGTACCACAATTAACAGCAATTTATGATGCTGCTTCTGTCGCACGACAATATGGCAAAGCAATTATTGCTGATGGCGGAATCAAATATTCAGGTGATATCGTCAAAGCATTAGCTGCTGGAGGGCATGCCGTCATGTTAGGTAGTATGTTGGCAGGTACAGATGAATCTCCAGGTGAATTTGAGATTTTCCAAGGCCGACGTTTTAAAACTTATCGTGGTATGGGTTCATTGGGCGCAATGGAAAAAGGTTCAAAAGATCGTTATTTCCAAGGTAGCGTCAATGAAGCGAATAAATTAGTACCAGAAGGAATCGAAGGACGTGTGGCCTACAAAGGAAGCGTTGCGGATATTATCTTCCAAATGATCGGTGGATTAAAATCTGGTATGGGTTATGTTGGGGCAGGCAACTTGAAACAATTGCGTGACGAAGCACAATTCATCCAAATGAGTGGCAATGGGTTGAAAGAATCCCATCCACATGATGTCCAAATCACAAAAGAAGCACCTAACTATTCAGTAGAATCTTAATCAATTAAGGGAAAAAGACTCAACATATTCCGCTTTAGGAGTCAAGTGAATATTCGAAATAAGTAGAATACTTAGAGCATTGTTTTTAAAGTAAAAAAGTCGTCAATCTTAAAATTTGTTTTTCTAAATTTTAAGATTGATGACTTTTTTTCGTCTGACTATGTTGTTTTTGCTCAATATCCAAATAAGAGTGACCACTAAGCTGCTGTTGTATAAATTTAAACCACTGTGAAGTTGAGCGGTTAAGGAGCTAATAAGCATTTTTTACGATAAATTTATTAAAAAAATTATGTTTTAATAACAAATTTTTGTTTTTTTTAGTTAAATTACTATATAGTTAAGATTTTTTAATATGTTAGAATATATCTGAGTTATATTTATATTTTGTTATTTTATGATAGTAAGGAGTTTATAAGATGATAAAAAGAGTAGTTATAACTGGAAGGGGAACTATCTCTTCTTCTGGAAAAAATGCAGAAGAGTTATGGACAAATGTGAGTAATGGTATTTCTGGGATAAAAAAGATAGAAGCAGAGGAATTTAGTAATTTAGAAACAAGGATTGGTGGAGTTATTTCTGATTATGCGATTGACCAGTATCTTAATCAAAAAGAGATCAAGAGAACAGATCGTTTCACTCATTTTTCAGTAATCAGTTCTATGCAAGCGCTATCTGAAGCGAGTTTTGATCATAAGGATTTTGATTTGGAAAAATGTGGCGTTATGATTGGTACAGGAATAGGTGGTATTCACTCTTTAATTGAAAATCAAAACATTATGGAAAAGAAAGGAAGTAATCGTGTTTCTCCTTTAGTAGTTCCTAAGTCAATAGGCAATATAGCGGGAGGTTTCGTATCAATTAAGACTGGATTTAAAGATGTGACTTTGTGTCCTATTTCAGCTTGTGCTTCGGGAAATCAAGCGATAGGAGAAGCATTTCTTAGAATTAAATATGGGCTAAGTGAAGCAATACTTGCAGGTGGAGCAGAAGCTTCGATTGTACCTATTGCTTTTGCTGGGTACAACCAAATGCAAGCTTTATCTACGAGGAATGAGCAACCGAATTTAGCTTCGAAACCTTTTGACAAAAATAGGGATGGCTTTGTCATGTCAGAAGGAGCTGGGATCGTTTTTTTAGAAGAATTCGAACATGCAAGATCACGCGGAGCGAAAATTTTAGGTGAAATTATCGGATACGGGATGACTTCAGATGCTTATCATATGACTACACCTCATTCAGAAGGAGCCAGTCGTGCCATCCAAAAAGCACTTGAAATGGGGAAAATTAGTGCAAATGAAATTGATTATATAAATGCGCATGCAACAGGTACTAAAGTTGGAGATATTAGTGAAAGTCGAGCAATCAAAAAGGTTTTTGGAAAGCATGCTGAACAATTATTGATTAGCTCTACAAAGTCCTCAACAGGACATCTATTAGGTGCAGCAGGAGGCATTGAAGCAGTGATTAGCTTGAAAGCGATGGAGTATAATATTTTACCACCAACTATTAACCTGACAGAACCTGATGAAGATTGTGATTTGAATTATATTCCCAATAATAAAATTCATCATCAAGCAAATATTATTCTTTCAAATGGTTTTGGCTTTGGTGGGCATAATACCTCTATAATTATAAGAAAATTATAAAAAAGCCGGTAAATTACAGAACTTCTGAACAAGAAGAGAGTGGGGTAATAGTCCTTTTTAAAAAGAAAATAAACATATTAAGATTAGTGAGCCTGGGACAAAACTTGTCTCAGGCTCTTCTAGTATCTCTAAAAACGAATAAACGGCGTTCAAGAAGCAACTCCTCAACAATAAGCGAGGAGCTGACCGCTTATTTCATGACATCTTTATATAAATAAGACAAGGTGGTCTACTTTATCACTTTTAAATTTCCCATGTAAGGAACTAATACTTCTGGAACAGTCACTGATCCATCTTCATTTTGGTAGTTTTCAAGGATCGCTGCGACAGTTCGGCCGACTGCAAGTCCTGAACCATTCAGTGTATGAGCATAGTGGATTTTTCCGTCTTCATCACGGTAACGGATCATTGCGCGTCGTGCTTGGAAATCTTCACAGTTTGAACATGAGCTGATTTCACGATATGTTTCTTGTGCAGGGATCCATACTTCTAAGTCATATGTTTTGGCAGCAGAGAAGCCCATATCTCCAGTAGATAATGCTACTACACGGTAAGGTAAATGTAATTTTTGTAGAATATCTTCAGCATCGGCTGTCATTTTTTCTAGCTCATCATAAGAATGTTCTGCATCAGAGAATTTGACCATTTCTACTTTATTAAATTGGTGTAAACGAATCAATCCTCGGGTATCACGGCCGGCACTCCCTGCTTCCGAACGAAATGCGGGACTAAGAGCAGTGAAATAAATCGGTAAATCTTGCCCATCTAAGATCTCATCGTTGTAATAGTTTGTTAATGGAACTTCCGCTGTTGGGATCAATGTCAAATCTGTATCTTCTAATTGGAAAACATCTTCTTTAAACTTAGGAAATTGCCCAGTTCCGAACATAGCCCGACTATTTACGATATAAGGAGTAATCATTTCTGTATAGTCATGTTCATAGATGTGTTGATCTAGCATAAAGTTATAAACGGCACGTTCTAAGCGAGCGCCTAATCCTTTATAGTAAACAAAACGACTTCCAGAAACTTTTGCCCCTCTTTCAAAGTCTAAGATACCTAAGTTTTCAGCGATTTCCCAATGTGGTTTCGGTTCAAATGAAAAATTACGAGGCGTGTTCCAACGACGAACTTCCACGTTGTCCTCTTCGTCTTTTCCAACAGGTACAGAATCATCTGGTAAATTTGGTAAGGTAGTCGCAATTTGATGTAACTTTTCATCTACTTGCGCTACTTCTTCATCAAGGGCTTTAATGTTGCCCCCAACTTCTTTCATTTCATTGATTTTAGCTGTTGCATCTTCTTTGTTCCGTTTTAATTGTGCAATTTCTGCTGAAACATCATTACGATATTTTTTTAATTCTTCCGTTTTAACAAGTAATTTTCGACGACTTTCATCTAATTCCATAAATTCAGCTAAGGTTTCTTTTTTGACCCCACGAGTCATTAATTTTTCTTGGACATAATCAAAATTTTGACGCATCATTTTTACATCTAACATTGCAATTCCTCCTTAAATATAATAAAAAAAAGACCAATCCATCCCTCAATTATCTTGGGACGAATCGGTCTAACATTCGCGGTACCACCCGAGTTCAACATATAAATATGCTGCTCTTGTTAACAGATAACGGCTGTTTTGCCGACCTTTCTTATTTCGAAAGGTACACATCAAAGAACTGGAACTTCCAACTTATTTTTTGCTGATTTACACCATCCATCAGCTCTCTTGAAAAAAATAAAATGTACTGGGTTCTGTGCTATATAGATATGATATATAGAAATGATTGTAATAAGAATATCGGATATTTTAATTTTCGTCAATATGTTCCTGACTTTTGATTGGTAATTTTTCATTTCTTTTTATTGGGAGATGCATGATGAATGAAGTCCATTGTTTATCAGATTTAGCATAAATATAACCACCATGTAAAGCAACGATACTTTGAGCAATGGCTAAACCTAAACCCGTCCCACCGGTTTCTTGTGAACGAGACTCTTCTACTCGGTAAAAACGGTCAAAAAGATTATCGATTGATTCTCGAGGAATCATAGCTCCATTGTTTTTTACTGTCGCAACGACTTCTGAGCCAACTTTTTCGACTTCAATGACAATTTTTGTAGCGCCTTTGCCGTATTTTAAAGCATTCGTCAGTAAATTATTAAAGACACGAACTAGTTTTTCAGTGTCCCCATCCATAGTTAATGATGGAACCTGTGATGATACAAGGATTTGGATATGTTTTTTTGATGCTTCTAATTCAAAATCAGCAGCTAGTTGTTCAATTAGCTGGATCAGATCAAAAGCCGAAAAATTGACCGGAACAGCTGGTTGTCTGACTTTAGTATACTCAAAAAGATCATCCACTAGTAATTTCATTTGTTTTGCTTTGATATAAGCTGTATGGGTATACTTCAAAAGATCCTCTTTTGTTTGATACTGGCCATCTTCGATTAATCCTAAGTAACCAATAATAGAGGTTAAAGGGGTACGGATATCGTGACTCACATTAGTAATCAATTCATCTTTTGATTTTTCAATTTTCCGTTCATCTTCGATCGCAGCTACTGTACTATCGACTAAACCATTAATGCTTGTTACTACACGACTAAGATCACCTGTTAATTCAAAAGGGATTCGATGGTCATAATTACCATTAGCGATATAGTGAAGCTCGCTAATAATATGACGTAGTTGCATTTGTCGGTAGCGACGGATCAACCGCCAGTATAATACGCCGATATCTAAAAGAAAGAAAAGGGGAATCAGAAAATTTCGACCGTTCCAAAATAAATCACTATTCAATCGTTGAGCAAAAATATTTTTTGAATCCCAAATCGCATTAGTCAATGAAGGGGAACTACTAATTATTGAAGTAAGGACAACCAAAATCGCAACATTTAATAGTAGAAGGAGAATCACGGTGATAATACCTTCTGCTAATAACTCACTGATTTCCTTAGAAGTTAGATTGATTCGTCGCCGTTTTTCTGTTCCTCTTTTTTTATCTTGCATCAATTTTATAGCCCACTCCCCAAACGGTTTGAATGACTTTTTCTCCACCAGTTGCTTCTTCGATCTTATCTCTCAAATGACTAACATGGACCATAACAGTTTTTGCGGAAACAATACTTTCTTGTTTCCATACACGCTCAAAGATTTCATCTGCACTGAACACACGATTAGGATGACTTGCTAATAAGTATAGAATCCCAAATTCTAATGCTGTAAGCTGAATCTCTTTCCCATCAATTGTTTTTACTTCATGGGAATCTTTGTTAATAATCAAAGAGTTTACTTCTAATATATCCGGTTGATCCGGTGTGATTTGCATTTTTGTTCGACGAAGCAAAGATTTTACGCGTGCCATAACTTCTAAAGGATTAAATGGTTTTGTAACATAATCATCAGCACCAGCAACAAGCCCTTTAATTTTATCCATATCGGTTGTTTTTGCTGTCAACATGATAATCGGTATTTGCGATTCCTTTCGTAATTCTTTAACGACCTGCATGCCATCCATTTCAGGCATCATAATATCCAAAATCAATAACTCAATATCAGGTATCGTTCGAATCTTTGATAATGCTTCTTTCCCATCATAAGCCTTAACAGCTTCGTATCCTTCATTGTGAACATAAATACTTAGTAATTCAACAATTTCTTTATCATCATCAGCAATTAATATTTTCATAGATTGTTCCTCCAGAGTTAGAATGATACTATTTACTATTCATTCTAGCAAAAAAATGTCTAAATAGATAAAAGCAACACTTTGTTAAGGAAAATTTTAGAAGGTAAGAGCTAAGTGAAGTGGCTCATAAATAGAAAACTGAACAATCACAGTGCTGAGAAGGCTATCATTAATGAAAAACTGGTTAAAAGCGAACGTTTTTCACTTATAGGATTAGAACGATCGATTACGCTAAAAATGTTGATAAAACAGCTTTTTTCTTATTGACTTTTATTTTTGCTGTTGGTATATTATTATTTGTTCGAAAGAGCAAAGATCGCTAGTGAAAATAGTTGAAATAAACTGTTGACAGAGGGATCGCACCATGATAAGATAACTGAGTCGTAAAAAAAGACAGCTTATGAAGCTTGATTCTATCGAAAAAAACTTCAAAAAAGTTATTGACAAATAACAAACGACGAGTTATGATAAATGAGTTGCTGAAACACTTCTAATAAAACGAAGTCAAAAAAACTTTTAAAAAAAGAGTTGACAAACAAACGTCGCTCTGATATGATATAAAAGTTGCTACGGCAATCTCAAC